>JAHIJO010000130.1 GCA_018898455.1 Verrucomicrobiota bacterium | reverse complement strand
GCGGCGGAATAAGTTTGCAAATCTGCGCCAAGATGCTGTAATTAAACCTGCCCGGAATGTGTGTCTTAATGTCTGCCTCCTTTAGTCGGTTGGCAGGCCTATACACTATTTCCGGGCTTTTTGCTATGGGATGCTAATGAATTATTTTCGCTTGATTTTCATCGCCAAAAACCTGCTTTTTACGCCAAGGCGACAATCCAAACTTGTGATGGGTTACCGTAAGGAGATTCTGACTTCTGCGGCAACCCGGAATCGTGAACTTGAAAGCGCCGTTCGAAAACACCTTTTCGAATAGGCTCTTCATGTCGCCTCCGATAATGATATTTTCGCAATGCCTCGGTTTCAGGGAAAATGCGGCGCAACCGAGTTGGGCAGAGGGCTTCAGTTGTAGCGACCGTTCGCCAGAACGGTCCGTCAGCTGACGGACGGTTCTTCCCGCTAAGAGCGGGACACGATCGAACCGCCTCTACACCCCCTGTAACTGAGACATTACATATTGTCACATCTGTTTCTTGTTTTTCGGTTTTTCAGACGCAATGGTCTTCGTTTCGACAAGCATGACGTTGAGTTCCTTTAATTTCTCGGCTTTGATAGCCACGTCTGTTTCGGATGAAAGGTTTTGGATGCTTTCCTTAATGATTTCAGTCATCAGTTGGCAAGTGTCTTTTTTTCCTTTTTCCTGTTCCTTCAATACCTTGTTGACGCTTGCCTTGCCCGCGGCACAGAGTCCCTTTTTCTGCTCCTTGGTTGAGGTTATAACTTCGTTCAACCTGCTCATAACCTTTTTGTATTTTTCAAAACTTTCCGCCGCATCTTTTCCCTTAATCAAAGCCGCAGGATTAAATCCGGCATCTGCTCCGGCGCTGTAATCTCCTGCAAAAAGACTGGGAATGAATCCCATAATCACGGGGATTATTGATAGCAATACAATCTTTTTCATCGTTTTCCCTTTTCGTTAAGCAGATATTTATGACTCCTCGTTTAGGTTGGTCTTGTTATTAGCTCAAATTCGCCTCCTTCCGGTATGGCTGCTCTTCGAATTTTCCATGAAAATTCCACAGTTTCATTGTTAAATAAGCGTAGCCGATCCGGATTTTTGTCTAAAAAATTTCGGCCTGGTTTAATCAAGGGCCAATCAGAGTAACACTTCTAAGCAACTTGGCTTCAATAATATTGTCCGCTTTCAATCCGTCAGCCGACGGATTGCGCACTCCATATTCCGATCCGTTTTGGAGTGCGGCAGTCCGTACTGCCGCTTTTCCCCGGCTCCTTCCCGCTTACGGTTCACCGCTCACGGATATAATCTCCACCGGGCATTCGGGAATGGCGTTCAGGAAATGCCGGCCGTACCAGCGGCTGACAATCCGGGGATCCAGCACGGCAATCATGCCCTCATCCGTCGCCGTGCGGATCAACCGTCCCACCCCCTGCCGGAATCTCAGGATGGCTTCCGGCAGGGAATAATCCCGAAACGGATCTCCCCCCTGTTCACGGATGCGATCCAGGCGGGCTTTGGTCACCGGCTCATCCGGCACGGCGAACGGCAGGCGCACGATAATCACGTTACTAAGCGCCTCCCCGCGCACGTCCACGCCCATCCAGAAACTGGCCAGCCCGAACAAAACGGCCGAGCCATTGCGTTTGAATGCATCCAGCATACGATGCCGCGGGGTTCCTTCCCCCTGTACGATCAGCATCAAACCCTCGGCTTCCAGAGAGGACCGCAAGCGGGCCGCCAGGGTCTTCATCATTTCGGCGCTGGTGAACAGAACAAATGCGCGTCCCCGCGATTTCCGCACAAAAAAAGATATCGCCCCGCCCGCTGACTCGACAAACGCAGACTCCTTGGCAGGATCCGGCATATCGCCGGCAAGGTACACCCGCATCTGGCGGCTGTAATCGAACGGCGACCCAACCACCAGTTCCCGACAATGCGCCGCCCCCACCCGCTTCCGGAAATAAGAGAGCGGCGAGATGTTATCCGTTCTTTGTTCTTCCACGTCGGCGCCTGGCGCCAAGTGGCCACTTGCCCCGCTGCGGGGCGACGTGGCGTCCTTCGTTCTTCGTTCGCCGACCGCTGATAACTGATCACTGATTACTGGGTTCCGCCCCCCCGCCACCGCCAGGGTCGCCGAGGTGAGGATGACGGACTGGAATTGCGGAAACAACATGGTTTCCAGGATCGGCCCCACTTCAATGGGCGCGGAATAGAGCACAAATTGTTTGCGGCGGACTCCCTCGCACTCGATCCAATAGACTTGATTCGCCTGGGATTGGGTCAGGAACACGTCCAGGCTGTCGCGGAGTTCCCGGCCGCGGCGGGTTATGGATTTGAGTTCGGCTTTAACATCCGGATCCTCGAGGCTGGCGCCCCGCCGGTCAATCTGATGAATCACCGCCGTCAGGCGTTCACCGAGGGCCACGGGGACGTCAAGTGGCGCGCCGACTACGCGCCGCGTATCCTTGCCGGCGCCTACTCCGTCCCGAAGCGCTTCGCGATCGGGACTCCGAAGGCCGGGCAGACAAGCCCAGCGCTTGATTTCCAGGAAGAACCGCTCCACGTCATCCCAGACGCGGGAGACGGCATGGGCCAAGTCGCTTTCCTTCAGCGCCGCCAGCAAGCCCTTGCCGGACTCCGGCACATACAACCGTCTCAGCCAATGCTCGATGCCGGCCTGCGAAAGCCTAAGTCCCAGGTGCTCGCCGGCGGTAGCTTCCAGGCAATGGGCTTCGTCCAGCACGAGGGTTTTGAATCCCGGCAGAAGGCCCGCCCCTGACTGGCGCAAGGCCAGGTCGGAAAAAAACAGATGATGATTGAGGATGAGAATATCGGCCTCGAATGCCCGGCTTCGGGCTTGCATCAGGAAACAGCGCGCTCCATGGGGACAGCGCCGGCCCAGGCAGTTATCCTGTTCCGAACAAACCTGGCTCCAAACATCCGAAGCGGGCTGTTCCTCCCCCTCCCCCGTAAAATCCGACAGACTTCCATCTTCCGTCACATCGGCCCAGCGCCGGATCCGGTCCAGATCGCGTTCCTGCGCTTTATGGAACAGGTCGCCGCTCATCTGCCGGGCACGATCAAGCCGGCGGCGGCACAGATAGTTCTGACGTCCCTTGCAAAGCACCGCCTCAAAGTCCACCCCCAGATGCTTTTTGAGAAAAGGGATATCCCGGAACACGATCTGCTCCTGCAAGTTGATCGTGTGGGTGGATACGGCCACGGGCTCCTGCTTTTCCAGCGCCAGAAAGATCAGCGGCGCCAAGTAGGCAAATGTCTTGCCCACCCCGGTCCCGGCTTCCACCGCCAGGTGCCCGGGCGTCAGGATGGCCTGGGCCACGGCATCCGCCATGACCATCTGCTGGGGACGGATTTCAAAGGCAAACGGCTCGTGGACACAAGCCTGCTCCAGCAGGCCGCCGGCCCGAAAAAACTCGCGGACCCGTTCCGGAATGCGGGCACGGTCATCAGCTATCGGATCCGGATGCGCGATCATGGAAAATAAATCCTTGCTTGGATGAGTTGTTTTTTGGTATGAATATAAACCTTTATCAAGCGAGCGTAGCTCAGTGGTAGAGCTCCACCTTGCCAAGGTGGACGTCGAGGGTTCAAATCCCTTCGCTCGCTCCCTCCTGCGCAAAGCCGCTACGGAGGGCTGGCCAATCTTCGCTCGCATCACTTATTCCTGCACATCCGCTATAGCGGTGTCGCCGCCGTTCGAGAGAACGGCTTCCATCGCTTCCCCCGCGGTTCTCACGAACCGCCACTACACCAAAATGCCCCCGGTGTAGCCACCGTTCGAGAGAACGGCCACCCTCTGCCCCTGCGGTTCTATCGAACCGCCACTACACCAAAATGCCCCTGGTGTAGCCGCCGTTCATCAGAACGGCTTCCCTCTCTTCCCCTGCGGTTCTATCGAACCGCCCTTACACCCGATCAATTCGAACGATTTCCCCTTGATACGGCCACTCTTCCGGATATGCAATCAACTGCGCCCGCACAGGATTTTGACTTACATAAGTCCACTTCTGCGAATAACTATCTGAACTCCTGAGGAGATGGTCAAAAAAGCCGGGTTGCCAATATGGACCCTTTACGGCTTTCTGACCCAAACAGAAAGTTAACCGCTGTTTCAACAATCTCACAAACTGACTCAGCGACAAATTGCCGCCGATTCTCACAAACAGGTGAATATGATCCGGCATGATGACATACCGCCCAACTGCACACTGACGCGTTGCGGCATGGTGGGCATAAATACTAAACACTTGATGGATGTCCGGGTCGTTTAATATGGCCTTTCTTTCACACGTACAGATCGTCACAAAATACAGGGGCGGTTGATAACGATCAAAAACAACTGCAAGTCGCTTCGGACGGTTATGGAAGACCCGGCTCATAGATCCATTTACACTACCAACATATTGTGGCCGCCGTTCGAGAGAACGGCTTCCATCTCTACCCCCGCGGTTCTCACGAACCGCCACTACACCAAAATGGCCCCGGTGTAGCCGCCGTTCGTCAGAACGGCTTCCCTCTCTTCCCCTGCGGTTCTATCGAACCGCCATTACACCAGAATGGCCCCGGTGTAGCCGCCGTTCGTCAGAACAGCTTTCCTCTCTTCCCCTGCGGTTCTATCGAACCGCCATTACACCAGAATGGCCCCGGTGTAGCCGCCGTTCGTCAGAACGGCTTCCCCTCTTCCCCTGCGGTTCTATTGAACCACAGCTAAACTCGATCAATCCTGACACCGGTAGCGGAGCCGGAACTGAAACACGATTCGTCCACCAACGCGCTGATTCGAATGTTTCGACGGTACCGGTGTCAGGATTGATCGAGTTT
>JAHIJO010000129.1 GCA_018898455.1 Verrucomicrobiota bacterium | reverse complement strand
GTATGATTTGATAGCTCATCGGGCACTATAACACACGGATTTGGGGCAAAGTATCCTTTTAGGGTACTCTTGCCCCTCCTCTTTAATACGATATGCCCTGTGTTTTCAAGACCCACGGAATAACGGGACAGGCTCTATTTAGCATTCGAGAAGAAATCACTTGGCGGTATGACCACACGCCCATTGAAATTCTCCGATTAGTAGTTTCAATTTGTAAGCAGGATAACCGTATCTCCAGTAAAATCGCCGTGATGAAGCTTTGTGCACTTGCTCAAGATTTAAATTTAAGCTTGTCGATTTCCGACTATAAAGTCAAGCTTTTTTGCAATAATTTCACAGCGAAAGAGGTGGTGGACAAGATTGCCGCAGCGGATTCAGTAACAGGATGATCTACGGAGGACTCCATGAAAGCGACTTCATGTCAGAGTCAGTTTCCAGACAACAAAATGGCGTTGACCTGCTGGAAAAAGAGGGCTATTTGTTGTACGATAAACGTCATATGAAAACACTGATTTCACAAGGAGACATTCATCGCCGGCATAACCCGCAGGCGAGCGAACGCCATGTTAACCTATACCAGGGAAATGGCACGTTTGGATCCTGTTATGGGCCCTGGGGACTGCATGACACTCCTCACGGGACCCGTCCTTACGAGAGTCATGTCAAAACGCACTTCATGCATCTCGGCCACTTCGTGCGGGCGCAATTCAAGGCCGACTATCTCCTACCCATCGCCAAGTGTCATTGGGAACAGGAACCCGCGGATATCCTGGCTTACGATCAGCGCCAGTCATTCTACGACGGCCTGCTGACAACCCAGTTTCAAACCGGTCAATCCTCCATCCGGACGGTGAGCTGGTTTGACCCGGTATGCCGCGATGTGGCCGGATTCCAGATCGATCTCAAAGGAAACGGCAGTCCGATCCTCGTCATCCCATTCCAAGAACTCGACGTGCATTACGGTCAAACCATGCATCCAAAGTTTGAAGCCGCGATGGAACAAGGCTGCTGGCAGGCGCGGATTCGCTGTCTGAACGCCAACACCACACTGCGGGTCAGAACCAACGCCCGCTTGGAAAGTGTCGCCGGCGGGGTCAAGATCCATCTTTCGCAGGGAAGAAATTTCATCATCATTGCCATCAATGCCGCCACCGATATTGCGGCGGAACAATCGCTACTGCAAACGATAAACTGGTGGCACGCCACTTGGAACAGGATCGGCTGGCTTGATCTGCCGGAAAACTCTATCCAGCAAGTCTGGGTGCGATCAGTGGCTTATATTCTTTCGTCATACAATGAAGCGGATAAGGGCATGGCACCTCCCATGGGATTGAGCGGCAGCGCCTGGCCCTTCTCGTTTCCCCAGGACCTGTCATACATCCATCCCGTGTTGTTGGCAATCGGGAAACTGGATATTGCCAAGGCATGGATCGAATATTACAGCAAGCGCATCAAGGGCATGCAGGATTACACCCGGCGCTTGCTGAACATGGAAGGCGTCTTCGTGCCCTGGGTATTTCCCTATGGCGCTCTTGACGGTTTCCACGATCCGGAACCGCCGAATCAATGTTATTATCAGCTCCACAATTCGGCCTACGTCTGCCGCATGGCCTATGAAACCGCCATCATGCTCAACGACAAGGAATGGTCGCAAACCTACGCTTGGCCCCTGATTGCCGAAACCGCCTGTTTCTATATGAATATCTGTAAAAAAGAAAACGATGCCCTGTGGCATATTCATGTCATTCCCTCGATGGGGCAGGATGAAATGGGAGGCATCAATCAAAAGGACTATCTGTGCGCCCTGTTCGGCGCTCAATACTGTTTTCAAACGGCAGTGGCCCTGGGACTGGATACCCAGGGGCGGATGCGCGCCATCCTGAAAGATGGGCTGGCGTTGGCGCCGCTGTTGTCGGAACGGGGCTATTTCTTCACCTGTCAGGGATCCGGATCGAAGGACTTCGGCCAGCAGAAACATCCGCCCCAACTGAACCCGCTGGCCTACCTGCCGCTGGCCGATACGCCCGATGCGCCCACCCGGCGCGCCTATGATCTGCGCTACGAAATCACCCGGGATTCGAAGGCGCCTTTTTTTTACGGATGGACACTGGGCGAATTCCTGCTGGCATCCGCCCGCCTCCGGGATGTTTCCGGCTGGCGCAAAGACTGGGCCAACATCCAGCGCTCCGATTATATGGATCCCGACTGGATTCAGATCTACGAAACCAGCAAAAGTTACCATATGCCATTTTATATCACCAGCCACGGCCTGTTCGCGCAAGCCATCCTCGACGGCGTCCTCTCCACGTGGTGGAACAGGATGGACACGGGGTGTTGTCTCCCGTGGGATGGCGCTATTCGATTCGGAAACATGGCCACGGCCTTTGGCGTCACAATGGAGGGAGAAATCACCCCGGACTGCGACACCGTGATTTTTCACGCCGGAAGGGATACGTCATTCGCCTGGACCACGGAAACGATCACCCTGAAGCAAGGTGAAAGCAGGCGTTATCAGAAAAAAGTTATTGATCATCCGAAAGGCGACCGCTAGAGTCCGGTCGGGAGAATAACCACCATGTCCAGCAGTTTTGGAACCCGATTCAAGGTCACGACATTCGGCGAATCACACGGCAAGGCGATCGGCGCCGTGGTGGACGGATGCCCGGCCCGCCTACCCCTCAACGAGACGGATATCCAGCCCCAACTTGACCGGCGCCGGCCCGGCCAGAGCGCATTGACTACGACCCGTCAGGAAACGGACCGCGTCACTATCCTTTCGGGCGTGGATCAGGGCCTGACCCTCGGCTCGCCCATTGCCCTGATCATCGAGAATACTGATATCCGGCCCGCCGATTATACGGCAATCGCTGCGGCGCCGCGCCCATCGCACGCGGATTTTACCTATCGAATTAAATACGGCATCACGGCCCATAGCGGCGGTGGACGAGCCGGCGCCCGGGAAACAGTCGGCCGGGTCGCCGCCGGCGCCGTAGCCGAAAAATTTCTAAAAACGATACATGGCGTGGACATCGTGGCCTGGGTCAGTTCGGTGGGCTCTATTGACACTCCCAACCCGTCACTGGAAACAATGACTCGCACCCACGTGGATGCGGACGTCGTCCGCTGTCCGGATCCCGCGGCCGCCCGGCGCATGATTGAAGCCATCGAGGCGGCCAGGAAAGACGGGGATTCTCTCGGCGGCATCATCTCCTGTGTGTGCCGTCATGTGCCCGCCGGCTGGGGTGAACCCGTGTTCGACAAGCTGAACGCCCTGCTGGCCCACGCCATGCTGTCAATCCCGGCAGTGAAAGGATTTGAGATCGGCTCCGGTTTTGGCGGCGCCCGCCTGCGGGGCTCGGAACATAACGACCTGTTTATCGCCAAAGGCGGCTCACTGGGAACGGCCACGAACCGGAGCGGCGGCATTCAAGGCGGGATCAGCAACGGCGAACCGATCTTATTCCGGGTGGCTTTCAAACCCACGGCCACCATTGCAAAAGAGCAGAAGACCGTTACCTACGACGGCAAGCCCATCGCGCTCAAAGTGGAAGGACGGCATGATCCCTGCGTGGTCCCGCGCGCCGTCCCCATCGTGGAAGCCATGGCGGCCCTGGTCCTGGCCGACGCGGCCCTGGGCCAATGCGCCCGGTAAATCGGAAACCCGTTTTGAATGAGGTCCGGCAGCCGCCGGATAACTTTTTCTGGCGGGCTCCCTGGCCGACCCGAATCGTCTCGGGCAGGCTGACCGTCGTCATTTTTTCGGCGACCGGAGGTCGCCGCTACAACCGGATTGAAATGCCTAAACAATAAATGAGGCCCCGATCCGGATCGTGATAATTTTTCTTGGAGCCGGGGGGCCCCGGTCACGATTCTGACAGGCCTGGTGACGCTCAGAGATGGCCGGATCACGGACGGAAACGTCTGATTCTTTTTCTCCAGTTAAATTTCCCCGCTTTGCTCTTCTGTGAGTTTTGCGGCGCCACCGTCTGTTCCGTGGTTAACACCGTCGGGGCCGGGGCGGAACGGGAACGGGCTTCCTTGTCCATCCGAAACCAGATCAGGTACAGCAGGATCGTAAACACGGCGGCCAGGGACAGGAAAATCCGGAAACGGCGCGAGGTCGCTCCCATGGACGGATCCGAGTCTTCTGCCGTTTCTTCTTTCACGGCCGGCAACGGCGGGGGCATGGCGGCCATGATCGATGATGGTTTTTTCTCGCCTGGGCGAAACGCTCTCGACTGGGCGACTTGTCCGCCATAGTCTCCATCCGAATCGGGACGACGGAGGAGGCGCTCCGGCGAAGCCTGGCCGACGGAGCCTGACCGGCCCCGCCGCTCACTGCGCAGCACCGTGCTCGCCCGCGGCGGCGGCGGCGGTGACAGCGGCGGACGTCCACTCATTACCTGATCGATATCGTCAAGAGCTTCATGCCAGTTACGCTGGCGGTCATTCCGATCCCTGGCCATCATTTTCTCGATCAGCCAAGCCGTGTGTTCGGAAACATCCGGACAACAGTCCATGGGATCCGGCACATAGTCGGTAAGACTACGAACCATGGCTGAGACCCCGGGAGTATCGGCAAAGGGCGCATAGCCGACAATATAATGATAGAGCGTGGCGCCCAAGGCGTAGATATCGGCGCGGCAATCCACCTGCGATTCGCCCCGGGCTTGTTCCGGCGCGCAGTAATGCGGCGTGCCGATCAGCGAATGGGCGATGGTAATGGCCATGGCGGTCTGGTCGATCATCTTGGCCAGGCCGAGGTCGGCCACCTTCACCGTACCGTCTTCGTCAATCAGAATATTATCCGGCTTGATATCGCGGTGAACCAGCCTGGCCTCAGACCACGCATGTTCCAGCGCCACGGCCACGGACTCGGCGATCAGGAGGGCGCTTGCCTCGTCCAGTCGCCCCTTGCGGGCCAACCGCTGGGCCGTGGTTTCGCCGTTGATATACTCCATCACGTAATAAAACAGGCCTTGCTCTTCGCCCGCATCAAAAATCTGGACCAGGCCGGGATGCTTCACCTTCGCGGCGGCGCGAGCCTCCTGCCGAAAACGCATGACATAGGTCGGATTGGCGGCCAGATACGCCGGCAGAATCTTGATCGCCACGGGACGATTAAGCGATAACTGGCGCGCCAGATAGACGGTGCCCATGCCACCCTTGCCGACCAGCTTCAAGATCTCGAATCCCTGGATCGTCGGGAAACTTTTATCCATGGCAATCCCATTGCGGCCTGAATACTATTCCGCATTCCGCAATTCTGAGTCACTCAACGGCAACGGATTTGGCCAAGTTCCGCGGCTGATCAATGGGACATCCCCGGCACCGGGCCATGTGATACGCGAACAACTGTTCGGCGATCACCACCGGAATCGGAGAAATAAAATCGGCGCAACGCGGAACGCGAATCACTTAAATGCTTTCTTATTTCTTCCCGAACGCCGGTTTCCGGATAATCAACTGCGCCCGGTCCTTGCCGGCTGAGATCATTGTGACCGGCACCTCAAGGCGTTTTTCAATCGTCCGGATGTACCGGCGGGCGGCCTTGGGCAGTTTCGCGAAAGTCGTGACGCCGTCGGTCGCGCATTGCCAACCGGGCAGGTATTCCCATTCCGGTTCCGCCTGCTGAACGTCCACTGGATTAACCGGCCACTCCGTAACCCGCCGGCCGCCGACACGGTAGGCCGTGCAGATACCGATGCGATCCAACGCATCCAGAACATCCAGCTTGGTCACGACGATTTCATCCAGGCTGTTCAACCGCACGGCACGCCGCAATTGTACAAGATCGAGCCAGCCGCATCGGCGGGGGCGACCGGTGGTCGCGCCATACTCGCCGCCGATCTTGCGAAGCATTTCACCGGTTGCATCATGCAGTTCGCTGGGAAACGGGCCTTCCCCCACCCGTGTCGTGTAGGCCTTGACCACGCCTATGATCCGGTCAATATCATGCGGCCCCACACCGGCGCCGACGCATACGCCGCCGGCAACGGTATGGGAGGACGTCACATAGGGATACGTTCCGGCGCCCACATCCAGCATGGTGCCCTGGGCGCCTTCAAACAGGATGTTTTTCCTCTTCCGGCGTGCATCCGCCAACAGTTGGCCGGCATCGGCAATCAGTCCGGCATAGGGTTTCGCCAAGGCAAGGATTTCATCGGCCACGCGATCGGCATCGCACACATCACGGGCCTGCGCTTCGGGGAGGCAACCCCGCTTGGCATCCAAACATGAGCGCAACTGGGTTCGGAACCAGCTTTCGTCCAAGGTATCCGCCAAGCGCACCCCCGTCCGCGCGGCGCGATCGGCATACGCCGGACCGATACCGCGCAAGGTGGTGCCGATTTTACCCTTGCCACGGAGCGTTTCGGAGGCCTGATCCATGGCAATATGACAGGGCAGAATCAGGTGAACTTCGCCGCTGATTCGAAGGCGCCGGCGCCAATCGGTCTCCGGGATTCGAATGGTCTGGAGTTCCTCGCCCAGGTTCTTCAGGTTGAGAACCACTCCGCCGCCGATCACGCACAAAACACCGGATCTCAGGATACCCGACGGCAGAATGTGAAACACATATTTTTTATCCCCGGAATAAACGGTGTGGCCGGCGTTATCGCCGCCCTGGAAACGCACCACCACATCGGCCCGGGCGGCCAGTGCGTCCACAATTTTACCCTTGCCTTCATCCCCCCACTGGGCACCGACAATCACGATGGACGGCATAATTTCGTCTCCCTTTGTTTACTAGGACTTGATTTCCGGTGTGGAGAGCGCAATTGGAACTTGCGCTTTGTTACTACCGCGAAACATTGCGATAACCCGATTTACCTGGTCCACGGCCGTACCAATGTAGCCGGAGGGATCCAGATATTCATCCAGCTGTTCCGGGGTCATGAGCCGGGACACCTCGGGATTCTTCATCAAAATATCCTTGAGCGGGCATTTGTCCTGAAATGCTTCCCCGGCGGCGAGCCGCAGGATTTCATGGGCCTTCTGCCGCCCGATGCCCCGCCCCACCAGGCCGATCATCAGCCGCTCGCTCATGATAAGCCCACCGGTCAGTTCCAGGTTCCGCTTCACGGCGTCCTCCCGGATATCCAACCCCTTGAGCACTTCGTTCAGCTGGCGCAGGAGATAATCGGAGAGAATAAACGCCTCTGGAAAAATGATCCGCTCGGCGGCGGAATTGGTCAAATCCCGTTCATGCTCCAGCGGCACATCTTCCAGAGCCGGCGCCACCAGGGCGCGAATCATTCGGGACAGGGAGCAAATGCGTTCGCTTTTGTGCGGGTTCCGTTTCTGGGGCATGGTCGAGGAGCCCACCTGTTTCTGCTGGAACGATTCGAACACCTCGCCGATTTCCGTCCGCTGAAGATTGCGGATTTCCCCGGCAACCTTCTCGCCGCTCGCCGCTACAAGCGCCAGCACAAAGACGACTTCAGCGTGGCGATCCCGCTGAATCACCTGATTGGATACAAGGACCGGCGTCAAGCCAAGGTCCTTCATCACCAGCCGCTGAAGCTCCACTGCGTCCGACCCGAAACTCGCCTGTGTGCCGACGGCGCCGGTCATTTTGCCGACAGCAATTCGGGGACGAACCTGGCCAAGGCGCTCCAGGTGTCGCTGAAACTCGCAGGCATAAATGGCGAATTTAAGCCCATAGGTTGTGGGAACCGCATGCTGACCGTGGGTGCGCCCCACGCAGACCAGGTCCCGGGTCTGTTCCGCCCAGGTCACGAGCGTATCGCGAACGGTCCGCAGATCGGCCTCGATGATATTCAGGGCGGCGGTCAATTGCAGGGCCAGGGCCGTATCCTCGATATCATAGGAGGTGGCGCCAAAATGAACGAATTTACCGGCCTCGGCATCGCAGACTTCCGTCAGGGCACGGACCATGGCCATCAGGTCATGATGAATTTCATCCTCGATGGCCTTGACACGATCCAGCTTGACCTGCCGGATAGTCGCCTTTTCTGTAATGGCGGCCGCCGCTGCCGCCGGGATATGCCCCAGTTGCGCATGGGCCCGGGCCAGCGCGGCTTCAACGGTCAGCCAGTTCTGCAGTTTCGCCTCTTCGGTGAAGAGACTCCGCATTTCCTCGGAATAATACCGGAACTCGATCGGATGAACACTCATGGCGCTCCTTGAATTCAAAATTAAATTTCTAATTCTTAATTTTTAATTTCCATTCAGGTATCCTGCGGCTTTTAAATTATTTTCGATCCGACCGGCCACGGGCTCATCCGAAACAACGAACGGCCGGCCGGTGATCAATTCATAGGCTTGGATATAGCGCTGGGCGGCTTCAAAGCGCACATCATCCGGCATGGCGGGCGGAACACCTTCCCCACGGAATCCCCGGGCCGCGTACCATTCCCGGACATATTCCTTGTCAATTTTCCGCTGATCGCGTCCGGCGGCAAACAGGGCTTCATAATTGTCGGCAAACCAATAGCGGGAAGAATCGGGCGTATGGATTTCATCGGAAACCAAAAGCTTTCCATCCCGGCGGCCGAGTTCATACTTGGTATCCACCAGGATCAGTCCCTGCCGGCGGGCATGGCGCGTTCCGAAATCGAACAGCCGCAAGCACAAGTCGGACGCGGCATCGAAGGCAGCGGCATCCACCAGGCCCTCCGCGATCGCCTCCCGGCGGGAGATCGGCCGGTCATGGGCTTCCAATTTGGTCGTAGGCGTTATGATCGGACGCGACAGTTTCTGATCCTTACGCAAGCCAGCGGGCAGACGATTCCCGCAATAATCCCGGACGCCTTGTTCATAGTTGTACCAGAGCGACGTTTTGGTGACACCCGTGATATAGGCCCGGACAATCACTTCGATCGGCAATTGTTCGCATTCCGTGACCACCATGACGTTGGGATCGGGCACATCAAGGACATGGTTCGGCGCGATGGTCCGGGTCTGCTCAAACCAGAACGCCGCCAGCTGGTTAAGGACCTGCCCCTTGAAGGGAATGGTTCCCAGCACACAGTCGAACGCTGAAATCCGGTCGGTGGTGATCAGAATCCGGCGACCGGGCTGGCGGTAACTGTCGCGGACTTTTCCCGTTTCCTTTGCCCCCAGGTCTTGATAATCCGTGGCCTCCAGCGTCTGCCGCAGAGCATCCCGGATCCGCTTTTCCATGTTCTCCATGCGCACCTCCTCTCCGGCTCATTCTCGGATGGTTATCATCGCACAAACGGAACGGCGAAGTCAACTCCATCTCCGCCGCGAAAACAGCTATCATATTCCGCATTTTATTATTGAGCCGAACATCCTGCCCGCCTACACTATCGTCATACCATGATAATGAGTGATGTAGCAGTATTTCGACAGAACTGCATATGATGAAAATTCCCAACCATCAATGATCAGCTCACATCCGAATGAAATGCCCTCACTAAGCATGACCGCCTGGGCCATATGTTTCGAACAACCGCTGACCTACGCCGAGGGCGTCCGACTCCAGGACGCCCTGGTCGCCGCGCGAAGCACCGGCGAAATCCCCGATACCGTCCTGTTCCTGGAGCATACGCCGGTCATTACGATGGGAGTCCGATCCAGCGCCCGGCATATTCTGCTCTCCCCCGAATCACTGGCTCAGCAAGGCATCGAGGTCGCAAAATCATCTAGAGGCGGCGACGTAACCTGGCATGGACCGGGCCAACTGGTAATGTATCCGATCATCCGGCTGGGGGAACAGGAGACGGACGCGCGCGGTTATCTCTATAACCTGGAAGAGATCGCGATCCGGACGGCGGCGGATTTCGGCGTGACCGCATTCCGGCGCTCCGGCCTGACCGGCGCCTGGACGACCAGAGGCAAACTGGCGGCGATCGGCATCCGACTGAAACGCTGGGTCACGTTCCATGGCATGAGTTTCAACGTCAGTCCCGATCTATCGGGATTCGCCGCCATCGTCCCTTGCGGATTGGCAGGCGAGCCGGTCGCCTCGCTGAAAATCCTTTGCGGCAACGCCTGCCCGACGCTCCCAACCGTGCGGGAGCGCCTGACGGCGCATTTCAGCGCCGTTTGCCGCAGAGATATTCAGCGGTTCCCGGGCGACAGTCCGCCGCCGGAACTGGTTCGCCTGCTCGGGCCGTACTTGTATTAATCGAGGGCAATTATTCTGTCATCCTACCTGCCCGCCATAGCCTTGGCGAGATATAGTCTGGTCTTATACTTTGCGCACGGACAAGCGTGGCGGGGCCATCAGTCCGCAGGGAACCAGTTGATACGCCGCTCCGACGATATTCTGAAACTGAAACGGCCCCGTCCAGACCGGCCACTTCCGATCCAGGTGCAGCGGGCCATGCGAATTACGGCGATGCCCGATGACCTCAATCTGCAGGAGATTAGACTGGCCCTGCGGCGCCAGGAACTCCGTAACCTCCACTTCATTAGGATTCCAAGCCATCACGCCGGCCGGCCGGCCATTGACAACCACGCGCACCGCCACGCCCCGATATGAAGGCACTTGGATAAACAGACGCTCGCCCTTGCGCAGATCGGGGACCAATGAGCACTGGTAACTGACCGATCCCGCATAGAACGTCAATCCCTGGCGGCACCAATCGCCGATCTTCAGCGTATCCGGCCGGGCCGTCATCATGGGCGCGGCGCCGCGGAGTTTTACACCGAATTCACCCAGTAGATAGACAATTTCCAGGCCGGGATGCGTAGTGTCATATTCGCCGGCCAGGTGAATTTCATTCCGACCCGCGCGCAGCAGAACCGGATCAACGGGCAATTTTCTCAGCGATAAGTCAACCCACCAGCCGCACTCGGCATCGGGTGATAAAACCTCGCCGTTCACTTCCACCCGGAAGCGCCGGGGTTGTTCCAAGGCCAGGAACAGCGGTCCCTTTGGGAGCGCCGCCACTTCAAAAACATACGCCAGCTCGAACGTTCCGCGCCGGGACGCCGGATCGGCTTTCCGGGCCCAGGGCTGAACCATCGCGCCGCCGCGCTCCGGGATCTTCAAATGCTTCCGGATTTCGCGATCCACGCGGAGAATTTCATCCGCTGGCCGCCAGGTCCCCGACCCCACCCGGTAACGGGGCCAATCGAGCGCCAGGACATTCGGTTCCGACAAGACAATCGGCCAGTGCGTTCGGGATAACAACTGTCTTCGAATCTCCCGATAGACCGGAGGACGCGGAAAGCGCCGCGCCAGTTTGCGCTTCGGGATGACGAACAACCGGCTGGCCAGCGCGGGCAGACTGGTCCGGACCGTCCACTGCCCATGTTTCCGGACGGCATCCGCGGTAACCACAGCGCCGGTTTCGGGATTGCATTCCAAAGGCGCGCCGGCGCAAGCTTTAAACCCTGTCACCCGAACCTCCGGAAACGCAGCCCGCCGATCACGGACCATAATATCGTCCATGTCCGGCGGAAGCCGGCTGGCCTGGTGGCCGGTATTGCAGAGGAACAAATAAAACGCAGCCCGATCCTCCCGGAGCAGATAAAGCGCCGCGCCGATTTCGCGGCCGGCGGGATCGGCGATGGACACACGGCGGCCCGATTTTGCAACGGCGGCGGCCAGGCCCGCGCCGCGCGCCGGCGCGCGGGCGCATCCGGCCGCGAACCGGCGGACATCCTCCGATCCCTCCGCATCAACATAGCCGGCTGGTTCGCCCGCGAAGATTACAACGCCGCCCGATGCGGCAAACCGCTTCAACAGGTTGAAGGTTGAGCGCCGCATAGTTTTGAGAGGCGGCACGACTACAGTGGAATAGACCGCTTTCCCCACATGGAGGACGGGGCGTTTTTTTCCCGCCACAACCCGCGCGTGGCGGGCCAGGATTTCTTCGTCGCCGTAGTCGAAATCCAGATGTGCCGTCAGCAGACTGTCCCGCAGATCTTTGATCATCCGGTCATAAGCCTGGACTTGTTCATCATTCCGCCATCCGGCGCGGCACATCATCCACATGCTTTCCACGGGATGCACCACCAGGATATCGCGAACTTCCTCCCCGCGGGTCATGAGCGCGTTAATGCGGGCAAAGTAGTCTTCCACCTTCGGGTACAGCTCCCACCACGGCGACTGATAGAAAATGGCGGCCGGATAATCCCGCTTGGCTTCGCCTTCCATGGTGTACCAGGCCAGGTGCTGACAACGGAGGTTGATCCCCAGCGCCGCCTGCCAGTCCCCGAGAGCCTTGTGTCCCGCCAACGGGAAATCCCAGCCGGTACAGCCGTAGGTTTCCGTCAAGCGCCACTTGCGGCCAAACTGGCGCGCCCCGGAACTGACCTGCTTGGCCGTGTCATAAATCCGCCAGTGTTCGGTCAGCAGGTCCATGCCGGGAGCCTGCATGAATTCATAGGAGCGCAGGCAACTGCCAACCATATTGGTCTGGCTGGAGAGCGAGTCCTCCGCAAGCTGGTGCCCGGTGAAGAGCAGTTTGTTCCTGGCACACCATTCGCCAATCTGACGACTGAACGCGTCCACATAGAGATGGGTCACCCAGTCATGATAATGCAGACGCGCCGGGCGCATTCCCCGGCCATCCACATCAAAAACCAATTCCATCAGGTGGGGAACCAAATCGTAGCCGTATCGTTTCTGGAAAGTTTTCAGTAAGGCGCCGGTCCAGGGCAGTCCGCCCGGATGGCCGGTGTTGTTGTCGAAGTCAAGTTTGTTGCCGTGGTTCGGTTCGTCAGTAAAAATGCCCGGAATGACGCCGCCAAAGTCCTGGCCATTGTGCTTCTTATACGCCTCATGGGTCGCCTTGATGAAAGCCCGCACGGCCGCATGGCTCAAGGTGTCAAGGTAGGTGTATCCATTGTACCAGGAACAGCATTCCTGCAATTCCACCACGAACGTCATCAGTTTTTCGCCCGCCGCCAATTGCGGGACCAACCTGCCTTGCGGAACCCGATGGACATCAAACGCTGCCGCACCATCCAGCCGCGCAGTGAACACGGCCACCGTGGCCGGCGTCCATTTCAACGCTTCCGCTTTGTCCAGGATATGAACCATCAGACTGCGCATGCGGTATTTCTGGTTTTTTGTCACCAGTCCGCCGGCGGCGCCTGATGGCCAGCGATCCTCGTCATACAGCCAGGCTTCCATGCCCAGTTTCCGGGCCTCGTCCACGCAGGCCCCGACCAGTCGGAACCATTCCGGAGACAGATACGGGGTTGCCAATCCCACGCGGGAATGCATAAAAAAACCGCCCAGACCCATCCGGTGCATCAGGCGGATCTGGCGGCGCAATTCCGGCTCCTCCAGTTTTCCGTTCCAGGCCCAGAAGGGTTTGCCGCGATACTGACTTGACGGATGGGCAAACTGGCGCAGCAGGGTTGCGTTCATGGCTTTTCCTTTCATCACTGACGGGATTGATCTATAATTCTTCGCTGGAACCTTGCCACATTCAGCCACCCCCAATCCTTGACAATCCATTCAAATACCAGCACAATGTTGTCATATGGCTCCTCCCCATGCCACCCCATCCCGCCGGCGTGAGCCGGTGGCTTTTCGCCTGCGGCAGGCGGATATTATTTCCCAGAGCGGCATGCCGTTATTTATTCTATTTGTCCATCACGAACTGGATGTCAAATTCCACACTCATGATTTCGTTGAGTTGGTCATCGTGCTGGATGGATGCGGCCGCCATATTATGACCCATGGTCAATATGCCATTACGGCCGGCGATGTTTTTGTCATTCCCGAACGCGTGGGACATGCTTATCGCGACATTCGTCATTTAAAATTGGTTAACGTTCTCTTTGATCTCCGAACCATGGCGCCGCCCCTGCGTGATTTACTTCCTCCGGATGGCTATCGGACTCTCTTCGTACTGGAACCGCGACTCCGGTCGGCCGGTGGTGCACATCATTTTTGCCGACTGTCGGCCTCGGCCTTAAGCCGGGTCCAGGAACTTTTGACGAACGCCCAGCAGGAGTTGGATCGGAAACCACCGGGATACAAGTGTTTAGCCCTGGGTCTTTTTTTACAGGCCGTCGGATTCGTTGGTCGGTATTACTCCCAGATGCGCGCGCCCACGCCACGCGCCCTACTCCGCCTGGGACGGACCCTGGATTTCCTGGAAAACCATTACACGGAATCACTCACCCTGGACCAACTGGCCCGCATCGCAAACATGTCGCCGAGTACGCTCTATCGCGCCTTTCAACGTTCTTTTCAAACCTCACCGATCGATTATCTGATCCGTTACCGGATTCAAAAGGCGATCGAGCTTTTCACTGGCGACGATCTGACTATCACGGAAATTGCGCTGCAGGTAGGCTTCAATGACAGCAACTATTTCAGCCGCCAATTCCGCCAGCACCTGGGTATCGCTCCCAGCCAATACTGGAAAACCCACCGGAACCGTCCCGCACAGACTCATTGACAAATATCAACAAAAATGCAAAACTATTAGGGTTAGCGTGTCTTTGTTCCATAGTCAGGCATGTTCAGCGAGTGATAAGAAGTTTCTGCCTGTCCAATTTATTCTTAATTATAAGAGTGTAGCAGCCGTTCCCAAGCCTGATTGGGCAAAATACGGTGATATCACGCTTGTTTTTGCCATAAAATTGACATGGTATGATTCATGCTTAATTAATGGGTAAGGATTATTCTACTCGCTGAGGGTTTTGTCGTTACTGATGAAGGTTGGGTAGAGATTATGAAAAAAGGGTTTACATTGGTGGAAGTGGTGATCGCGATAGCACTATTGATTATCTCTCTTTCCCTGTTTGTCGGCGCTTTCGTTCAGGCCAAACGGTCGGCCGTGATTTCCGACAACCGCATGGAAGCGGTTCATACCGCCCGGATAGCCATGGAAACCTTGTTATCCTCCGTGTATGGCTCCACCCTATTAAGCAATGGCCTGCATTTGACAAGCTCGGCGCCGAACGTGTCCTACTTTGTCGCCACCATCACCCAGACTCCGGGCATCGTTGTTAAAAATATTTATATGACCAACAGTTGGACCAATGCCGGCATGAAAATGAAATCCACGGTCAGCCTCGTGGGATCGCTGAGTTCGGAGTTGCACCAATGAAAAATGCCCATAACAAGGCGTTGAAGAACGGCCACGACGGAGCGTGGCCCTCCAACATCCATCCATTTTTCAGATGGAGGGACGCGCTCTGTCGCGTCCGAATACCTTTTCAAAAGCAACCCAAGGGCTTTACGCTCATCGAACTAATGATTGCCTCAGTGTTGTTTGGCCTGGCCATGGCGGGCGCCACCAGCGTCTATATCATGTGTCAAAAGATGTGGCATGCCACGTCCTTGAGCATGACGGTCAACCGGGAATGCGACCTTGCCATGTCGCGGCTGGTTTATGGAATAGGAACCAACAACGGACTGCGGACGGCGTCCAGTATCAAATATGAAAACAAGAAAGGAATGTGGACGGGTACTGACCATGTTTATCCTCCGGCGCCCGGCGATCCCGCGCATTTTCTGAATCCGGGCTCGCCCGACGGCAGTTGGCGTATTACCTGTTCTAATGCCTTTGATGGGGAACGCTGGATTGATTTCAACAAAGAGGCCAGCAATATTGTCTTATGGGTGGAAGAACCACTGTCCGCCCCCCATCGCGAGACCCGCCAGTTGATCTGCAATTATGTGTCCGCTGCCGTCGTTGCGACCAATGCATCCGGGGTCAACATCCGACTGACCCTGCTCCGAAAGGAAGGCCGGTTGACCTCGACGAACCAGATGAGCACCTTTGTGCTGATGCGAAACCGTAAGGAATGAGGCGATCCATGAACACAAACAACAATTCCGGCGTGGTATTGGTCGCCGTGGTCGCTTTCACAGCCATTGCAGCTATTCTGGCCCTGGGTCTGCTGAGCGAAAGCAGTTTCCAGTTGAAGCTGGCCAACCGGCAGGAATGTCTGGAACAGGCTTTTTACGTGGCCGAAGGCGGTGCAGAGCGGGCCGTCTCCTGCATCCGGAATAGCGCAGGAGCCCCTCCCAACTCCATCACGGGTTCAATCGGCAATGGAGCCTATAGCGTCGCGATCAACTCGGTCGCCGGCGGCGGTGGCCAGACTTGGTACACTATTGCCTCCACCGGTGAGGTCAATGGATTTAAAAAAAGCGTGATTATGACCGGGGTTCGCCAAGATACCTGGGCCCGATATGCCGTATGGTATGATCATAACCCCGGGGGAAATTATTTTATGGGCCCTTCTGTCTTTAATGGCCCGGTCCACGCCAATGATCGGATTAATCTTTGGGGCAATCCGACTTTTAACGCACTGGTCACCAGCGCCGCCGCCACATGGGGAAATTGGAGCGCCGCCGCGATCTTTAATCTGGGATTTCAGCTGGGCGTGCCTGTCCAAACGCTCAACGTCAACTTCACCAACACGGGGTCTCCCAATTCCTGCCTGCAAACTTTGGCGGGGCTGGTTGTCACCGGAGCGACCAGCATTAATTTGCAGAATACCAACGTGTTTATCTCCAATGCCCAGCGGGGATGGACCAACGTGAATTACGTCACCAACCATCCCGACTTTCTCGGTACGGGCATGATTTACATAGCGTCATCGGGAGCTAACACCGGCACGGTTCAGATCGGCGGCGCCAACTTTAACGGCCGGTTGACCGTCGTGGCCGATCAAGATATCAGAATTACCAATCATATCACCTATGCCGTCCACCCCACAAACAACTCGGATGACGCCATTGGTCTTATCGCCAGACGCGATGTGGTGGTCATGACCAACGCGCCCAACGATTTGAACATCTATGCCCATATCATTGCCTGTAACCCTACCTCCAGTTGGTACGCCGGTTTTTATGTGCAAAATTTTTTGACGCGGCCCGACAGCGGGCTCCTGACGGTTTATGGCGGTATTGTAGAAAACAATTTCGGGGTGGAAGGTTGTTACTGGGGGGGCTCCACATTCACCGGATTTTCAGAAGATAACTGGGTTTTTGATGCCAGATTTGCCACCGACCCGCCCCCCTTCTATCCGAATGTGAATAATGCCTATACTTGGAATAATTGGAGAGAAGTTATTGTGCCATGAAAAATAACATACCATCCATTCCCAAGTCTGTTACTCCGCTGAATTTGAAATTACTATTGATTGGTGGAAGCATTCTGGTAATGGTGATGCTGGTTTTGACGGTGCGCTCCATTATCGGCGCACTGCGTTCATCCTCATCCCTTTCGGCCGCCATACAACCAAACACGGAAACCATTGGCATTCATCCAAAACCACCCGCGGGCACGCTGCTATCGTCGGCCTCCGATAATTTAAGAGCGCAAACATCGCCCAATCTTGCTCCCGTGGCCACGCCGCCATTCTCCGTTCCCGAAAATCACCCGGCGCAGGGAGCATTGCCGGTATCTGTTCCTGAAAATTCACAGACAGCTTCGTCCCCCTCAAGTCAGCCGGCGACGTTTGCCGAGCCGAATGAAATCAGGGAACAACGTAAAAAAGCGCGAATCGCATCATTGGAGGCGCTTCAACGCCACCTTGAGCTTGACGCGCCGTTTGAAATCAGGGAACAACGTGAAAAACAGCGGAAAGCAATTATTGAGGCGGCTAAAAAAGAGTTGCTGGAACAGGCGGGGACCTCGGGAGTTCCCAAAGAAGTAATCCGGGATCTGGAGCATTCAAATCCAATGCCTTATTAGCGGCAATCAATTCGATGATTCAAGATCTCCGGAAACAGGCCATGCTCCGGAAAACCGGACAGCGACAGCGCCGAGGGCAACATGATTAAGAAATCAAAATCGAATGAAGGGTTCACCCTGGTCGAAGTGATGGTCGCCAGCATCATTTTCGTCATCTTCTGCGTCTTTTTTCTGAACTCGGCCATCGCCTCCATGCGCTCCCAGCAGTTGGCCTGCGATTACTACAAGGCCATGACCATTGCCAGGAACCGGATTCAGCGCGCCAGGACATTCGAATACTCGAGCCTGCCCCTTTTAAGCGAAAACCAGATGCCGGTGGATGGTGATGGTAACATAACGTCCTCGGGCATTTACAAACGAACCACCGTCGTTGCCGCATACACCAATGGCACGCCAAACCTGTACAGGGTCATGGTCCAAGTCTATTATCCCGGCGCACGGCGATCGAGTAGCGCCCTGCCGGTGGAGATGAACACCCTGATAACCGATAAGATGTAGCAAAGACCGGATCGCAGGCGTAAAGCCTGCGCTACCTATACGGATTAAATTATTACGCATCGGAACAGCAGGCGCCGCGTCAAGGGACCCAGACCATGCAGAAAAACATAGACCATCTTCGTCAGCTTTGGATTTTTCCGACCCTGCCCAGCCGGACCGGGCGCAATACGGAAAATATTTACGAAAAACGCATCGAGCCTGTGCTGGAAAAATCCAGGGCATTCACCCTGGTCGAGGCGGCGATTGCCACTGCGGTAACGGTGATAGTCATCGCCGGCACCCTGTCCACCTTCGTCTATGGCCTGCGCGCCTGGCAAACGGAATCCGTGAAAAATGAGATCAATATGGACTTGGAACGGGCCATGGAGCGTATCCGCCAGGACCTGCGCCTGTCCAGCGTGGGCATCGGATTGATGGCGTTTTACCCCGCCAACGCCGCGGAATATACGGCCATCAGTTTCCCCATGTCCACGGTGGATACCAACGGTCTGCTCATGCGGGAAAGCACCGGTAAGATCCGGTGGACGCAAACCGTCGTTTACCACGTGCATCCGGGCAGTCCGGACCAGTTCCGACGTACGGTGTTCAGTCCGCGTAAAACCAACGCCACGCCGGCCGAGCTTTATACGCAGCTGCAGAGCGTTGTGCAGGGCACGAACACCTGTCTTACGGGTGAAAGTGTCAACGAGCAGGTCATTTTCCGCAATCTGGTTAACCTGCGCATCCGGCCGCCCGAAATGCAATTCGACGGCTATTCCCCCACGTATTGCAAGGCTCAGACGGTTAATTGGGGAAGCGTCGTGCTCAGCAACGGCCCCCACAACCTGACCTTCACCATCGAGGGCAAGAACACGAACAATACCAGCGCCAGTTACGACGTCGGCTTCGACTGGTTTTCCCTCAGCCCGAGTGCCAGCCGCCGGGAGGGCGAGATTTATCTGCCGCTCAACGGGCATCCCATCAGCCCGTATTATTCCTATTCCCTGTCCGGCGGCACGGTGGTGGCCCAGGATATGTCCAGCAACGGGGCTACCTGGAGCGGAAACTGCCAGTTGACGTATCGTGGCGTTGCCGTCAGCAACAGTATCACCTTCGCGGTGCCGAATGACCTCTGGTGCGACGCCAATTTTGACAACCCGCCGGGCATCATCGTCAGCAACGTCAGCCGCAAAACCGATGACAGTTTCATCGCCTTCCCCCCATTCATCCCGGATACCGTCATTTCCATGGACAAAGGCACCAACTGGACCGCCGAAGGATGCACCGAGAGCATGATCGGCTCGGTGGACGTGCCGAATACAACGCCGGCGGTTATCAATATTATTTATGGAGGAACCAATCCAGCCGCGGCGATTACCATGAACGGCGAATGGGTCCGGGTAAAATTTGAAGCCGGCACTAATGGAAATCTATTCATCGAGAACGCGAAGATTTCGAGACAGGCTTCCGGAACCAACGCCGTGGCGGGCACGACATCCGACCTGTATTTCGGCAGCGGTTCCAATAAAAAAATTCTGGCCGGATCGAACGCTTGGAGCGATTGGGTATCGGGATACGTCATTGATCAGACAAATAATTACCTGGTCCAATTCGATCTGCATACGGACGCCGAGGTGTTCAACAACGCGCGGGGGTGGGCCAACAGCACAGTCCCATTCATGTCCGCCATGGGAGGCGCCGCAACCAATCTCATCATCGGAGTCAGCGCGCTGGAGGTGCGCTATCCGGCCAGTGGTCTATATCGCTCCGGTATTTTCGACACCCATATCGCCAATCCCGCCTACAAGACGCTTAAATGGACTCACGTGGAATATTTGGCGGAGGGAGCTGATATTGACATTCGCGTCCGCAGTGGCAATCAACCCGACTTGAGCGATGCCGGCGCCTGGCTGGAGACCGGCTATTTCCAGTTATGCAACGGTGTCAACAGTCTCGCCAGCCTCTCGCCGGGACGCTACGTCCAGTATGAAGCCCTGTTCGGGTGCGCTGGGCTCCACACCAACAGCGCGATTCTACGGGATGTCACGATTGCCTGGGATGTGCCGACGGGCCTGGTGGACCTGCAGGTGGATTTCAGCAAGGGGCCCACCTATGGCATCGTCAGCGCCACCGTGGACGGGCAATCGTTCATTAAAGGTCTTGAGATCGAGATGGAGATTTTCAAGCAAGGGACCTTTGGGACCGTTACGGCACAGGGAACCATGGAAGTCCGGCCTTTGAATACGAATAAATAAGAAGGGAGGGTGTTATGCGCACTCTACATCAGGATATCGGAAAGCACCACGCCCCGCATAATGGCCACGAGGGATCGGCGCTGATCACCATTCTCGGCGTCTCGCTGATTCTCATGCTCGCGGGACTCACCATGGTCGTGTTGTCGAGCCAGTCCATGCACCGCATCAAGCGAACGGTGCAAACGGCCCAGGCGCAGGCGGTCGCGGAAGCCGGCATCGCCGATATGGTCGCCAAGCTCGGCTCCAACTATTCTCTTTGGCAGAACGCTACCAACGCAGCCACGTTTCTCACCAACGGCATTTACTATGTGAGAACCGAGCTCCAGACGAACGGCAACGTGCTCATTACCAGCGACGGCATTTATATGGACTCTTCCAACCGGACAATCATGGAACTGCTCGGCACGATCCAAACGCATTGGAACGAACTCTATGACATCAACTCCGCCATCCTGTCCGACGGACTGATCACTTTAGCCACGGGAGCGTACGACATTTATGGCAACGTGCATGCCAACAGTGATGTTATCCTGGCCAACGGCGATGTCTACGGCAATGTCAGCGCCGGCGGCACGGTCAGCGGGAGCTCGGGTGTCACCGGCACCATCAGTAACGGAGCGCCGATTTCAACCATCCCTCCCACCGGACCGTTCAATTTCGACAGTTACCGGCAGATGGCGACCAACAACGGGACCTATCTGGAGGGCAATCAAACCCTGTCCGGCAATCCGATCGCGTCTCCCGCCAACGGCATCCTGTACGTCAACGGCACTTTGACCATCGACAACAACAGTTCCTTCGCGGGCACCATCGTGGCGAATGGAAACGTTACTATCGTAAACCATTTCACCCAGACCAGTTTTCCCGGCAGTTCCAATATGCCCTCAGTGCTGAGCACCGGTACTATTGACATCCACAATCATACAACCTTGAATGGCGTCATGTATGCCGTGGTGAATGTCATTCTTCGGAACAATACCACCATCAACGGCGGGGTCATCTCCGGCGGATACACGGATATCAGGAATAGCATCGAAATCCACCCCGGCACCGGCTACCCGGCCTGGGATCCTTTGAACCCCGAGGTGCCCCCGGAAGTCATCGTCGGCGGGTGGCTGAAATGACAGGGACAACGCGTTGATACTGACGGCGACCGGAGGTCGCCGCTACAATCCTTTTCCACTACGGCGACCGGAGGTCGCCGCAATTTCCCCCTGTAGCGGCGGACTCTGGCCGCCGATCTGATTTCATCAAAATTTGTAAGCGCTGAAAAACGTCATCCTCCGGGATCCGCGCCAATCCTTTCGTCGTCGGCGGCCGGCCACGGAGAATGGACACTTTCGTTCCCCGCGGTCCCCAGACTTCCGGATCAGTCGGACCAAACAACGCCACGGTCGGGATTCCCACTGCCGCCGCCAGGTGCGAGATGCCGGAATCGTTGCCCGCGTAGCCCCGGCACTGGCTCAATACGGAAGCCACTTCCAGAAGAGAACAGTCTTTCAGAATCGGCGTGTTACCGGTAAGGCCGCTCCATTCCTGCAACAGTTTCTTTGACTGATCGCATTTTTTCTGTAGGCCCGCATAGGACTTGTCCAGCGTTACGCGGGATGCAGGCGCCTGAGCCGCCATGCCCTGCCCACCATAGCCTTGGCGCAGGCAGGTATGGCGGCCTACAGCATCCATAACAGATGTTTCCGCCCTATTTCCGCCTTGGCGAATTTTCCTATGGCATGAAAATCCCACCCCGCAGTGGGGCGGGAACTCTACTATCAAGGCATGGGCAATGGCTTCGTCGGCCTCCCCCACGATCCAGAGGACACGTCCCAGGCGGGCTTGCTGAATCTTTCCTGCCAGGGCCAGAAAAGACAGGAGCGGCCAGTTTTTCTTCACACTGCCACTGCCCGGGTGGATCGCGATGACGGGACCCTTAAGTCCGAGTGAATTCAACTTGGTTCGGCCAGCGGCTTGCAGATCTGGAGAAATATCCAGCAAAATAGGCGACGGGGCGCCTCCCCCAGCAGGAAAATAACTGGTGGTGTTGGTATCGTGCCTTCGTAGGGGCACAGCTTGCTGCGCCCGTCCGGTTTTTGGGTTCGAGCAAGTTCGACCACTACGTGTTGAAAAACAACGTGTTACGGCAAAAGGTAAATCTTGTTCCTTAGAAGCACAGAGATCAGGTAGCCCCAACGGCTCCAGAGCGGACAGGAAGTGATCGACAGCATGCCCTGAAGCGACCTGCGGGGACACGCAGATGACGCGCCGGGCTCCAGACTGAATGAGATTCGAGCGTAAAGCGCCATCGGGATCGTGAAGATAGGAAATAACCAGATCAAACGATCGGATAAAATCCGACTCCTGAAGCGGCAATAGAGGTTCAGGAACAAAGTAGGCGCTGAACCTTGCGGCATTGATATCCAGCACCCGGTCGACCAATCCGGCAACCCTGGCCAATTCGGCGATACGCGGATATCCCGCCAGGGTCAGCTCCGCCCGCGGCCAGACCTGACGCAAGGCATGGAACACCGGCAAGGTCAGGATGAAATCACCGATGGCCCCGCCCCGAAAAACAAGAATACGCATAAATTCTACCCGGTAGAATTTATTATTGATAGCCAAACCACCCCAGCAGAACCATACCGAGCCCCAACACCGATCCCGCCGCTCCCACAATCCGACAGGCCCTGGGATTGCCGGCCCAGGGAGCGGTCATTTTCCGGAACATATAAGGACTCCAGACCAGGATCATGCCCATAATCACCAGCCCATAAGCAACTACGGTCATTACCAAACGGCTGGGGGCTGAATTGCCAAAGGCCGCATCCAGAATGAGCGCCGGGAACAGAAGAAAAAGTCCGCCCAGGGCCCGCACCGCCAGCAGTTCATCCACGAACATAATAACCAGCACATAAGCCACGGGAGAGAGAACGCAGATCAGAAGCCGGTATCGTTCCAGCCAGGCGATGTCGGCTTGCCATACCAGGAAGGCCACCCAGACGACGGCGACAGCCGCCAATATGCGGCCGGCCCAGATGTTCCGGGGAAATCCGGTCAGGCCGACTCCTGCTTTTTTCGGGACCAGGCCCAAAACCAGGTGCCATCCAAGAATCAGGGCACCCAAGACAAGGGTTATGACAGATAATGCATTCATTGTTTCACTGTACCATACAATGTCTGTATTTTCGCATTATCAATCCGGACGGTGAGCAGATCGCCGCGCCGCAACGCGGACGAGGCATCGATCAATACTATCTTGTTTGTCCGGGTCCGGCCCGTCCAACGCGCCGCATTCCGCCGACTTTGTCCCTCGATCAGCACCTGCACTTCGTTTCCCACCAAGGCCTGGTTCAACGCAAGACAGCACCGGTTCTGTTCATCGAGGAGCACATGATTACGGCGTAATTTCTCCTTTTCCGGCACATTGTCCGGCCAGCAGGCTGCTGGTGTATCCGGGCGCGGATTGTATTTGAAAATAAACGCGTTATCAAATCCTATTTCCGACATTAACGCGCGCGTCATCTCAAAATCATCCAAGGTCTCCGACGGAAAGCCCACGATCACATCCGTGGTGATGGCGACCTTCGGCAAGGCCGCTCTCAGACGCCGCACGGCATTATGGTAGTCGGCGGCCGAATAACCGCGGTTCATCCGGTCGAGTATCCGGTCCGATCCGGATTGCAGCGGCAGATGAAGATGTTCGCACACCGACGGGAGTTCAGCCATGGCCCGGATCAATTCCAAAGTACAGCCGGATGGATGGCCGGACGTAAAACGAATCCGTTCCAACCACGGAATGCCCTGCAATGCCTCCAGCAATTGCGGCAGGGATTCGGTAAACCCCAGGGCCGAACGATACCCATCCGTCCATACCAGATTAGCACGGCCATAGGACATGATGCTCTGGCCAAGGAGCGTGACTTCCTTCAACCCGTGATGAACCAGCGTGCGGATTTCGTCAATAATGTCCGCCGCCGGACGGCTCCATTCCGCACCGCGGACCCGAGGGACCACGCAATAGGAGCAATGCCGGTTGCACCCGAACAGAATGCTGGTAAACGCCGTCACCCGGCCGGCTTCATGGACACCCTGGTCTTCACGACCGCCTTCCTCCCCGACATCGAAGATCGGCCGCCGACCGGCCCGGACCGCCTCCAGAACTTCTGGCACCCGGGCCAGTCTGCGTGTTCCCACCGCAAAATCCAGGCCCCGCGCCTTGCGAAAAATACCGCGACCCATCTGCTGAACCATGCAGCCCACCGCGCCGACAATCCTATCCGGATGCTCCTCTTTGGACGCAATCAACAACCTCATTTTTCCCAAGGCTTTATCCTCCGCCTTTTCCCGGACACTGCAGGTATTGACAATGATGACATCGGCTTCAGCTTCCCATCGCGTCAGGACATACCCCCGGCGTCGCAGGAAAACAGCAATCCGTTCGCTGTCCCGCTCGTTCATCTGGCAGCCGTATGTTTTAATGCAGACTTTCATTAATCAAATATCAAAAAAACTTCCTTGGGGATATTGACCGGTCTCCAGCGGGGTGAGGCCACGGTTCCGCCCAGATGGAACTCCAGCATTTTACTGACCGGGTTGGTCACAAAGCGAAACACGTTCGCGGCCAGGGTATGCTTGCGCAACAACTTGACCTGAATCGTGAAATCCAGTGTTCCATCCAGGGCGTAATCGCCCTTGCCCACCAGACTAAGCACATCGCCTTCGATCAGGATTTCATCAGAATGGATCTTGCCGTCCCCGATCACGAACGAGGCCTTGACATCCGTCTGGCGCAGGAGGGCGCTCATCCCGGGGATCACCCGGGACAGGAAATCTGACAGCCCGCCAAACAAGGGAATCTGGAAAATGCGACCATCGGTGATTTTCACCCATCCCGTGCCGCGGCCGCTCCGTCCCTGCCCCTCGCCAATCGCCCCCTCCAGATCGACATGGGCGGATAATTTTCCCTCGTAGAGTTCCGTGGGCTTGCCCGCCAGGACTTCCATCACCTGGTTGAAATCAACATCCCGGACATCCGCTTCGGTTTCATAACGCATAAGGGCGCCCCCCGGGACCATGTACACGGAGGCCCGGGCGTCGAACTGCCCTTCGTAGATCGTGCCCCGGATATCCGTGATTTCGGTATGGTCTCCCACCAAGCGAAGATCCAGCGCATACGTATCGGCTAGGAACATCCCCCAGCCCGCGCGCCGGGCCTCAATCATCAGGTCCATATCGTCCAGCCGCGTATCCGCAAATCCGATCGTCCCCCAGCCAGTGGCCCGGACCGGCCCTTCAAAACGGAACTGCCGAACCAGGCGGTCAATAAACGGGTCGATCATTTTAGCCGCCGCATAAGGGTTCAGGGTGGACGAAGCATCAAAGCTCACCGCCTGCGCCCCCAAGTCCACGCGAACCCATCCCTGGCCCGAACCTTCCGGACGGACTGCCGCCATGGGCGTCAGCGTCACAACAACACCGTTGGTCCCCGCCAACGCCACCGCCACCGAAACCTGCACCTCGGATAAGGGCACATCGTAATAAGCCATATCATAGGCATGGGTCCGGCTATCCAGATCGAGAAAAAATGTCGGGTTACATCGCCCCCTGAACGTGGTCTTCACATCCGGCGGACTCTTGGCAAATTGAAAGGCTTCCAGAATCCAGGCTTGCGAGGGATACTGTTGCCGCAACAGGGGCAGTAGCGCCCGAAGATTCATCTCCGCTGCCCATTGGCCTTCAAATTCAGTGGACATCCATGCATACTTCAATGATAAGCTCATCGGCCCCTTGCCCGGGCCGCGTCCCACCACGGCGTCGAGCTGTTCGATCGTCAGGGCCTGGTCATCGCAGGCAAACCGGCAGGCTGCTTTCTCAACCCAAACCCCTTGCAGGTTGCCGTTTTTAATTTCCAGCAACCCCTTGGCCGCCATTCCCCGTACGCCGATTCGAGCCCGCCATGCTTCTACGCTACATGGACCCACCTCTGTGTTCCGCGAATCCATTTTTATATGCAGTACCAGTTTGCGAACATCCGTAGAATCAATCCAAAACACCACCTCGGCATTCAGCGGATTTTTCAGACGAACGGCCTGACACACTTGCAGGACTTCCAATACCAGCGGACTGATACGGCCTTCGGCTTGGTCGGAAGGAACCGGCATCGGAGCAGATGAAGCGGGGAAGGGCGACGGCTCGCCCGGGGCAGGCGCAGCTATGTTCAGAATGCCACGGCCCGTTACTTTAATACCGGCCAGATGGGCGGACAACTCTTCAACGCGCATTTCCGGCAACTGATCCCATTTCACATGGGCCTGCAACCGGTCAAACATCAGGACGCGCGGACCGGCGGCGGCCGCTTCGGCGCCCGCGCCGATCATGAGCCGGAAAATGCCATTCTTGATTTTGGCGCCGGTGACGCCGGGTCCTCCTTTCATCCAACGTAGCGGATCGCATTGCAAAACTATTTTTTCGGCCTCAAATACCGGCGCGCCGATATCCCCTTTGCGATGATAGCAAACGCGGGTCGCGATAATCCCTTCAAAAACTCCCAGCTTGATCTTGTCCAGGCTCAAGACCATGCCGCTGAACTGGAGCTGGCGTTCGATATTCCGCGTCAATGGCTCCGGCAGTCCGTGCAGGCTGAGATACAACACCACCATCAGGACAATCGGAGCGATGACCAGTAAGGTGTATTTGACAATCCGGAACACAACGCCTCTCTAGGAGCCTATGGCTAAACCCGACAGCATCCTAACGGACCAATTCCTGCACCATCGTGTCCACCAGCGCTTTTTCAAGAACAAACACCATGTCCTGGCCCTGGAACATGGCATAGACCCCCAAGTCCTCCGAATTTTCACCGAACAGGAGCGATTTTTGAATACCTTCTTCGCCGCTGAGGCTGAAGGTCAACGAGGCATGAGCATCCTTGAGGCCGTAAACCGCCAGATCCCTGATATCACTGCGCTCAAACCGCAATACCCTCAAATCCGCCGCCCGGGCCAGGAGATTGGTCACCACATTCAGATTCGCATCCCCGGTAGCCGGCACAACTGGTTTCCAAGTTCCTGTTCCGGATCGTTCGACGGCTTGCTCCGTTCCGTTCTTTTTCAGCGTGATTTTCCGGATGGCAGATGGATCCAGGGTCAGCACCGCGCAATCCCGATAGCTGAGCGGATCCATGGAAATCGTTGACGACGATGAGGCTGAAATCCGATAAATCAGCGGTTCATCTTCAAACCGGGCAAACACATACTCCTTGCCCGGCTGGGGAGCGCTCATCAGGAGTATGCGTTTCAGCTTTTCGACCGGCCCTGACGCCGTTGGATCCATTCCCTGGGTCGTAATTCCCGAAGCAGGATATTCCTCGGCCACCCGGATGACATGGGCCGGATGATTCAAGCCCGCTTCGGTCACATTCGTGCCGTCAATCACCTGGTCGATCCGGAACGTGTTCAAGCGGCTGACCAGGTCAGCGACCATGCGGTTGTCCGCTTTCCACTGCGCCGGTTCCACAATCTGCCATCCCGACTCCCCGTTTTTCCTGAATTCCAAAGCCCGTTCGCCTTCCTCAATGCGAATCACGGCCATTTTTTCAGGCGCCATGAAATACAAGCGCGGATCCCGGAGCTCCGCCATGCCCGCCACCAGGACATCCACCCGAGCCCGATCGACCGTAAACACCGAAGCGGACGCGCGCCGGCCGGCATAGATAACGCTCCCCTGTTCATTGGCTTTTTTCCCAAACACCAGTTTATCAACGTCCTTTTCGCCCTCCTGCCACACACTGACCTGCAGCATGGCTTCATCCTCACTCAATCCATAGGCCACCGGATCGGACATGGTTTCCGACACAAATTCCTGAATCGGCAAGGAAAACAAATTCTCCAGCAAACGGGACACCTTGCTCCAATCCGCCCGCGCCACGACGGGTTTGCGCATGATCCACTCCGCCCCTTCCTTGACAATCTGAACCAGGGGCCTATTCGCTCGCTTGATTTCCAGGCGTCGGACATAGGAGGGCGATCCTTGCAATAAGCGGGTATCCCGGAGTTCCGCAACATGCCGGGGAATAATACCCAGAATATTCGTGGACGTGGCCACGATACAGTCCTGCTGATCGATTTGGACATAGACCGCATTTTTCAGCGGCGACTCATTGCCGATCTCCAGGAGATATCGCTTATCCGGGTCGCCTAGAACGATGCGGGCGCGGGGTTTGGTTAATCCATAATCATTCAGCGTCAGTCCCCGCACCTGACGCTGGGCCGGAGTGATTGTTTCCCCCTGGGGAAGCATCTCGATCCCCGCGAGAATACGGTTGATCTTGCTGGCATCGGCCCGCGCCGCCACCGGTTTACGAATCATCCACTGGCCGCGTTCATTCATGCATTCAATAAACTCGCCCTCCCAATAAAACGACACATACACCATCTTTTCCGGCTCAATGGCCAGCAGTCTCAATTCTTCCGCCGGCGTCTGATCGGCCGGCTCCCGCGCCAAATCCACCATCCAGATGACGCCAACAACCATGCTCAGGGCCAGCAGAAGGAATAATGTGGTTTTTAAATGCATACCTGATTCCCGAAGCCAAAATTCCAAATTATCTTCGCCGTCTCAGCCACACCAGCAATCCCGTAAGAGCGACAATGGCCGGAATCGCGATTACGATTATGCCGTGGGTGATTTGAAACTGCTTCCGGCTCATGATAATGTGTATTCTCCCCGGCTTTTTCGCGGCAATCGGCAGACTGTCGTTCCGCTCCAGGAGCCAATTCATCGCATTCATGAACAAATCGGTATTATAGCCCGCCAACAACGCACCATTGGAGACGAGCGACGAATCCCCAACCACGACCATCCGGCTCGGCTTGATTTCAACATCCATCCCGAGCGTCGGCCCCTTCTCCACCGCCATCGCCACCGGAACAGGTCCGGGACGATCAACCCCACTGTCAAACTTGGGCGGACTCTGATTCGGAGACATCTCTGCCCAGCCCTGCTCCGAGCAGGATGCCAGCACGGTCAACCGCGGCTTATCGGCCGACTGAGTGAGGGGCGCATTGGTGGCGGCCAGCGGCTGAAGGGAACGAGGACCATTGAAAATCGTCGCCACATTCGCCAATACCAAGCGATCAGTAATCGGGTGGTTGCCATAGATCGTCACCAGCAATTCCCGTCCGGTCAAGGTCAATCCCACCACCCGGTCTTCAGCCAGACGAATGCCCCAAGCCTCCAGCAGGCCGCCCAAGCCGACATCCGTTCCCGCATCCAGTAACAGCATGACCCGGCCGCTGTTGTCCAGATAGCCTTTGATCATATCCGATTCGGCGCGGGTAAATCGCCGGTTCGGACCGGCAATGAGCAGAACATCACAATCCTTGGGAATAGCCGGCGTTTCTCCCAAATTCAGCGTCTTGACCTCGATATTGTCCCGTTGCAGGTTTCGCGCCACGATGGAATAACCTGAATACTGGTCATAGTTGGCAATCTGCCGTTCCCCATGTCCGGTCAGAAAATACGCCAAGGGGTTTTTTGTCCGCATAACACCTTGAATCGCCGATGAAAAAAGCTGTTCCCCCCGAAATGCCGTCATGACCTTGGGGCGGCCGGACAGCATGGGAACATAATCATAATCGGCGACATCCTTGACCGGCACGACTTGCTTCCGGCTAGCGGAGGCAAACACCACGACATCTGGCCCGGTGACGTCATAGCGCAGGACCAACTCCTTGCTCCGGGCCAGATCGCGATGGGGATCAATGTATTCCACCCGGATACGGCTCGATGCATATTCATATTCTTTAAACAGGCGCCGGATATCCCGGTACAGATCATGTTCCGAACTGAGGAAAACTATCACGCGGACATCCGTGGCCAGCGTCTTTAACAGCTCCCGTGTCCTTTCAGACAGGGTATAATAAGGATAGCGGCCGAGATCCATTCGAAAAGGATGCCGGGCGGCCAGGACATTCAAGGCCACCGCCAACGCGGCCGCCAGCAACAGCGCCGCGCCCGCGTTGATACCTGCCACCCACCGTTTACCTTTCAAGCGCCGATTCATATTGTCTCATCCATCAATTCATTTCTTCCACTTGGCTTTTCATCCTTTGGGCTATATAATTTATTTCCATTGTCTCGACTCGATCACTTTCACGGCGGCAAACAGGAAAAAGACAATGCCGGACAGATATAATACCACCGGCCGGGTATCCACAATCCCCTGGGTATAATCCACCATGTGCTGAACGCTCGACAGGTAATCCAGCACCCGGCTTCCGAAACCACCATGCCCCAAAAATTGAAAGGTATCGGCAAAAAAGAACAGGCTGATGCCGCCAAATCCCAGCATGGCCGAAACCAACTGGCTCCGGGTCAACGACGATGCAAAAAGACCGAAGGCGATAAAAAAAGCCCCGATGAGCATCAGCATGGCATAGCCCGTCACCACCGGCACAAGGTCCATGCCTTCCAGCGTCGCGGTGAACAGACGAAGAACAACGACATACAAGGCCGTTGGGGCACACATGATCGCGAAAAACACCAGGGCGGCGGCATATTTCGCCGCGACAACCTGGGTGTCCGTAACCGGCGCGGTAAGCAGGCTTTCCAGAGTTCCGCTCCGCTTCTCTTCCGCAAAAACCTGCATGGTGATCAGCGTGATCGAGACGATCACCATGAGCCAGAACAGCATCGATCCGAACAGCAGGTCTCCAATTTTAAGACTTTCTTCCATGCTCTGGGAAATCAGCCGGCAAAAACTCAAGCCGGCCACCGTCAGAAAAACCACCATCGTCACATATGCCATCGGCGAGAAAAAATAAGCCGTCAATTGACGCCGGAACAGAATGAAAATAACCATCATGGATTGTCTCCGTTTGTTTCGCCCTGGGCCGTCATGTGAACGAAGACATCTTCCAGATTCCGTTTCTCCACGCTTAATTCACGCAACGCCCACCGGTTCTGCGCCACCATATCAAAGACCGCCGCCCGGGCTTCCTCATCCCTGACCGCCTCGATCCGGAATCGATTCCAGGCCGGGAGGGACCCTGCGCCCGCCAACGGCTCACTCCCGACCTGGCAGGATACCCGCGCCACGCCGGCCAGGTTTTTCAGCTGGGGTAACACCGCATCACGGGGCCCGAAAATCTCCGCCACGACACAGGGGTTTCCCTGGAACAATCCCATCAGGGCGGCGGGAGAGTCCGATGCAATGATTTTACCCCGATGAAGGATCATTACGCGCTGACAGACCATTTCCGCTTCGGACAATATATGCGTGGAAAGCAGGATCGTATAGCGCCGTCCGAGATTCCGGATCAATTCGCGCACGGCACGGATCTGGTTCGGATCCAGGCCGATGGTCGGCTCATCGAGAATCAGCAACTCCGGATCATGGATCAGGCTGTCGGCCAGTCCCACCCTCTGCCAATACCCCCGGGAGAGCTGGCCGATAATACGCCGCGCGACATCGTTCAACCCACACATCTCCTTCACATCTTCCAGCCGGGCGCGCAACTTCCGCCGCGGCACGCCTTTCAACCGAGCCCGGAAGGTCAGATATTCATCCACCCGCAACTCGGGATACAGCGGCACCGTTTCCGGTAAATACCCGATGCGCCGGCGCACTTCGAGCGATTGCAGGAATACATCCAAGCCGTCAATGAACACCCGGCCTTCCGTAGCCGCCAGGTAGCCGGTTAGAATGCGCATGGTCGTCGTCTTTCCCGCCCCGTTCGGACCCAGAAATCCCACGATTTCTCCGCGCTGGACTTCAAACGATACATCGTCGATCGCAACGGTCGAAGCAAATCGCTTGGTTAAATGGCTGACCTGAATCATCCGTTTGTCGGTATCGCTCTGCATGGGTAAAAAATGTACCCTGACAAGAAGTATTGATCAATGCCAAAAATCGGAGTAAATCTTGCTGAGTTTTGAAACTGGCTCCTAGCGCGGCCCTTGGCCGCAACCAAAATATGACGCAAAGCACAATTTGGCGCGCTATTTTCCGCCGCAAAGCCATTCATGCTGGAGAAGAACTGGACCATGGCCATCAATACCTGCTTTGCTGAATCCCGTTTTCCCCGGGCGGATGCCTATCGGCTACTGGTACCAGGCTACGCCGGAGCGTTACGCCCAGGCAAGTCGGTAACGGCGCGCACCGTCCGGGAACACCGGCGCGCGGAGGTGTTTGCCTATACCGAACGCCACCTGAAATGCGTCTGGTTCGATGACGCCGTACGCCCCGCGCTCCTGCAATCGGAACAGGGAGACGATATCGTGGTGGAATATACCGGGCGCTGGAACCTGGAATCCGGCCCCGATTTCCTTGGCGCGACTTTGCGGGTCGGCCCTGACCGACGGCGCCTGGCCGGCGACGTGGAAATTCACGTTCATCCGTCAGACTGGCACCGGCACGGGCACGCCCAGGACCCCGCCTACGCCCGCGTCATAGCTCACGTCACCTATTTTCCGGGCTTTCTGACGGCAGACAGTCTGCCGCCGGCGAGCGCTCAAATTGCATTGAAGACGTCCCTGGCCGCCAATCCCTGTTTCTCATTCGAAAACCTGGATGTCACGGCTTATCCCTATGCCCGGCACGCAACCGTTACTCCCTGTGCCCGGATACTGTCGTCATGGACTCCGGATGCATGGGTTGTCCTGTTCGAATCCGCCGGTGAGGATCGCCTGCGCCGAAAAGCGGAACGCCTGGCGCCGGCCATCGAGGAAAAGGGACGCGATCAGATTCTCTACGAGGAACTCATGAGCGCCTTCGGTTATAAGCACAACCGGACTGCTTTTCGGACCCTTGCGGAACAGTTGCCGCTGATGGCGCTCCGGGAAGCATCGGGCGGAGATGTGACAACCGCTTACGCGCTCCTCATGGGAGTTGCCGGATTATTACCCGCGCAAACGGACACCCGCTGGGACCCGGAAACGCGCGCTTTTGTCCGGCAGTTATGGAATCGCTGGTGGAAGCACCAGGCCAAATGGAGTCACGGCGCGCTTACTATCGGCGCCTGGAAGCTCAGCGGTATCCGCCCGCAAAACCATCCCCGCCGGCGCCTGATGGCCGCGGCATTCCTGTTCACGCAGAAAACGATACCGGGAGAACGGCTCCTTGCACTCCATCCGGGAAAACCGGATGAATGGATGGCCCGGGTGATGGCCTGGCTCCAACCCAAGACCAACACGTACTGGCGTTATCGGCTGGCATTGGGCGGAAAGCGGCGGACGGTGGCCGTCTCACTGACCGGCGCGCGGCGGACGGCGGGGATTCTCTCCAATGTAATCCTGCCGTTTCTGGCAGCGCTGGAGGCGCCGACTTTCCCCGGACTTGACGTCCTGCGCCGGCTCCCGCCCGAAGAGGACAACAGCCTTGTGCGCCAGGCGGCCTACAATCTCCTGGGACCGGATCATAATCCAAAGCTGTACCGGACCGGCCTGCGCCAGCAGGGATTAATCCAGATTTTTCACGACTTCTGCCTCAATGACCGCTCACAGTGCGCCGCCTGTCCACTCCTCCGAGAACTTGATTCGTTCCACCTTTCAGGAAAAACCAATTTTAATGCTTCTGATGCCAACAAATAGTTTTGCCAGCATCAATCGTCATTGAGGGCTCAAATTCCGTTTTCTACACACCTCCAAGGCATTCCTGAACTGCTTGAAGCTTATCGGCCAGACTCTGCGCCACGGCCAGGTTCTCGGCGCTCACGTCAATCACAACACGACAACCGACGGGATATTTCTCAGGCCAGGTGTCCGGCGTTCCGTCCGGCGTCCATCCACCGTGCCACTGCACACAGGTGTCGCGGAAGAAAGGCAAGGCCTTCAGGATATAATCTTCGGGCTTGCGCGTCGGCGGATTGGAAAGGTTAAGCAGACGCAGTCCGGGAATGCTCCGAAAATGCGGCCACTGGTGCCTGGCGTCAGCGCAACAGTGCATGCCCAGTCCGCCATAGCGGTTGGACAGCGCCGCAAGCTCGGGCAGAAAGAATTCGACGAATAACGCCTCGTTCACAACGCCGACCTCGTCCTCCGACAACGTCATGCCACCGGACATGAAATAATCGGGGCAGTGCGCCACGTAATCGGTGCCGTAGCGCCGGAACCACTCGTCGAGGAAGGCCGTGAGACACGCGCGGGTCTTGGCGGCAAGTTCCTTCACGGCCTCCGGTGTCTCCAACATTGCAACGTAGAACGCCGACTTCTCCCAGATGAGCGCGGCAATGCCCATCGGGCTTTGGATGTCCACGATATGGAACACGGCGCCGGGGCCAGCGCGGCGACGGAGTTCGTCAGCCATATCGAAAAGGTAAGCAAGGGACGATGTGCTGACTTCGGGTATCTTGACTGACGCGACCTCGGCAGCGGTCTGAATCAGCGGGAGTGCAAAGGGGTTGTTGTCGGCAGGTCGGTGTACAGGACAACCAAAGGCTTCGGCAAAAATTTCAGTACCGGTCGCCATGTCAATATAGGGCACGAAGTCGTCGTTGACCAAGGCCGCGCGCTCGCAGGCGTGCTGGTAAGCCCGCCACTTGTATTCGATGCGCTCCTTGGCCTTGTCGGGCCAGATCGGCGGCGGCGGCAACTGATTCCCGGGATCATCCCCGCGGACGATGAAACAGAACCCCGGGCCGGCATTTGGTTGCAGGAACTTGCGCCAGCGCTGACGGCGGGCGACGAATAGATACTTGTCGACGCCGGGAATGTTGACGGCTCTCATGCTGCACCTCCATTACACCGATTGTCATATTTGTCTTTACTTGATTTAAACTGACACCATACTTATCTATTAATTTTAAGAGGTAAATGGCATTATTGATCAAACTGTTGTCACTTTTGATCCAACATGAATTACTTCGACGACATGCGTTTCATCAATGGGGGCGTGGTGCCACGTTGCCAGGCGGCCATAGACCAGCGATTCACCGAGACTTACTCGGTTGAGTTTCTGCTGGCCGGCCGGATGTACTATGGCATTGATGGCGGTAACCGGATTATCCTGGATCGGCCCACCGTTTTCTGGCATCACCCGCGCCATAGCTACCAATACGGCTCTTTAGACAAACGCGGATGGGACCAGCACTGGATTATGGTGAGCGGGAGCCGCGCCCGCCGCATGATCGAGGACGGGCTGATGCCGCTGTCCGCCACGCAGTATCTGCCGGTGCTGGAGCCGCTGGTTCTGGCCGAGGAATTCCGTGCGCTCGTGGCGCTAATCCAGCAACATGACCCGTGCCGCCATCCCGAAACCGTGGTCCGGCTCGAACACATCGTCGCCCAACTAATCGAATGGCGGACGCGCACCACTGTGCCGACGCCCTATCACGGAGGCATAGAATTGTTGGCCCGCCACCTTCGGAAAGACCCCTGCCGGACTTATGACTTCCAAGTCGAAGCGGCGCGACTCGGTTTATCCTACAGCCATTTCCGTAGGGAGTTCCGACGGCATATCGGGCGGGCGCCGTATGATTTTCTGCTGGCATGCCGCATGCGCAGGGCGGCGGTCGCGTTGCAGAATACCGTGCGCCAGGTGAAGGAAATCGCCGCGGATGCCGGTTATGACGATATGCCGCAGTTTTCGAAACTCTTCAAGAAAAAGATCGGGGTTGCGCCGCGTTATTATCGGGAACTCATTCCACCGACGTCATCCGCCGTTTCGATCAATGAAACGTCCAATATTTCTGCATCAGGAAATTGAATAGGACAGCCGTGCCTTCCGCGCACAGCTTGGAGATTAACGCCTCCCAGTGAAGACCATCATGAAACAACCAGATCAACGCTTCCGTCAACGTAAAACTCAAACCCCAGACAATCCAGAAACGGACAAACTGGATGTGCAGGGCGGCCTTACCCCGGCCACGGAATGTCCAGTATCTGTTGCCGGTAAAACTTACCAGGCCCCCCAGCGGCCGGCTGATCGAATTGGCCATGACCGGATGGATCGAGAGCCCCCGGGCCAGCAGCGTGTAAACGGTAAAATCCACCAGCGCGGCCCCGGCGCCGATGATGACATAGCGCCGAAAATCGGAAAGAATCCAGGCAGACCGTCTCGGCTGCATGCGGTTGACGTTATAATCGTTCATGGCACGGCAACACTACACTACTACCTGTCATAATCTTGTTTTCTTGAGAAGATTTTTATGGAGTGCGGGCGGGCTGCCCCACTCCAAAGTGGGATGGCCTGAATAGTACCTTATCCATCAGGAACAGCTATAAAAAAAGAGCCGGCAAGAAAGAGGAGCGCCGGCAGCCTGTCGGACTTTGGCTGCGCCAAAGTCCATCAGGCTGCTTATAGAGGAGTGTTTCACGCAGATATTGATTTATTATTTCGTGTCTTATTATTTTGATAGCGCCTGCTTTATGCCAGCGATAGCCGGGATCAACCCGGCTCTACCTCAAAAATACACGCTCATAAGAAAAGTCAATTATGAAACAACGTCAGCAATTGGACATTGGATATTCCTGGTTGGTTATTGGCTATACCATCTGCCGCCGCCAGCCGCAGTCTCAAAAAAACAATCGCCCCCTGAATCCAGGTCAGGTAGTCTGAAGTCATTGGCCGAAGACAGGTACTGATGACAACCGTCCAACAACATTCGTCAATGAAAAAGGTCGCCGTAGGAATGAGCGGCGGCGTGGATTCCACCATGGCAGCCTGCCTGCTGAAGCGCCAGGGCTTTGAAGTAACCGGGATCACCATGCAAATCTGGGACGGCTCCGTTTCCTTGCCGATTAATGAAGGGCGTTCCGGCTGTTACGGACCCGGCGAAGCGCAGGATATTGAGGCGCTGAAGACGCTAACCGCCCGCCTGGGCATTCCATACAAGGTCATTCCGCTGGCAGAGGAATACCGACATGAGGTCCTTGATTATTTTCGCCGCGAATATCTGGCCGGCCATACACCGAATCCTTGCGTAATCTGCAACTGGAAACTGAAATTCGGATTTCTGCTCGACAAGGCCCGGGCCACAGGGATCACGTTCGACAAGTTCGCCACCGGCCATTATGCGCGGATGGATGTTGATCCCGCCAACGGCCGCTGTCGGCTCAAGCGCGGACGCGATGCCGCCAAGGACCAATCCTATTTTCTGTATCACCTGAACCAGCACCAGTTGCGCCAACTCACGTTCCCATTGGGGGATATGACAAAAACCCAAGTCAAGGCGCTTGCCGGCGAGTTGGGGCTTGCCGACTTGGCGGCGCGTCCGGAAAGCCAGGACTTCATCGAATGCAAGTATTATACGGCCCTGTTCGCCGGTCACGATATTCGTCCGGGTCCGATCGTGGATTTAGCCGGACGCGTGCTGGGCGAACATCAAGGAATCATTCACTTCACGATCGGCCAGCGCAAGGGACTGGGTTTGAGCGGCACGAAAGAGCCGCTGTATGTGGTAAAAATTGACGGCCCGAGCAATACGATTACGGTCGGCGGGTATGAAAGTCTTTTCAGCAACCGCCTGCAAGCGACGGATATCAACTGGATCGCCTTTGACGCACTTACCGCCCCTTTGCAGGTCAAGGCCAAAATCCGCCATCAGCATCGGGAAGCTGACGCCACCGTCACCCCGGATCCGCAGAATTCCCAAGCCGCCACCGTGGTCTTCGATCAGTCCCAGATGTCCATTGCCCCGGGACAAGCCGTCGTGTTTTATCAGGATGACCTTGTCCTCGGCGGCGGCACCATTGCCTAGATTCCATTTGGTTAGTTGTTGTTAATTTTTTCGAGCAAAGATTAGCCCGCGAAACAGATGAATTGACGCGAAAAAAGGGAATGAAATTTATTTTTTCGCTGGCAAAGGCTTACAAACGTTCCCCCTGATGGTACGGCCTTACGCCTGGGTGATTGACGTCACCTGAAAGCCGGCCGATTCGATCATGACCCGGTCTGCCGCCAATCCCTGCCCCGGCGTCGTGAGATAGCCGTTCGTGAACATCGAATTAGCCGCAAACAGGCCCAGAACTTGCATGGGACCCAGGCACGCCTCCCGCCCACCCGCCATCCGGATTTCGCGATCCGAATTCACCAGTCGGAACAGGATCAGGGCGCGCAGACAATCGGAAGGGCTTAAGCGCTGTCGGCCTGCCAACGGAGTGCCGGGCCGGGGGTCCAGGAAATTGACCGGAATGGAATCCGCACCCGCTTCGCGCAGGGCAAAGGCCAGATCCACCCGGTCCTGGAACGTCTCTCCCATACCCAGTAAGCCGCCACTGCACAATTCCATCCCCGCCGCTTTAACCACCCTGGCCGTGGCCACCCGATCCGCATACGTGTGCGTCGTGCAGATTGAATCGAAAAAACGTTCCGACGTTTCAAGGTTATGATTGTACCGGTCCACTCCCGCCTGTTTCAACTGGCGGGCCTGATCCTTGTCCAATAGTCCCAGCGACGTGCATATCTGAAGGGGCACCTCGCGCTTGATTTGCCTGACGGCCTCACAGATCTTTTCCACTGTTTTGTCCGGCGGTGCACGGCCGCTGATGACCACGCAGTAACGCAGGGCATCCAGGCGATGCGCCGCATGAGCTCCCTGGACAATCTCCCCAACAGACTGAAGGCGATACCGCTCAATGGACCCTTCAGCGGCGGACGATTGACTGCAATATGCGCAATCCTCACTACAGAGTCCGCTCTGGGCATTTTGGATCACATGCAGAGCCACGCCGCGCCCGAAAAAGCGCCGACGCACGGCAAATGCGGCATCCAGCAAGACCAGCAGGTCGTCATCCGGCGACTCCAGGACAGCCAGCGCTTCCTCGCGCGTTGCGTTCCCGCCGGCCAGCACTTTTTCGGCTAATGTTTTCCAATTCATGATTCCGTGACTAAGAGTGATTAAAGACCCCGGGGCGACGCATCTCAACACGCTTCAATTGTAAGCCTATTTCAACATTCTGCAGAATGCTGGCATGTTGTCAATTGGCACATTTCGACATATTATCCAACAGTGTTGTCGTTCAACGCGTTTTTATCTGCCATTTCTAGCATAGTTTTTCGCCGTTGTTGATTTATCATTTGTGTCGTTTTATTTATGAACCACTACACCAAGTCATCGGGCATTGAGCCTACCGTGAATTTTTCAATCGAGAAACGGAACACGTCCCATTTAACAGCACGTATCACCATCCGAAACGGATGAAAATAATTTACCCTACACCACCCGGCAGAGGGCGCAGGTGGGGGTCCGATTGACGCGCACCCAACGCAGGTTCATATCCAAAGCGTCAAAGGTCAACAGGCGGTTAGTTAGAGGAGTGCCGATGGACAGCAGATGCTTGATGGCCTCCGCCGCCTGGATCGTCCCAATCACCCCCGGCACAACCCCCAGCGGACCCCGGGGAACCGAATCGGTCGCGGGAAGCAGATCGGCAAACACGCACCCCAGGCAGGCGGTCTGCCCCGGATGAATCGTCATGGTCTGACCGGCATGGCGAAATATTCCGCCGTAGGAATAGGGCTTCTGCAGCCGACGGCAGGCCCTCGCAATCAGCCATTTCGTTTCCACATTATCCACGGCATCAACGATAAAATCATAATCCCTGAAAATGGCCGCCGCATTTCGGGCAGTGAGGCGCTTCGGATAGACCTGGATGGCCGCCGCAGGATGGATGGCCCGCATTTTCTCCGCTGCCGATTCCACCTTTAACCGGCCCACATCCGCCGTGGCATGAAAAATCTGGCGTTGCAGATTCCCCAGCTCAACGGTGTCGTCGTCCACGATGCCGATCGTGCCGACACCGGCGGCGGCAAGATACAAGCCGGCGGGAGAACCCAGCCCCCCCGCCCCCACCAGCAGAACACGGCCGGCCAGCAGTTGTCGCTGGCCGCGGTCGCCGATTTCAGGCAGGGCTAGTTGTCGAGCAAAACGCTGTTTCAATAATGCAGGCAAACGTGCAATCGGCATTTTCACCTCGATGGATATAAGATCAATCCTTTTGGCATCGGTCCCAGAAAACGAGAAAATCACGTCCGCTGCTGCCGTCCAGTCAGACAATTGGCAAGATTATCCATTTTCGAACAGCACCGTGGACAGATAACGCTCGGCGGCATCGGGCAGAATCACGACGATAGTTTTCCCGGAAAATTCGGCATCATACGCGAGACGGGACGCCGCCGCGACAGCCGCGCCACTGGAAATTCCGGCCAGGATACCTTCTACCTTCATGAGACGTCTGGCCGTATCGATGGCCTCATCGCCGGTCACCTGCTCGACGCGATCAACCATAGCCAGGTCCAGTGTCTCAGGAATAAAACCAGCGCCAATGCCTTGTATTTTATGCGGCGCCGGTTTGAGCGTTTCTCCGGCCCGTGCCTGGGAAATGACCGGACTTTCTCTCGGTTCCACTGCCACGGACAGGATCGGTTTCCCGCTGGTCTTCTTGATGTAGCGCGAAATGCCGGTGAGGGTGCCACCCGTGCCGACACCGGAGACCAGCACATCCACCGCGCCGGCGGTGTCATTCCAGATTTCCGGTCCGGTGGTTTTTTCATGGATGGCCGGATTGGCCGGATTTGTGAACTGCTGGGGCATAAAATAGCGGCCGGGCTCGGCCGCCAGTATTTTCTCGGCGCGCAGGATGGCCCCCTTCATGCCCTCCGCGCCCGGCGTCAATACCAGCTTGGCACCTAAGCCCGCGAGCACCCGGCGGCGCTCGATACTCATGGTGTCCGGCATCGTCAACGTAAGCGAGTAGCCGCGGGCGGCGGCAACAAAGGCCAGCGCAATTCCTGTATTGCCGCTGGTCGGCTCGACAATCTCGATGCCATGCTTCAGCACGCCACGCTGCTCAGCATCCCAGATCATAGCCGCGCCAATCCGGCATTTGACAGAATACGAAGGATTGCGCCCCTCGATTTTAGCCAGCACTATGGCCTTGGCGCCCTTAACGATCGCATTGAGCCGAACCAGGGGCGTCTTGCCGATGGATTGCGAGTTGTCATCGAAGATATGGCTCATAACTCCGTTTCTCCTCTGCGTGCTTTGGGTTCAGTGGACCGTCTTCTGCAACGCTTGATCGATATCTTCTGTAATATCCTCCAAATCCTCCAGGCCGACAGAAAGCCGGATATAATCCGCGGTCACGCCCGTTTCCCTCTGCTCTTCCGGCGTTAACTGCTGGTGCGTGGTGGAAGCCGGGTGAATAACCAAACTCTTGGCATCGCCAATATTCGCCAGATGCGAGAACAGCTTGACCGAGTTGATGAAGGTCTTCCCCGCTTCCAATCCGCCCTTGATGCCAAAGCCGACAATCCCGCCAAAGCCCTTTTTGAGATATCGGGCCGCAAGCGCATGGCCCGGATCGTCCTCCAGGCCCGGATATCGGACCCAACTCACCCGGAGATGCTGTTTCAAAAAGCGCGCCACCCGAAGGGCATTTTCCGAATGGCGCCGCTGACGAAGCAACAGGGTCTCCAGCCCTTGCAGAAACAGGAAGGCGTTAAAGGGGCTCATCGCCGGACCGATATCCCGCAGGAGCGACACACGTACCTTAATGATAAAAGCCACGTTGCCCATCCCCGGCACATTGTTGAGCGCATCCCAAAAGACTAAGCCGTGATAACTGGGATCCGGCTCGGTGAATTCAGGGAATTTTCCGTTGTTCCATTGAAAACGCCCGGCATCAACGATCACTCCGCCGATGGAGGTGCCGTGACCCCCGATATATTTCGTGGCCGAATTGGCCAGAATGTCAGCCCCGTAGTCAATCGGCCGAACCAGTCCGATACCGACCGTGTTGTCCACAACCAATGGCACACCCGCATCATGGGCAATTTTCGCAATCGCCTCGAAGTCCGGCACGTCCAGTTTAGGATTGCCGATCGTCTCGGCATACACCGCACGCGTCCTCGCCGTAATCGCCCGCTTGAACGCCTCCGGATTCCCGGATTCCACGAACCTGACCTTCCTTCCCAGCTTGGGAAAGGTGTAATGAAACAACTGGTAGGTGCCACCGTAAAGGTTGTTGGCGGACACAATTTCATCTCCCAGTTGTGTGATAGCCAGCAAGGACAGCGCAATGGCAGATTGCCCTGAGGCCAGGGCCAAGGCGCCGGTGCCGCCTTCCAAGGCCGCAATCCGCTTTTCAAACACGTCATTCGTCGGATTCATCAGACGCGTGTAAATGTTACCAAATTCTTTCAACGCAAACAGATTGGCGGCGTGTTCCGTGCTCTTAAAGACATACGATGTTGTTTGATAAATCGGCACCGCTCGCGCTCCCGTGGTCGGGTCCGCCTGTTGTCCCGCATGCAAGGCCAGGGTATCTAATCTTTCTGATTTCATTCCCGATTTCCTTTCTTGGTTCGCCATTGATGGGATTCGTTCAAATATCATAGACCACTGCCCGACCCAGATTTTTAACCTTCTGTTTCTCCGCCAGCATTTGCAACGTTATCCCTCGCATGGCTTCAGCCAGGGTATCGGCCAATGTCTTCCACATTTCCCGTGCGGCGCAGTCAGCACTCCGCGGACAGGCACCGGGTGATGCCGCGCATTCAATGATCAAAGGATTTCCTTCGAGCACTGACACAATATCGTTCACCGTGATCTTTTCAGGCGGCAATGCCAGCGCAAATCCGCCTTTGGCGCCACGGATAGTTTTGATAAATCCGGCCTGTTTCAAGGGTTTGATAACCTGCCACAGATATTTTTCAGAGATATTTTGGCGTTGGGCAACATCCTTAAGGGCAATCGTTTTTTGGGTTGCATGCAAAGTAATATCCATCATAAATCTCAGCCCATATCGTCCTTTAGTTGATATTTTCATAATTAATCCCACTACTCCCATCAATAGAGTAGAGATTAGACATAGCATCAAATATGTCAACTTCTTTTTTCATCTTAAATCGGTTCGGATTTGTCCCTCGCCAAAAACGACGTCAACGGGCTGGTAGCCACGGCCGAATCGCTCCTGACCATAATGCCGGCCAACCGGGCCAATCGCCCCGCCTCAATGGCCCTGGCAAACGCCACCGCCATGGCCGGGGGATCGTTTGCCACGGCAATGGCGCTGTTGATCAGCACGGCATCACAACCCATTTCCATGGCCGCGGCCGCCTCGGATGGCGAACGCAAACCGGCATCAATGATCACAGGCACCCGGCTATTGCGAATGATGATTTTCAGCATGCCGGCGGTGGCCAATCCCTGGCCGGATCCAATCGGCGACCCGAGCGGCATCACGGAAGCACAACCGACATCCTCCAGGCGCTTGGCCAGCACGGGATCTGCCGGCATGTACGGCATCACGACAAACCCCTCAGCGGCAAGAATCCTGGCCGCTTCGTAAGTTTCGATCGGATCCGGAAGCAGATGATGCGGATTCGGGTGAATCTCGATCTTGATGAACGGACTGCCGGTTAATTCACGGGTCAGATGGGCGGCCTTGACCGCCTCGCCGGCATTACACGCGCCGGAGGTGTTCGGCATGAGCGTCAGGTGTTTCATTCCCAACAAGGGGCCCATCAGATCATCCGCCGGTCGTTCCCGGTTGAACCGTCGCAACGCCACAGTGACCAGTTGGGCGCCGGAAGCCTCAATGGCCCGCAACATGGTCGGGGTGTCCGAATATTTCCCCGTGCCCATGATCAGCCGTGATTCAAACTCAAAACAACCCAGCTTCAGTTTGTCCATGGCTTTAACCTGAGTTTCTGTTATCCGCCTGCGGCCAAGGTCAGGATTTCAACCCGGTCTCCTTCCCGCAACACGATGTAAGCTCTCCGCTTGGGCGACACGACATCATCATTCACCACGATGGCCGCCTGGTCGGCGGGGATATTCAACTCATCCAGAAGATCCAGGATGGAACAAGCATTCTGGCACTCGCGGGGTTCGCCGTTGACTATAATTTTCATACTATTCAGACTGACAACACAAAAAAGCGCGTCCCGATTCACAACAAATAGCGGGATGCGCTTTCAGGATAAACGATCGCTCCCTACGCCGGCATCATCCGGATCAGGTTCAGCGGGTCTATTCTCAGCCCATGAGGGCACCCCGGCGAAATATGATGGTTATAGTAGGCCATGCCGCGATCGGCGTCAAGCATCCTGGCAATTCCCGTAACACGCCCACGGCTGTGTCATTATCGGCTCGGCACAGCCTTGCCCTCCACGACAGGGGCAAGTCCTGCGTATGTTCCTTCACCTCTGCGGGCGGCGCCCCACCGCCTGATGTTGCTCATTTGATTCTTCTTTGAGGGCATAGATCACCAGTAAAATCGCCTTTTGGTTCGCGGGATTTTCGGGGTGGTGCGGAATCCGGCCTTCAAAATACAGGCTATCGCCCGCCTTCAATTCCACTAGTTCATCTCCCAGATAAAAACGAATATGTCCTTCCAGTATATAAACATACTCGTCCCCATTAGTGGTGACGTCCTTCCGGGTTGAGTGCGGCGGCATCTCCAGCAGAAAGGGCTCCATTATTTTGGAATGTTTCGGCCTGGCCAGAGCTTTGTAGATAAAGCCCGATTCCGGAAATTCCCGTTCTATGCGCACCCCCTCGCCTTGACGGGTCACCACATAGGCCATGCGTTCCTGGCGGCTGGCCAGCAATACGGAAGGATGAACCTTAAAGGCATCGGCGAGCTTATAAAGCACAGGCAGAGAGGGATGCGTCCGGAAGTGCTCGAGTTGGGATAAATACCCCTTGGTCACCCCCGCCATGCCGGCCAAGGTATCCAGGGTCATTCCCCGGCTGTGCCGGAGTTTTTTTATATTCAAGGCGATATCCATTAAGTCCATAGCCATCCTCCTTTTCCTTATGGTCTAAACCTGACCGATCGCCAACAGAATAATGCCGGCAACTGCCAGAAAAACCGCCGCGATTGTTTTCAGGGAACAATGCTCATGAAACAATATCACGGATCCCGGAACGGTAATTAAAAAACTTAACTGGGAGATCGTCACCGCCACACTGGCATCGCCGTAATTCACCGCCCATTTCATACAAATCGCGATGCCGCAAACCAGCAGTCCGGACAGCGCGGCATAGACCAGCACCTTTTTTTTCAAAACTACAGACCTTTCCTTGGACAACAGATACGCTCCGCCGAATATCATCCAGTAAACGCCATTCAAGGCTAGAAAGGCTTCATCGCTGACCTGGCACAAGCTGGCAATTTTGTAGCCGATGCCCATGCAGGCGCGCAAAAAACTCGCCAGCACCAAAAGCAATAAAAACCTGACGGCGGGAGACTGACCCGAAGGTTCATTATGGTTCTGAAAAATCAGGACAATGGTTACAACGGCACACACCAGACCGGTTGTTTTCCAGATATTAAAGGTTTCATGTAAAAAGAAAAACGCCATCACCGCCACAAAAATAAGATTCAACCGGTAAATGGTGGAACCGATCCCCGCCCCGGTCCTTTTCATCGCCTCGATCAGCAGAATGTTTGAAATTGCGGAAGTGATACCGGTCAGTGATCCGATTATCATGAGCGGCAAGGTCCATGACAATGTCCCTTTGATGAACCCCAAGGTCAAGAAAAACAGGGTCCAGACGATGCCAATGAGCGCGATAAAAGCTCCAACCGACCTTGGTTTCTGGCCATAGCGCTTAAACACCAGATCATTGACGCCGGCGAAAAACATACTGCCCAGAGAAAAGAGAATCGTCATCATAATCAAACGCCCAATGTTTAGTGTATGTAAACATATTTAGTTAAAGCTGTCAAGCGGGATTGGGGAAGGGATAACGCGACGCTCAATAGGTGTAGCGACTGCCGCCGATGAATTCCCGGAGCAGGGAATCGGCCGGCACGCAGGAGTCGTCGGCCATGGCCGTCAGCGGCAGAAGGAAGTCATAAACGCGCTTGGCCCGGATATAGGCGTCCTGCCGGGATGGATCGTCGCGATACCGGTTCAGGGCCTCGGGGAAATACCGGAACACAAGGTGTTTCAGGATCGGAATTTCGAAGGGCAACGCGCTGTTGACCATAAAATCCGCGGCTTTGATGAAGGGAATGATGTTTTGCAGCTCACTGCGCCGGACATAATGCCAGTGAGTCAGGGTGGTTTCCGGCTGGGAGTTACGATGCCAGCTGTCGCGGATCATCCGCCGCATCAGGCGGTTATCCGCCCAGCGCATGAACGGGCCGTTTTCGGAATGGAGCTGGCCCAGGGTCTCCACATAAACCTTGAATTTCTGCGACGTGCCGATGCGGCGGGTCATGCCGTCATATAAGCCATGCAGACTGTCTAACAGCAGGAGATGATTCTTCTCCAGATGCATGGCGTGGACATTCAGTGTCCGCTTCCCGGTCTTGAAGTCATAGTGCGGCGTCTTGATGGTTTCGCCGGCCAGGAGGCGGACGAGGTGTTCATTGATCAGATCCAGGTCCAGCGAGGCCGGCGCTTCATAATCGTAATCGCCGAATTCATCCTTCGGGTGGCGTTCCAGATCGAAGAAATAATTATCCATGGCCAGCGCCTGGAATTGAAGTCCCGCCCTGGCCAGGCACTCGCTGAGTTTAATCGTGGTCGTGGTTTTACCCGAGGAGGAGGGACCGGCCACGATCACGAGCCGAACATCCCCCACCCGCTCCAGGATCTGGGCGGCACAATGGCTGATTTCCTCCTCATAGCGCCGGTCGCATTCCTGGACCAAGCGGGCAAACCGTCCCTGCGCCATGATCGCGTTCAGGTCCTCGATCGAATGGCAGGCGTGGTCGATGTTCCAGCACAGAACTTCGTAGATTTTCTTATAGGGAATATTGTCGGTAACCTCAAAGGCATAGGCGCGGGCGGCGCGGGACTGGGCCCGCTGACTGCGGTAGATGATGTAGGCCCGGGCGGTCTGCGCCTGCCCCTTTTCCATGAGCGTCTGTTCGACGATATCCTGGATTTCCTCGACGCTCGGTGTGGCGTTGGCCCCGTAATTCTTCACCAGCGCGGATTCCACGTCCCGCCCCAGGGACTCAGCCAGCGCCCGGTCCCCCCGCTCCCCGGAGGCCAGCGCCCGGAAGATGGCCGTGCTGATGCGATCCCGGTCGTAGGGCACCAGGTTGCCTTCGCGCTTGATGATCTGGCGGATGGATAAAGATGGTTCCATAATTTTACTTAACTACAGAGGAACTGACGCAGCATTGCCGCAACCAAGAAGAAATGTAACCGCGAAATACATTAAGGCGGGCTTGCGCCCGCAACCCAATTTCTGATTGCCGATTGCCGATTGTTGATTATTGAATACAAAGAAGGCGTCCATCCTGTAGAATCGGGGAATCGCCAAACTACACCGAATCAAGCATCAGGAGGACGCCTT
>JAHIJO010000128.1 GCA_018898455.1 Verrucomicrobiota bacterium | reverse complement strand
GGTGGAGGAAGTTAGCGTCGCCTTGCTTATCTTGACCTCTCCGTAATTCGATAGGCCGTATTTATTGTGCGACGGCTCGTTAAACTTCAGAGTGCAACCGTCTATGATAAGGATGGCGGAAGCGTTCACTTTCATATTGGCCGTCAAGACGTATTCGTCGTCGCCCAGCAATTCGTCGCTCGTTTTCGAAAGGACGCTCGGGTTGTTGACCGCCTTGTGGATATCGGCAAGCGTGGCCGTGCCGCTGTTCAGTACAATCGTGTCCTGCGAATAGTAGATGATATCGGCGGCGCGCGCTGCGCCGGCCAAAGCCACACAGCTCAACCCCAGTGACACCGCGCAGAAAAGCGCGGCACACCTTCCGCCTTTGCACCGTACTGCACTCATGGATTCTCCTCCCCGTATTCATCCGACCGATCACACCTCGTTGACCTTGTCAAAAAGGCGCGCACTCTTGCCGTCCCGCTCCCTTGAAAATAGCAGGCGTAAAGCCTGCTCTACCTCCGCTGGTAGAGCCGGTTTTATACCGGCTATGGCTTCATTTTCAATCCATTATTCGTTCTTCAAAGCCCTAATGAAGTCGTCCACATCGAAGACAAACCCGAAGCCCACAGCGATGCCCCAGAGCGCCAGTTCCTTGCTGCGTTCATCCCGCGCGGACTCCTTGTTCTCGACTGCCGTCACCGCCTGGCGGATGGCAGAGCACATCACGCCCCTCTTCTGCATGCCCGCCATGCCGCCCGGGGAAAGGAGCAGGCACCAGTTGATGGCGAATCCAGCATATACCAGGTGATTGACCTTGGCTTCCTTGCACAGGGCAAACAGTTGGTGGTCGTTCTCCGCGATCCCCTCGTTGCCCTGGGGTTTGGCTTCCTGGGCAAAGTCCACATTCTTGAACCCGCGCTGCGTATCGGCCCTGTTATGCGAGCCGAGATCCGCCTTGAATTTCCTCAGACGCTCTATCGCAGGGTCGGACAGCGCCTGTTCCAGGGGTTTGGGCTCGGGCCCGGCAAGTTCGACGGTCCTCTTGTAACCGGGATACTGTTTGTAGTAGTTGCCGCCGCCCACGACATGAAAGAGCTTGCAGCCGGATTGGCGCACTGCCGAAAGGAGCTTGGGGAAGACGGTCCGGCATATTTCGTTGGCTCTGGGAATGTATTCCACCGAGCGGTACCAACCCGGATATTGCTCCCGCGTCCCGCAATCCCAGGCGTGCATGACCACGACTGCCGTATGATCCGGCGATACGTCGATCTCCGCCTTCTTCCAGCCGCCGTAACCTTCAGCCGGCGTCTTCAGGCTGTAATCGGCGTCGAACTGCTCGTAGTAACCGGCCGGCAGCCTGATCGCTCTCGGCGCATCCTTCTTCTCCATGGCAGGGATCCTTTCTCCGTTCCGCGCACACTTAGCGGATGACGCCGTGACTGCGATCAGTGTCCCGGCAACTTTCCGCATGAACTCCCGTCTCGTTTCGGCCATTACGTTCCATCCCATCGAGCGGCGCATCGACTCAATCTTTCCCGCCAACCCCGTCTCTCACTTTTGCGCGGGAACAAACTCGAACTTCCTAATCACAACTTCCACTTCCTTAGCGTCCGACGGCGATTGGCCCTCGAAGAGCCACAGATTGATCATGGCCTTCTCTTTGCCGGGCTTATGAACGTACTTACTCGCGTGGTTCCAAGACTTGATCTCTTTGGCGCCCGCGCCTTTCCCCTGGAGACTTTGAAAACAAATACTGTCGGTTTTCCAATCGAAACTGTGAACCGACAAGATCCCGGCCAGTTGGAAGTCGAACCCCACCCTGTTCCCTTTCACCCAACCGGGCACAACACTGTATAGTCCCGGCTTCGTTTTCGCTTTCCCCCACTTCGCAAACTCGATGTCGATTTCCCGGTAGTATTTCTTTTCGGCGCCGCAGTCGTACGTGAAGAGGCCGAGCACCACGTTCTTATCCAGCCGGTCAATCCCGCCTTCCACATGGAAAACGTACTTCCCATATCCGAGAGATTTAACGGCATCGACCTCGGCGCAATACCAGATGCCGTCCTTCTGCGTCATCTTCAGATGCAGCCGGCCTTTGTCATCCAGCCAAACATTTTTCTCGCTGGCCGAGAAATAATTTGGGCCGGGACCGAGCGGCTGCTTGCCGGATTTCACAGTCCATTCATAACCCGAAAAGGCAATGACCTTTGGTTTCTTCCGCCCTTCCGGCTTGCTCTGTTCCGCCGGATCTTCCTGCACCAGACCAACCCGTGCATGCATCTTCATTCTCTAAACCTCGCTATTTTGCCTTTTGCGGCTGCTTTCCCTCGCAGATCCATTTGACCATGTTCCGGGCAAGACGGAGGTGGTCATGGGAATCCAACCCCGTGCCCTTTGGCCAGCCATCAGCTTCATTGAAGAAAACATTGGGACCAACACCGAGCAAGACGACACGGCCGCCTTTGGTCTTGTCCTCATAGACGGCCAAACCCACGACTTCCGTGTCTTCCGCCTTGCCGGCCATCAAGACTTGAGCGGGGGGTTTGGCGGTTATCTGCGCGCACCACCTGTTCTTCGTGCCGCGCGCCGAGCCTTGCATCGCGCTTACGCCTTCGGTCAACGGGTGCTGCGCGATTGTCTTGCAGACGGGATCCGATCCCTTACCGTTCAGAAGCGACACGGTCAATCCGAATTGGGAGAGAATCGATCCTGACATCTCATACATATTCCCGCCGAATTCGATTATCCGACCACCGCGATCAACAAAACGGCCGAGCGTGGCAACTTCTTTCTTGCTCCACGAGTGGTATCCGGAGCAGCCGACGTATATGTCACAGTTATCGAGCAGCTCGTCGGTAAGCACCGGCATCGCTCCCAGTTTGACGGTCGCACCCTCTGCCGTGAGCATATCTATCCATTCGCTCGTGAAGGCGAGGTAATCATTGGGACTCACCCCGCGTTGGTAGCCATCCATGAGGACATTTATCTTGTCTTTTGTCCTCTTGTATGCCTCCGGCAGCTTGCCCGTGTAGGGCTCCCTGGTCCGCATGATTTCAATCTGGTCGTCGGTCAACCAATACGAGGCGAACAGGCCCACGCCGATTTTGGGCGACACCCCAAGTATTTCCTTCACCTCTTTGAGCAGATCGTTCGCGAGTTTGGGTTTTGCGTCCATGATATCATTGACCAGGAGGATGACAATTTTACCCGCATTTTCCTTGCCCACCGCTTCAAGCCAAACTTTTGCGTATCCGCTGCGGTCCGCTTTATCGTCCTTGGCCCGGTGGTACACTTCGGGTTCGCAGAAATCCAGCAGACCTTCCTTGATACAACGGATGCCAACCGGACAAGCCTCGGGCAGTTGGCTGCCGGAAGTTGCCACGCTAAGTTTGGGATCAACGCCCTTGACGGCGCGGTGGACTTTTTTCGCGTAGGCCATGCACTTGTCCATGTCCGCCGGGGTCTTGACCTTTCCGCCCACCACCATCTCGTACCCGTCATCGGCGCTGACGCCGTCGAACTTATATTTAGTGAGAATTTCCTTCAGGAATTTCTCCGGCTCGGTCACGGTCTTGGTGAAATACCAGGCGATGGCCTGGATGCCGTGTTTATGGCATTGTTCAATGAAGTATTCGTGCATCTGCTCCGGCACCCGGTCCTTGGGATACGGACTGCAGACCGGCAGCATCAACCGATTGAATCCCGCACGCAACGCGATATCGATGTAAAAATCGACGCCCAACTGGTTCCGCGGATAGAGATACCAGTTGATATAGAGACTCTGGACCCTGTCCTGCGGCACGGTTTGCGCCTGGACGTCAGCCGCCCGACCCGAAAGTGCCAGCCCGCAGATTACCGCCAGAGCTAAAACGATTTTACTAATTGAACCTATTTTCATCATGCACCTCCTGTAACGGATGTTTCGATTGGAATACCCGAATGCCGTAAAAAACCTTCGATCCCGGGAGTTAATCAATAGGCGAAAAACTCCCACCGTGATAATATTGTACGAGTTTGTTGATTTTCGACTCTGAATTCCACCTTAATGTGTCCTGATTTCCCGCATGGATTCTTTTTCTTTCCTTTTCGACTTCGCGCCATCAATTCCCCGCTTGCCTGTCTTTGTCGTCCCGTTGCTCACGGTTTGCAACATATTGCCATCTCAGGCAGAAGCCGAAACACACATCTTCAAGAAGTTGGAAATGATCGCTTCTCCGTGCGGATACTGTGGGGTGAACATCTCTGGGTGAAACTGAACGCCATAGACAGGTTTTGTCCTGTGCCTGATGACCTGTAGCTCGCAGGCCCCGCTGGAGGCCAAAAGAACGTAGTCCTTCGGGAGCCGCATAACCTCCCACTCGTGCCCCTCGTGAACGACAAAGTTGTCCGGCAATCCATCGAAAATGGCGTCCCGGCGCTGTATTTTCATCTCGCAGTAACCTTTCTCTTTGGGTTTGGTCTTCTCCACCGGCACACCATGGGCGAAGCCGATCAACTGATGGCCAGCGCAGATGCCAAGGATTGGCAGTTCGCAATCACGGATGACTTCATATTCTCCCGCGAACTCCTGCATGTCGTACTTGCCATAGTCGTCGGGCGAGCCTCCGAGGATAATCCCGCTCAGACCGTCGCAAGCTCTCAACGATTTAAGCGATACTTCCCGGAAACCTTTTATGATCGTGGTTGCCCCGGTCCGGGAGGCATAAAGGTCCGCTATCGGCTGGTAGCGCTCAAGATTTTTCGTGTGGTCAGATTCTGAGAACCAGTTATTCACAATGAGCAACATAAATCCTTCGGCAATTACACCCAACTAGTTTAGCCCTCTTGGTGCCGCGGTTATCCTCGGAAAGCGGTTAGATGCCCAAGGTGGGCTTTCGTCCGCAACCCAAGGTCATACTTCCCGATCCCGGAGAAAAATGATTTGGCGCTTTTTCACGATTCCATGATAAGAGCAACGGGCATCCGTCGCCCTCCGTAACCGCATCCCCGCCGCCGCCAAAATTGCGTTTCCTTGACTATCCTCGCCGGCAGTTTCCCGCACATTACGGTGCAGGAATTACGTCTTCGATCACGATAAGTTTGTAGAACTCCCATGGCGGAACGGTAAACTTCAAGACTGGAACGTCACCAGCGCCGGTAATGGCACTCACGATCATTGCGCCGTTCATGGCATCCGTAACGCTCGGATTGGACCCCTTGCCCACCGGAATGCTGACCTCGACTCCGGAAAGTTTCCTTTCCGGATTGCTCTGATCAAGCAGGTGCAGAACGAGGCGCTTCTTCTCCGGCTGAGCCCGGAGCGTGAAGTCCACGCCGGGCGGACAATTGGCGATCATCAGATTGAGTTCGATCTTAGCCGTTTTGACCGCAAATTTAAGCAGTGCGTCAAGCAAGGCAACCGGCAGTTCTCCCAGGTTCCAAGGCGCTACAAATACACACCAGCCTTTTCCGACTTGCGTGCAGGTGATTGCCGGACTGGCGGCAGTGAGAGTGGCGCCTTCAATTTGCGCGAGAATCCTGGTATTTCGTCCGGACTGAACCTCATCGCCCCAACCGTTGATCTTCTCAAATTTATTGGTCGCGGCAGCCAGAGTCGAATTGGTTGGAACGATGATGACGGCATTTTCAAGCGTGACCGTTTTTTTGTACTTCACACCCAGTACATCCGCCAAGCCGTAGTCAGGCTGGTCGAGTCCGAATTCATTGCGCCGCGACATGCCGCCGCCGGCCACAAGCATTCCTCCCTGCTTGACCCAATCCCGGAGTACGGCGACTTCATCTTTGCTCAGGGATATGGCGCAAGGCGCGAAGATCAGCCGATAGCGTTTCATCCTTTCCCTGACCCAATCCCGGTTCAGCAGTTCGGTGAAAACATAATCCGTCTGCACCTGGCCGTTGAGCACGAGTTTCTCGAATAAGCCCATGACATTGCTCAAGAAGATGTTGCTTTTGAAGAAATCGTTCCAGCTGCTGCGTTCACACACGAGGATTGCGGTTTTGGCGGTAGATTTGGTATCAACCAGGTAATCTTCGAGTTTCTCGATCTGAGCGAATACTTCCTTGGTGGGATTAATAAGATCGGGTTGCCAGCATTTCCTGTCGCCGGAATAACCGGTCATTCCATCAATCAGGTAGGTATATAGAAAGATGCCGATCCCTTCGCCATGTGCCATGGCCTGATATAGTGATTTACGGTAGTCTGCCTCGGAATGCCACGCATAGGGCAGTGCCGGCGCAATCCATTTCCAGACCTTGCCTGGTTGGGCGCCGCGCAAAAGCTCTTCGGTCGCTACCTGGCGATAGCTGGCGCGATCATACGGTTCACACATGATGATTCCGCCACCGAGTTCGGCCAGGGTCGTGTACCAGACCGGATAGCCGACCCCCTGCAGGTCCATGGTCGCGATCAGGCTGGGATCGATTGACCTGACCGCAGTGAGGTCACGTTTCATGAACCCGCCAATCTTATCCCGGCAGAACTCGCCCAGGATTGCCCAGAGCGCGCGTTTATTCGCGATTTCTTCAGGCTTGGGTATCCGGGCCAGGTCTTCATCGCGAATCCCAAGCTTGGTCCGCTCTTCGGGCTGATAGTGCTCTTTAACGTAGGCCGAAAATTCCTCCGAGGGGTCAGGGTTGGCTTCGCCCCAATTCCCGCCAAACGGATTGTAAAACGGCTCATCAACAATGAGTCCGCCGAAGGATGGATGCCGAGCATAATATTCGTTAGCCTCCTTCATGCCCGGCCAGCCGCGATCAAGCACGCCATAATGGTAAATGGCGAAGGAGGACAGGCCAAACAAATCCGCAGCGCCCAAGTACCGGTCAATCACGGCCGCGTCGTTAGTGTACGCCCATTTATCTTTCTTCTCGTAGCGTTTAAAAGCGGCGGTCACGAAATTCGCGTGAAATTCTTCCTGCATCCTGCGCAAATGCAGAACGATATCGGGCCCGGCATTCCTGATTGATGCCCCGGGATAATAAAAGCCGCGGGCAAAGCGGACTTGCTTCCTTTCGATGGAAAGTCCTTCAGCAAGCCGCGCCATTCTTCCGGCATCCGCCAGCGCCAAACCGATATTCATCGTCTTTAAGTCAAGCGCTTTACGGTAATCTCTCATCCGGACTACCAGGTGGCCTGCGTCCAGCTTCAGGTCTTTGGTGTTTTTAAACTTTGCCAGGTCTGTGCGAATGGAAGCTAGTTCCTGCCGAAGCGCCGTCTGATCTTCAGTGAAACTGGCCCAAGCCGTCTTAAGGATCTTTATGGATTCTTCTTTCTTAAGTATTCCGCTTTTCTTTTCCTGGTCGGACCGGATCTCTTTCATCCACTCAATCCGTCCTTTCAACCTTCCGTCAATATCCGTACCAAGGGTGTTAAGGAACAGTTCCAGATTTTCCGCGGATACTTTTTTCTTCTCGCCCACCCAGCGGACGGCATTTTTAAGAAGGTTCGCCTCATCGCCCTGGACCGGAACGTCATCGCCAAAATTCCAGCTATTGCCTTGCTTACCCAGCACACCACCAAGGGCTACCACACGGCCGAGTCCGAATTCGCCGGCAACCCCGGCGCCCCGCCCTTTGACGGCCTTGAGAATCTGAACCGCGCCCGGCGCCGGATCAATCAGCATGTAGCCGGTGTAGGCTGACTCGTATTCCTTGATTCCCTGGGTGACGGGATGATCGACAGCAGGAGCATATTTCTTCGTTCCCTTATCACCCCTGAGGAACCATGATTCACCCCGGTGTAAAAATACTTCGTCAAAACCGATCTGACAGTACCACATGCCCATAACCACTCCGCCACCGACGGCCGCATACGCGGGAATGGTCTTGGTACAAGCATTCTCCATCGGACCGCTTGGGTATATTCCGGGAAGCACAACCACGTCGAACTTGATCAGATTCGTCAGCGATAGATCGCCGATATATTCAAAGGTGACATCGGTCATATCCGCCAATCCTTCGACAATGCCCTTGCCTGAGCCGGATTTTGATCCGGTAAGACCGGCATCGAAGACACCGACCTTCATGGCCGCATTCAGCGGTACCCCGATAAGCAAGCCCGTGACCAATACCGCGAAACCCAAGATTATACTTCTGGTCATGTTTCTCATCATCAACCCTCTATTATTTCGATAACTATTTGTCAAACAAGCTGAGCCGAAGGACAACCCTATCCTTGCCGGGAGAGGACCAAGGTGGGGGTAAAAACCGATACAAACACAACTTGAAATATCGACGTTAAATCAGTTGGTCAGCGGATAAGATTATCGCGACATCACACCAATCCCATCTGTTCTGGGATCATATTTATGGCACAATGGTGGCCGTGGCGCTGTCATAGATCACATCCGAGTCCAGGCTGCCGTTGAGCGTATCCAGCCCGAAATAGAACGTATAGGTTCCCGTCGGCAGGGTGGTGGTGTCCAATGCCACGGCCGATTGCAGGCCGAACAGGCCGCCCTGATACACCGGGCCGATCTCCTTGGTCCAGACCATGCTGGAGTTCAGAAAATAGAGGCCAAAGGGCGTGGAAGCCGCCACCCACCAGTCCATGGGATAACCCGTATACTGGGCCGTCGGGTTCAGGCTCACCGTAACCACAAGCTCTATCCCCGCGGCCACGGTCACCGGCCCCGCCGCGCCATTCAGCCGCACATCCGGACCGAACAATATTTTACCCATGGCGGACGCGCTGAACACGCTCGTGCCGCTCGCATTAGTCGTCTTAACCCAGTAATAATAGGGCGTCCCTGCCGTCGCGGCCATGTCGTCGTAGCTCGTCCCGGAGATGCCCGTCCCAAGGCGCGTTGCCTGGCTCGTGTCGTTACCTGTCCCACGCCAGACTTCGTAGCCGGTCGCGCCGGCGGCGGCATGCCAAGTCACCCGCACACGGTCAATATAGAAATCATAACTTGCAGCAACTCCCGTGGGCGGCGGCGGAACCGCAAACACATAGGCCGCCCCCTGGTTAACATTTCCACTCACATCCGCCTGATATGCGCCGGCGATGACCGTGTTCCCGTCACCGCTCAAGGCTACGGCTCTGCCAAAATAATCATTCACGGCGCCGTCCGCGGCGGTCAGTTTCTCCTGCTCACTCCAGGCGGCGCCGGAGCGCGTGAACACATAGGCCGCCCCTTGGTTGGTATTCCCCCCCACATCCGCCTGATACGCGCCAACGATGGCCGTGTCTCCGTCACCGCTCAACGCCACGGCATAACCAAAATAATCACTCGCAGCGCCGTCCGCGGCGGTCAGTTTCTCCTGCTGAGTCCAGGCAGTGCCGGAGCGCGTGAACACATAGGCCGCCCCCTGGTTGGTATTCCCCCCCACATCCGCCGAATACGCGCCGGCAATAGCTGTGTCCCCGTCACTGCTCAAGGCTACGGCTCTGCCAAAATAATCATTCACGGCGCCGCCAGTGGCAATCAGTTTCTTCTGCTCACTCCAGACAACGCCGGAGCGCGTGAACACATAGGCCGCCCCTCGGTTGGCATTCCCACCCACATCCGCTTCATACGCGCCTGCAATGGCCGTGTCCCCGTCACTGCTCAAGGCTACGGCTCTGCCAAAATAATCGTACGCGGCGCCGTCCGCGGCAATGAGTTTCTCCTGCTCACTCCAGGCAACGCCGGAGCGTGTGAACATATAGGCCGCCCCTTGGTTAGCATTCCCGCCCACATCCGTCTGATACGCGCCGGCGCAGGCGGTGTCCCCGTCACTGTTCAACGCCACAGATATGCCAAATTCATCATTCGCGGCGCCGTCCGCGGCGGTCAGTTTCTCCTGCTGAGTCCAAACAGCGCCGGAGCGCGTGAACACGTAGGCCGCCCCCTGGTTGAGATTAGTGCCCACATCCGCTGCATACGCGCCAACGATGGCGGTGTCCCCGTCACTGCTCAAGGCTACGGCTCTGCCAAAATAGTCATTCATGGCGCCGTCTGCGGCAATCAGTTTCTCCTGCTCACTCCAGGTAACGCCGGAGCGCGTGAACACGTAGGCCGCCCCTCGGTTGGCATTCCCGCCCACATCCGCTTCATACGCGCCAACGATGGCGGTGTCCCCGTCACTGCTCAAGGCTACGGCTCTGCCAAAATAATCGTACGCGGCGCCGTCCACCGCGGTCAGTTTGGCCTGCTGGACAAATGGATCTATGACGAGGGGATAGCGCGCCCCGGTATCGTCCACGCGCAACAACAAGTCATGGCGCCGCGTTTCCAGCCACGCCGGCAAACGCCGCCCGTCAGCGTCCAGCGCGGTTAAGCCGCTATAACGCAGTGCCGGTTCGTTCTTATCCGTCATGAGGCTCAGCCCCGTCCGGTTGGCATCCACTTGGCTGTGGCCCCCGCCGGCGGGCAGATTCAACACCAGTGTCAGCGGCGCGTGATCCGGGCCGTGGCGCGCTTGCCTGGGCATAGCGCTCTCGCGGAGCCTGGCCGGCGGCGCTGCCACGGTGAACCCTTGTTGCAAGCCCAGCGGACCATTGACATACCATTCGGTCAATGCTCCCCGGCGGTACTCCACCCGGTTGGCGGAGACGAAAGGCCCCGCCACCGTCGTGTTTTCTCTGCCGGAGGCAGATCCGCCTCCGGCGCAGCCTGAGTCGCCATAGCCCCACTCGCGCACACTGAGGTTCCAATGCATCCCGGCGCTCACAATACTGGCGCCTTGCGCGTCGAAGCGCGTATCGAAATGCTGGCTGGAATTGGCGGCCTGGTAACTATCCCGCGCCCATCTCGGGTCAGCCTGAACCATGGGGACAACGTGATACGCCGTCTGGTCCTTGCCCAGCGCGGCCGATACTGCGTATTGCGCCGCCATCGGTAACGTCACGTTCCGCTCGGAAGAACGGGCCGATATAAGGCCTCTTTCGGCAGACGCGCTCATACCGATACTGCTCCCCACAACACACAACCAGATCAATAATGATTTTGACGCACTCATAATGCCCTCCTGCTATGATAATTGCGTTCTTGAAAAACTTAAACTTCCGTCCCCGCCCTTTGTAACTGCTTAGCGAATCCACCGCCGGTCGCCGACGGTTCAATCCCCCTGCAAACGGAAGTTACTGGGGAGGCAGGTATCACCTAATACCCAATTACGAACAAATAATAGCTTACCCTTTTCGAATAATACAAGAAATAAATGATTTTTATGGTCAGATATCGTTATTCTCAAAATGACATGCACACCATTATTCCGCAAGGTCAATTCATTCGGCGGCGAGTCCCTTGGAAGTGGTCTTCACGAGGAACGGGATGCCGCATTCTTGCCGGTCATCAGGCGCTGCAGGAGAGCTTTGAAACGCTGATCTTGCCGGATGGACTCCAGATCCGAGTCCTGCCGGATCCAGCCATAGTCCCGGTATCCAAGATCCACCGCGTGCGACAGAGCGGACAGGGCTTCATCAGTGCGGGCAGTCAGGGCGTAACTGCAAGCCAGGTTATACCATACCAAGGGTTCGCGGGGACACAGGCGGCTAAGATCCAAGTCCGCTTTCAGGCCCTCTGCGAATCGACCGACCTGCGTATATAAATCGCTCAGGGCCTTGAGAATTTCAGGATCCTGCGGACAACGGCGGGACAAGGATTCGAGGAAACTCAATTCCCTGAGGACTTCCGTCCGGATTTTCCTTTTTCCGTTTTTCATAGCCATCTCGCGGCATGGTTCAATTTCGGGTTACAGCAGAGAACACTCTTACTGAAGCCGCCCCTCTCCGTCGGAGCGTCTTCCGTATTACCCGAAATTGAACCATGCCCATTTCACCAAAACGAATGACAATATGCCCAAAAGGGGGCTGAAAGTCAAGCGGTCTGCCGGACATGGAACCGGGCATTACGCATGGAGAACCAGACCGATCCCAACTAACAAGCCCGCCAGGATAACAATTTCCGTACAGAATAAAAGCCGGCGTGCTCTCAGAATATCCCGGCGTGACAGCGGATGGAGCGGATCACCCAGCCTTGGTTTTTCGGAAGGAGTCCCGCCATAGACGACAGGCCCGCCCAGTTGCACTCCCAGCGCGCCGGCAAAACAACTTTCGCCCCAGGCGGAATTGGGACTTGGATGAAGGGCATGATCCCGGAGCCCGATCCGGAACGCGGCCGGCGGACTAAGACCCGCCAGGAACGCACCCAGCGGAATCAGCAGGATGGACAGACGGGCGGGAATATAGTTCAGCGCATCATCGAGTCGGGCCGACACCATGCCCAGATCGCGGTATTTTTCATTGCGATACCCAACCATGGAATCCAATGTGCTCGCCGCCTTGAATAATGTCGCCAGCACCGGCCCGCCCAACAGCGCGTAAAAGACCGGCGCGATACCGCCGTCCACGGAATTTTCCCCCACGGTCTCAACAACTGCGCGGACGATGTCCCGTTCCTCCAGGTGTTGAGTATCACGACCAACGATCATACTCAACGCCCGCCGGGCTTCCGCCAGCCGGTCAGCTTCCAGCAAGCGGTAAATCTTAATAGCTTCATCGCCAAGCGATCTCCATGAAAACCAAATGCCGCAGAGAACGCCGCCGCCCATGACACTGAACCAGGGAATTGAGCGCCAGCCGCCGGAGAACCAGAACAAGCCGGGCGGCAGGAACCAGGTATCCGCAATAGTCAGGAGCGCTACACAGGCCAAGGCGGTCCCCGCCGTGGCCAAGATGGTGAGCGCGCAAAGCGCGGCGCCGGCGACTTTCAGATTCTGAAAGCGCGGCCTGATGAAAGCTTCCAACCGGACAATCAGCCGCCCCACCCCCCGGGCCGGGTGCGGCAGCCGGCGGGGATCGCCAATGAGAAAGTCCATCACCATCCCCACCAGGACTTGGAGTCCGTACAGAAGAAAAAATGAGGAAATCGTCATAATAACCATATATGATAGGGGTTCCGCTTGCTGAACCCGTCTTTATGGTTCAAAGCCCTAGTCTGAGCATCCCCCTTCGTTCGCCGTGGCGCACTACGGCGTGACAAGAGCTCAGCCCCTACATAATAAATTCCTATTAGATCGAGCAGGCAATTTTACTATCCCTTGGACCCGTCAAGACGTCCCGGATTATCCGCGCCATGCGTATATTTTCTTCGCCGGTCCGGACGGCAACCCGGAAATAACGGCTGTCAAGACCTTCAAAATTGGAAGCGTCCCGAATGAGCAGTCCCTGTTTCAGGCACGCGGCCCGGAGGTCCGCGGCCGGCGGCGCATCGGCCTGAATACGGCACAGTAGAAAATTGGCGGCGCCGGGACAGACGGAAAGCCCGGGAATCGCCGCCAGCATGCATTCCAAGGCAGGCTTTTCGCGACCAAGAACGTCCCTGACGCGGGCCTCATAATCGGAATAGTTGAGGAGAGCAAGCCCCACGGCCAGCGCCGGAGCGCTGACCGTCCACGGCTCTTTGGCATCCAGCAGTGCTGCGATCAGATCCCGCCGGCCAAGACAATAGCCCAAACGGATCCCGGGCACGGCGTAAAACTTGGTCGGACTGCGAAGCACCAGCAGGTTGCGCGGCATAGTTGAATCCAGGCAAGAGCGGTCGATTCCGGCAAATTCCACGTAGGCTTCGTCCACGACCACAGTCACATCCGGACGGCGGTCGCAAAATCCGCGGATGACATCCGGCGCCAGGATATCCCCCGTGGGATTGTTGGGATTGCACAGGAAGACCAGATCCTGTGCCCGCGCGGCGGCATCCAGCTTGGCCAAGTCGCGCGCAAAGCGCTGTTCCCATACGGTCAGCAACGGTACAAAGGCACATCCCGCCAACCGGGCGGCTTCGGCATAGTCCCGGTAAGTGGGCACAAAACCCAACACGCGGCCGGGCCGAAGCGTGCGCGGGATCAGGTAGATAAATTCGGTAGTGCCGCCGCCGGCAAGTACGTTGTCTATATCCAGGCCCTGGGAGTCTGCAAGGGATTGTCGCAACGGAAAACCGTCGATAGGCGGATAACGGTCAAGGTCAGCCGCCGCCCGCTGGTAGGCGAGCCGGGCCGCCTCCGGCGGCGAAAATGGCGCGATACTCGCGGAAACATCCAGTACCGGTCTTCCCAGCGCCCGGGCTTCCGCCGCTCCTGTTCCGCCATGACCGGTAAACATAATGGACCTGACCCGCTGCGATCTTGCGCCCGCTCCCGAATAACGTTCAACATTCAACCATAACTAATGACATTGAGCATTAAGGACATGTTGCCCAAATCGGAAAGGACGAGATTCTTCGGCGCCTGAAAGCGCCTCTGAATGACAATTCCTTTGTGTTTTTACTCTTTTCAAAATTGTCATACTGAGCGAAGTGAAACATCTCCATTTAGGTAACAAATCCTGAACGTTTTAATGGTAAACAATACGAGCTAAACCCGGCCAGCTCAGCTCCAGAGCCGCTCTGGATACACGCCGGCGGCAATCTGGGCCCGGATTCCGGCGCTGACGATGGGTTTATCTTCTTTGTAAGTGACCCCGAACCACTGCTCCGGCGTTTGCAAAACATTCAGCGTGATTCGGCGTTCCTGAATCAGCGTATTCACGATGGCCGGGAGCAGGAACTCCGCCTTGGGATTGCCCGCCGCGCTTATTAAAAATGGCGGGAATTTTTCCTCCAGCATAACAAACAGCGCGGGCGTGAACCCGAACAGGTTCATGGACGCGATTTCTTCGCCCCGGCAATTCACCCATTGGCCGGTCTCGTTTTCGTAGCGGGCACCGGACGCAGTTTTCTCAATCTTGAACCGCTCGGCTACACTCACCAGCTTTCCCTGCACATCGGTTTCGCAGATGCCACGGGTGACACTGCCGTGATCCGAAAGCGTGTTGGCCAGCTTGAAGCCCACCATGGCATGGTCATGGCCGTCAGGCCGCAGGTTCTGCAGGTAATCGGCGATGACTGCATAGGATTGGCACCCATAGAAATCGTCTGCGTTGATGACGGCAAACGGCTCCCTGACCAAATCCTTGCACTGGAGCACCGCATGGCCGGTACCCCAGGGTTTCTTCCGGTCCGGAGGCACCGTGAAGCCGGCGGGCAGGTTAGCCAGCTCTTGGAACACATAGTCCACCGGGATCCGCCCGGCGAAGTGGGAAACAATCACAGCCTTGAAATCCTGCTCGATATCGCGGCGAATAATGAACACCACTTTGCCGAACCCGGCACGGATGGCGTCAAACACGGAATAATCCAGCATAATTTCCCCGGACGGCCCCACCGGATCGATCTGCTTCAACCCCCCGTAACGACTGCCCACGCCGGCGGCCATGACAACTAATGTTGGTTTCATGAACTTCAAATCCTTTCCTTTAATTCCATTCATCTTGACGGCATTGCATTCTGCCGTTTTCCCCCGAGTTTGTCAAAATTCTTATACCACCGGACAACGGCATCCGGATGAGTATTTACCAGGCTGAACCCTGGCGGCTATTTGAGTACTTTCAAATCCGCGCTTGAGTTGCGCGGGGAATTTGCTATCCTTTACCATAGAAAGTGAAGCCTTCCGTGGCACAGGCACGTGTCTTGGCGGAGCCCGGCAACTGCCGGATAAAGCCGGAAGCCGCCGGGCATCACGGCAAAGCCAAGTAGCTATTTTTTTCATCATAACCTTGCGGGGTGATTCGTGAAATTTCCCTATCGTTCGGGAGTTATCGGATGGGTAACGGTGTCCATGATCTGGGGAATGACGGGATATGGTTTTCTCCCCGATGAACAAACACCACCGCCGGAACCTCGCGCCGCGACGCTGATCGCCAAAGGCCGCCAGGTTTTCCGCGAGCCCAGCCCGGCGCAGCCTATGCCGAAAACGCCATTGCGGTTATGGATCGTTTATCCGCCTTGTATCGTCTGCGGGACGCACCGTCAGAATTCTCTGTTTTCCGAGTGGATGCCGACAATCTATCGTATCATCACGTGCGCCTTTCCCAGCAGTATCGGGGCTTAGCGGTTTTCGGCGGCGAACTTATCGTGCACTTTGATGCCAAGGACGCCGCGCTAGGAATCTCTGTGGTTAATTTTTTTCCGCGGTGAATTATGAACAGCGTCAGCATCCTGCATATTCTATGGTCGGCGGAGGAACTCTGGCGGGCGTATATTCAGTTGACCGAAGCCGAGGCGGCGTTCCGTATTGAGAAGAACAACTTGGTGATCCGACCCATCTGGCACCAGAAGCAGAATCGGGTACAGGCTCATATCCTGGTCTGCTAAATTAGCCTTCATTATGACTGAACAACATCTTTAATCATTTCCGTGCGCTTCGTGGTTAACGATCAATCTTGGCCAGGTTGCTTTATGGCTGGGCGACCCGGCTGGGAGATGCCTTCCACCCCTTTCAGCACCCGGTAGAGTTCGGTGACGCCCCATGCCTGGGCATCACAGCCGCGGAGCCGGTGCGGATAATCGCCGTCGAGGATTTCCGGAATCTGACCGAGACAGCCGGCATTGATGATCCG
>JAHIJO010000127.1 GCA_018898455.1 Verrucomicrobiota bacterium | reverse complement strand
TCCGTTGCTCTCTCTCGTTCGGTACATGTAGTTTTGGTTTCATGCAATAAATCATAGAAAAGTCGCCAATCCATGTCCAGTCTATATTGCATAAATCGTTATCTCTCACTATATTCAAGAACAGGAAGAATTAGCCGTGGGGGGGGTCCCCATACCCATAGAAATCAGGCTAATTGAAGAAGGATATAATCAGGCAGGAATTTCAGGCGGGAAAGGATTGACAACCTCCGGCGCCTTTTCGTATTCTCCCTCGCCAATGTTGCATGATAAAAAAACTTTACAGGCCGTCGGGGAACAATTCCAGATCTCCGGGACTTGGGTGGATGCTGTGCCCTACGGCAACGGGCACATCAATGATACCTATCTTGTTCAATGGCAGGTGAACGGGAAACCTGCGAACACAATTCAACAGCGAATCAACCATGTCGTCTTTAAAAACCCGCCCCATTTGATGGATAATATCATCCGGGTCACCGGCCATCTCCAGGGAAAACTTAACGGCACCCCCGGGCATAATGCGAACCGGGAAACCCTGATCGTCATTCCCACTCGATCAAACCATTCATATTTCCAGGATGCCGACGGCAATTACTGGCGCATGTATGTATTTGTCCAAGACGCCATAACCGTGGATGTCTGCTCCAATCCCGTCCAGGCATTTGAAGCGTCCAAGGCGTTTGGTAATTTCCAGGCCCAGTTGGCCGATCTGCCCGGCGGACGGCTCCATGACACGATTCCCTACTTTCACCATACCCCCCGGCGTTTTCAGACGCTGGAGGATGCCATCCAAAAGGATTCCTGCAACCGTTGCGCGGCCGCCCGGAAGGAGATTGATTTCTGCCTGGCTCACCGGCCGATGGCTTCCATCATTACCAACCTGATCGAAAACGGCCATATGCCGGAACGTATTACGCATAACGACACCAAGATCAATAACGTCATGATCGATAATCGGACTGGCCAGGGGGTCTGCGTGATCGACTTGGACACGGTCATGACCGGGTGCGCACTCTACGACTTCGGCGACATGGTGCGCACTATGCCCGCCACCTCGGAGGAAGACGAACGGGATTTGAACAAGGTGACTTTGGATATTGGCCTGTTCGAAGCGCTGACGCGCGGATATCTGGAGGGCGCCCGGTCTTTCCTATCTTCCATTGAAACGGAGCATCTGGTCGTCGCCGGCCGGGTGATCACGCTTACGATCGGTATCAGGTTTTTGACTGATTATCTTCTAGGCGACGTCTATTTCAAAATACATCGTCCGGATCACAATCTGGACCGCGCCCGCGTGCAATTCAAGATGATCGAAAGCATGGAACAGAGTGAAACGGCCATGAACGCCGTCGTACAGAAGTATACGTGAACGCATCCGGCGACCAGGCCGCAACATAGCCGGCTATCCGACACAGCAACACCGCAACTCCCCTGTAACTGAAGCATTACATTCAGCGCCTGATTTCATGGCATTACTCGGCAATAGTATAAATACCCGGACGAGGATTTCATTCTATGCCTGATGACGCCACATCATCTGTTCAAGTCCTGCTCCAGCGGGGCGTCCAGATACCCAATCCGGAGTCCGTAACAATCGATCCCGCCGGGGACAATTGTGCGCACCGATGTGCTCGAACCCGGATTATTCTTCCCCCGGCTCCGGCTCGGAAAACTACCCCGCATTACCAGGCCGGCGCTTACCAGTCCATCCACCTGATTATCACCACTATATCGGCAACATCAATGCCCTGCGCGCATGGTACCGGCAGGTGCGCTCCTGTTTCCTCAGCGCGGATGAATTTCAAACCGCATGCCTCGCCGGGGCCCAGGAATGTATTCAGACCATCCTGCGCGAACGGGTACAACGGCTCAACCAGTTGGCCGAGAAAATGCCCCCGTCGCTCGAACTCGCAAAATCGGCGCCGGACACAGTGGACCTCAACACCCATCCCTTTGTTCAGCAAAAAGAGTTCATTGAACGGTGGCCGAAAATGCAGGAACAGCTGGCCCGCCTCGATGACGTGGAAGGCGATATCGCGAAACGGGATGAACTCCTGGATGCGCTGTCCAGGATTCCGGCCCGAACGGATTACCTGAATGCCGTGAAAAGCCTGAGCCCGGAAGACCGAACCGCCGGCACCGCCTGGCTGGACTCAATTGTGAACGCCACCGTCATTCTGTGGAACGGGGTGACATAGATTATTCGGAAGAAAATTGTTATTGCCCAAATCGGACACGGCCTGACGGCCGCACTACAAACGCATTATTTTCCTGTGCAAATCACGTTTGTAGTGACGCCGCAAGGCGATAAAAAGGGTATAAATCGATTTGGGCAACAAGCCCTTCACTATCTCTGCCCCTTATGGCTTCTTCTGCTTGTAAAGAGGCAGGAAGCGATAGTAGACCTCCAGGCATAACGCTCCAACCGCTGTCGAGTAGATGCGCCCGCCGCGGAAACCCAACAGGCACACCGGATCCCAACTCCCCGCCGCCGGACCGGATGTGCTGCGCCCCTGCAGAAGCGCCTTGGTAAGCGCCGAATTCCACGCCTTGAATTCCTGCGCTCCCGATAAGTAAATCGTCAGGGTCGCATAGTACCAATAATATATATGCACCGAGCGGCTCTCCGGATTCCAGACGGGAAGGTTCTGCATGATGAAGGCGACGGACTCGGCTTGTGCCCGGGCGTTCGCCTGTTCACCCATGAACAACTGACAGAATGCTCCCTCCGCGGTCATGACTGGGGTCACGACATGTCCGGGCTTGTACGAATACAAACCGCCATCAGCACCCTGCCGCACCTTGTCCAGCCAGAGATTCATCCATCGGAACGTTTGGTCTGGAACAGTAAATCCCGCAATCTGGGCGCTCTTGAGGGCAAGGATCTGCCAGCCGGTGACGGAGGTATCGCTGTCATTGCGCGACATATAGCGCCAGCCGGATTCCGGCGTCTGGGAATCCACAATGAACTTAACCGCGCGTTGAGTCGGCGCCAGCAGACGCTCGTCGCCGGTCAAGGCATACGACTCGCAAAGCGCCGTGGTCGCCATCGCCTGGCCGTACATCTGGCCGGCGCCGCGGATATCGCCATCTTTTTTCTCGCAGTTCAAGAGCCAATCGAGCCCTTTGCGTACCGTTTCCTGGTACGCGCCGTCGAGGTGCGTGTAGCCGGCTCCGAGATAGGCGAGCAGAACCAGTCCCGTCACGCCCACATCCTCATTGACCAGGTCGCCGGCCCCGCCGCATTCCTTGAGTGTCTTGAATCCGTCAATATCCCATCGGCCATCATCGCTCTGCGCGCGGCTCAACCACGCCAAGGCCTGCTCGACGGCTTCTTCGGTCTGCACCGTGCCGCCCAGTTCCTTGATGAACTGCCTGCGTTTTTCCGGCTTGCGCATCTTGTAAATGGCCTTCTCCGGAACAAATTCCGGGTTCGGCGTAGTTCCCACCGAAAGGAATGAACGGCGCGCCACCTGCCCAGACGGCGACGCGGATATATCGGACGTCACTCGCGCCTTAGACGGACCAGCGCTCAGGATCAAGTCCATCAGGGAGGGATCAGGTTCGCTGACGCCATTCATCGTCTCCGCAAGCTCCCCCAGTCCGCCGCCACCCTGGGGTTCGAATAGGAACGGATCAGCGCCGCCGGCCTTTGCGACCTGCAGGTCCCCGACCCCTACTGGTAAGCCGCCTGCTTCCGCCGTCCCGCCCGCAGACGAATCCCGCCGTATAACCGTTGGCGCCACCAGCGCGGGCCCACTTGAATCCGACGCGCTGGCGGATGTGTTCAGGGCCACAAGCGACTCCTTCTCAGCCGTCCCCGACGCCGTCGCGCGACCGACCGCCTGAAGATCAGATTGAACCACCAGGGTTCCCGCCGGCGCGGCCGATAGGCCGCCGCCAGCACGACCCGGCGTTTGAAAACGCTTGACCGATATTCCTGAAGCCGCGGCCTCCCCGCCGGCCTTCCCCAACGAAAGCTCAGCCTGCCCTCTGCCACCTTCCCCCTCCCCGCCGTCCGTCAGTCGACTGTCTTCCCCCTGCTGACTCTCGACGCTCATCCGACCGGCTAAGACCTTCGCATCGCCACCCCTGAGCGTCAACGATGCGGCTGTTTCAACCTGCTCCCCTTCGGAGACTGCCGAGCTCGCGACGCGGGGCGCGGCGACGCTGGGCCCCTGCCCCACGAAAGAATCCTGACTAACCGGCAGATCGGAACGCCCTGCCCGGCTCCGCCCAAGCGCTTCGCCGAGGCGAGTCGGCGACGGACGCTCGATGCCACCGGCCTCGGACGGCGCACTGGCATGCTTCGCCCTCGCAGGGGCCAACGCAACAGATCGAATATCCGATCCCTCGCCTGACGAACCGCCGCGCATAACGCCTGCCACTGCCTGCACAGGCGCTCCCATATCCGCCAAGCCATGTCCGATCGGGTTCCCTCCGCCGGCCTGCGCGCCTGCCAGTTGCTCTTTGACTGCGGCAGAGGTGGATTCCCTTGTCTGGAGCGGCACACCTGATTCCTCGATCAGGGTCCCGGACGTCACCCCGACATTCTGACTCCTGGCAACGCGCTTCGGTGCAACACGGACCGCCGCAACATGGGCGCTCCCTAATCCTCCATTTATTTTTACAGCGGCCAGATCGGACGGTCCCAACTTATCCGCGGCCGGTCCCCTCGCTCTCTGATCGTCCTGCATCAGCTCCATTTTTAGGGCCGGATCTCCAAGGGACGGCAACCCGGGCCGCTCCGCGGACACGTCGGAGATAACGTCATGGACGGCCGGAGCTTTTGACATCGGTTCGGCAAACGCTTCGCCTCCAAGTCCGATTCGAATCGGTTCTTTGGACGGCACGGCATCCTTGACTCCCGCCCGCGGTTTCCCGTCCGTCAGCTGACGGACTCCGGACACAGCAATCTTTTCCCTCGCTGTTGTCAATTCACGCTGACCGGTCGGGGCGGATGATGGAACCTGCCCCGGCGTACCCGGACGAGTGGCAGCGATGAGCGGCTGGACGTAGCCCATCCGCACCGGTTCAAGAAGAGTTGCGGCCGCCGTGGCTTCAGGAGAAAGTCCCCCCACCTCGTTCTTTTTCCGTTCGATACGGTCAGGACTCTCAGCGGCGAGACTGTCCGCTGCCATCCTGGGCTGACCCGCGGACTTCGCCGCCGTCACCCGGTTCTCGGTGATTCGCGGCGTACTGCCGGCAAGCTTGCCCAGCTTCACGTCGGCGCTCGGCTTGGCCAGGGAGACATGTTCGTCACTTCCAGATCCACGTGCATCCGCGACTTCATTGGCCCGTAATTCCAGCCGATCCACAGTGGACTTGGCTACAGCAGGCTGAATCACATCCTTGACTTCCGGCTGACGTGACTCCACGGCAATAAGATTTATCTTCGCGGGCGCCGGCAACTGA
>JAHIJO010000126.1 GCA_018898455.1 Verrucomicrobiota bacterium | reverse complement strand
TCGCCTCCAACGCCACCCGCGCCTTGAAATCGTCCGTATGTTGCTTCCGTTTCCCAGCCATACTTTTTCCCTCCCGTTTATGGTCAGTAGCGTACCAAAATCCTCGCTTAGCTACCTGTCCAAATAACGGGGGGAACCGCAGGCATCGCCAGAGTCGTATTCCGCGGCCTCCTGAAATCCCTCGATGTCGGGCGCCTAAAAAACATTATGGTTGTTTTCATGTCACATTCAGCCCCGAAGCGGTCCGCGGCGGGAGATTGATCGCATTGGAAATTGCCGCGAACTGTTCAACGATCGGATGAGGGAGCAATCCCGTCTCAACCGAAATTGGGATTTCCCAGGTGATCACGCCTTCATTTTCGATGACATGTTTTGTATATCCGATGCAAAATTCTATTGGAAAATGAGCGTATTTTGGTGGTGCCCCATAGAACCAGGCGCACGGAAGAACGTGCCACTGAGCCTTGTGTCCTTTTCGCTCTACCCACCGTCCAGGACAGGGAGGAATCGGACGCCTGTGGCTGGCGATCTCCCCGGCGGTATAATCCTCTTCCTCGCTATGGCAGATGATCTCCGGCAACGATCCCGGGTTGAAGCAGACCAGGCTCCGATCGTTGCCCGCCCTTGCAGCGGCGGCGAAACTTCGGAAATTCGGCTCGTCATCGTGGCGGTACATTTCGTCGGCGAAATAGCAACCATCGAACCACCAACCGCTGATTTTCTCGCCCCAGCGCAAAGACCATTCGCGGATCACAGATTCCCATTTTCTCTGGTATTCAACCAGCCGCTTGTTCCTGCGAGTTTCACAGTCCTCCCATTCCAACTTTTGCGCAGCCTCCTCATCCAGGCGGGGCGCATCCGAGGGGAGATAGACCAGCAACTTGATTCCGCGTCTCGCCAACGGTTCATAAAGGTCGCTTACAAGATCTCTTCTTGAGCATTTACTTGGCCGAATGCCTACAATCGCATCATAGGTGGCATTCGGCGAACAATAGTGCCCGGAGATCTGTCCGATCGTGATAAAAATGTAGGGGACGCCAATTCTTTCCAGTTGCCGCGCAAGTCCCTCCACGTCAAATCTATCTACATTTCGATTCCATTGTTCTGAAGTCCATTCATCGTTAGATAGATAGTGGACAAAGACGCCCCATCCGGCATTCTTGAACCAATCCAACGCCTCCCGACGTGGAGAACCTTCACCTTGACGAATCGGCATCGCAATTCTCCTTGTGCTTGTTCAGCGTCGCGGCTGCACGGCTTCCTTCTTCCTGAGCCAATCCAGATCCAGCGGTTTGAATCCCAGTTTGAGGGCCGGGGAATCCGGCTTCAGGCTGAAGTCGCCCTTCTCCGGATTCACGAAGAGCGGATCCGCCCGCCTTTTGGTGTCGAAACTGTCCACTTGGCGGTTCCACCCATCGACAGTTGTCTCCGGTTTGACGAGATAATGGGTGAACACCCCCCACTTGCAGTCGCGGAACCAGTCAGTATCCGCTCGTTTCCATGCGTCAACCACCATGCCGCTCTGGCTCATAGCTCTCCTTTCGGTCCCCCTTTTTACTTCCACTCGATCAACACCACCTCGTTTCGATCCAACCGCGGAATATGAACCGTCCTGCCCCGATCGCGGACAGTAAAATCCTCTTTGGAAAGTCCCGAGTATGCCCTTCGAATTTCACCTTCCCGCACCTTGAGTCCAAGATCGAATATGGGCAGCAATTGGCCGCTGTTGAAGACTTGTACACCCGGATAACGGTATAGCGAACCCGGGGCATTATGCAAATGGACCATCCATGAACCGTCTTCACGCTTACGCGTATTCATGGTCACGCAAGCAGGTCCCTCCGAGGTGATGGCCGGCACGGAAAAACGTGTCACCAATGCCTTGAAAAAACGCATCATGTGCAGAGTCGGCCCACGGATATATGCCGAAAAGAAATTGGCGCAGGAATAAACCACCATTCCTATCCCCCTTTTGCGCATCCACAACCCGGGCGTTCGTGGGAAAGGCTTTGAAGATGGATCCTCCGCCCTTTCCCAACCACCTTGCTGTCGGTCAATATGATAGGCATGGAGCTCAACGTCGGAAGCGGGCGATGCCAGACAGTGCTGGGCGCCATTAAGAGTGACCCACTTGCCACAGACGTTCACTAAATCCTTGTCAATAAACTCCAGTGTCGGCATTCCGCCGGTCGGCGCGCGTGACTGAATGCCAAGAAAATCATCCAGCGGAGGAGTCTCATGCGGATACCCCAGTTCATCATATTTTCCGAATTCATGGCACGCCACCAAAATCCCGCCGTTTTCCACATAACGCCGGAGCGCGCCGGCCTGTTCTTTGTCAATGCATGCCGCATTTCCCGCCAGGAGCACGGGATAGCGCGCAAGATCGCCATCCCGAACATGATCGTCGAACGAATAGCGTTTTATCCCAAGTGCTGCGAGTATACCGCGCTGGCGTGGGGAGACAAGCGATTTTCGAGCAGCATTTGGGATAAAACGTTGTTGGACGGAGCCGCGGAGCGACTGACTATTTTGGCTATGGGATTT
>JAHIJO010000125.1 GCA_018898455.1 Verrucomicrobiota bacterium | reverse complement strand
GGCGTAGCCGTCCCGGTCACAATCAGAGAACTGTAATGGCGTAATGCGTCGGTTTTGGAAATGTGTTGGCACAGCTCTTCGTCGTCCTCGTAAGTCGTTCATTATCAACATGCGCGTTTTTTAACTGTAGAAGATGGGTAAGGGCATTTGGGTGTCTCGGAATGGGCCGGGCCATCTCTGCTTAGCCCTTTCCCGAAGCGAAAGACCATTCAATGCGTTTACTCATCATAGGTATGGGATTGGGCATGATCCTGGAACTCACTCCGTTGATTTTCAGCGCGAATGCCGAAGAGGTCAGTTTTCCCGAGGAATGGTTTGCCCCGCCCCACGAGTGGAGCGAGGCCGATTTCCGTGAACTTCAGGACACCGTATCCCGTATTATGCCCCAAGTGGCTCGTCTGGCCGATGAAAGGGAATGGAACGTGTTCTGGACCCAGGTGGAGAGCGTCCTGCAGTCCCAGTCGCTGGGCGATATTGCCTGGCTAATGCCCTCGGTGGACATGGCCTATGAATACGTGAATTCCCTGCCTGATGTCCGGCCGCTGGCCGACTGGTTGAAACAGCGGCGGGATTACTTCGACATGGCCGGCATGGCGGTTCAGCAGATTCCTGAATCCGGTCCCGCCGGACCCGGGACGACGCCGGATACGCAAGGTGTCCGCTTCCAGGTGCCGGCGGCGATCCGTTCGGCTACGCCGATACCTGAGAAACCCCGACCGGTGTCGGCGCTGGTGCTTGAGCGTCGGCTGGCGGTTGTTCGCAGTCAGGATGCATGGAAAACCCGGCTTCAGGGTCGGTCCCTGCCGCAGGATGCCCAGCGCCTGGTTCCCCAGTTGAAAAAGGTGTTTGCTACCGAGGGGACGCCCCAGCGATGGGTGTGGGTGGCGGAAGTTGAATCGTCTCTGAACCCGGATGCAAAAAGTCCGGTGGGTGCTGTGGGATTATTCCAGCTGATGCCGGAAACCGCCAAGCGTTTTGGTTTGAAAACGTTTCCGTTTGATGATCGCGTGAAGCCCTCCAAGAATGCCCGGGCGGCGGCGCAATATTTGAAGATCCTTTATCAGCAGTTCGGAAGCTGGTCGCTGGCTTTGGCGGCCTATAATGCGGGGGAGGGCCGGGTCGGCCGCGCGATGAAAAAACATGGCGCCAAGACGTTTGACGACGTCGCGAAACACCTGCCTCTTGAAACTCAGATGTACGTGCCGAAGGTCATGGCGACGGTCGCCCTGCGGGAGGACCAGGCCAACGGGGTGCCTTACGCGCGCTGGATTCAGTGATCTTGCTTTGGCCCGAGGCGTTTGCGCGCTCGGGGCTTACGCCGTGGCCTGGGAATGGGATTTGATGTTATCATTATCAGGAGTTTTGCACCATGCAAACCATGACCGCGCGGGAACGGGTTAAAAATCTTTTGGAGCGGAAGCCGGCAGATCGGGCCTCATTTAGTGAGAGCCTTTGGGGGGAAACATCCGCGCGTTGGATTGAAGAAGGCCATCTGAAGAAAGACGAGCCGGTTGGCGTTCATTTCAAGATGGAGATTGACTCGGCCGGCTGGATCAATTGTATGGCCAACCTGGATGTCGGGGACCAGATTATCGAGGAAGATAATGAAACTAAACTGGTTCGCAACGGCAGTGGCGCGCTTTTGCGTTACTGGAAGCATAAATCCGGCACGCCAGAACACGTGGATTTCCTCGTTAAAGACCGCGCCGGCTGGGAAGAGCATATCAAGCCGTTCCTAAAGCCGGATCGGCGTCGGATTAGTTTTGAGGGTTACCGGAACGCGAAGAAGGCGGCCGGGGAACGCCAAAATTTCTTTTGCTGGGGCGGGATCAACGTGTTCGAGCAGATGCATCCCATGTGCGGGCATGAGCATATGCTCGTGGGCATGGCGCTTGATCCCGACTGGGTTCTGGATATGACCCGGACGTATGCGGATTTGACCATCGGCATGTGGGAAATGCTGTTCGCCGAGGAAGGTTTGCCGGATGGCATCTTTTTCTACGAGGACATGGGCTTCAAGGAAAAGCCGTTTATGTCGCCGGCCATGTACCGGGAATTGGTGCTCCCTGCCCATAAACGGACCATTGGCTGGGCCCACCAGCGGGGGCTGAAGGTCATCATGCATTCCTGCGGTTTCGTGGAGCCGCTGGTTCCGGGCATGATCGAAGCGGGGATCGATATGCTCCAGGCTATGGAGGTCAAGGCGGGCATGGATCTGGTTCGATTGAACCAACGCTACGGCGACCGGATCGGATTCATGGGCAACATCGACATCCGTGAAATCATATCCAACGATAAACGGCGGATCGAAGCGGAATTGAAAAAGAAGATTCTCCCCCTGATGGCGACGAAAACCCCGTATATTCTCTCCTCCGACCATTCCACGCCGCCGGAAGTGGCTTACGATAGTTTTCTATATTTCCGCGAACGTGGACTGGAACTGGCGACGTATGGGGCGTAATTTAACGGATAGAAATTTTGTAGAAGGAGCCAATTGCAAAAGTCCTGCGGACGCGACCTGCCCGCAATGCTTTGCATAGCGATGCCGGCGGGCGGAGCGCGTCCCTCCACTGTTGAAAACAGGCGGTTTTCCAAGGTGGTGGAGGGCCACGTTTCATCGT
>JAHIJO010000124.1 GCA_018898455.1 Verrucomicrobiota bacterium | reverse complement strand
TTTCCGGTATGCGTTGGCTCCGCACCGGAGCGGCGGACGTGCTCACTTTCCGTTGCCTGATTAAAAGCAATCTCTTCGACCACTACTGCAAATCTTGGCAGCGCGCCGCTTGATTATAACCAACTTTCTTGGCTTACACCCATAATAGGGAGTTAGCCCGTCTTTACCCTCGAACGGGTAAAGACGGGTTGACACCATCCGATTGGCCTTGTTGAAACTGGGAGCGCGGGTGGAAGTTCGCAATCGAGTCTTGCGGTTTCATCTGCCGGCCAGTTGTCCCTATCAGGAGATTTTCAAGCGCCTCCTGATGCCTTTGGCGTGTGCTAGCGGTTAAGACCGGCCGATGGCGGTCCTCCTCGCCTTAAAAATAAGGGGGAAAGGGGAAGTTGTCTTTACCTGTGGAGCAAATAAGCATTTTGATGAAAAAAACAGACACTTCATCGAGTTTTATCGAGCATTCGTCTCTTTAACGTCTTACAATGTGAGTTGGTGAATAGATCAGGTTAGTGGTTTAAAACATAGTTAGGGGAGGAAGATTCCTTTTTTCAGTTTCCGGGGCAGGTAGGTCTCAAAAACGAAATTCAGACCGTGCTTGGCGAAGGCCTGCTGTTCGATGCGCACCCCCATCTCGATCATCTGGTTCAGCACGGCCTGCCATTCCTTATGGTGCTTGATAAACGGATCGTTCTTCAACGCATCCTTGGCGCGCTTGATGTCGAGTTCCTCCAGTGGATGGGTGGCATCCTCCAGGTCGAATTCCTTGATGTCCTGCGGCGTGACCCCCAGGTAATGGGCCTGGGGTACGCAGAAAAACTGGTTGATATGCGCGGCCTGGCCGGACCCGACCTTGAGTGTGCGGTAGATGTTGCAGTAGCCATAAGGATCGCCGTCGGTGAACACCAGCACCGGGATTTTCCGGTCGTCGGTCAGCCGCCGGATGAACCGCCGGCAGGCGCGGGTGGGCACGCCGCTCATGGAAATCAGGATGCAGTTTGCCGTCTCGTAATACCGGTGGTGCACGAGACGCTGGAACAGCGAAGCGGTTTCGATGACCAGGATGAACTTGGCCTTGCTCTCGAACCGGAGGTGTTCCACCTGGGAGGGAATGCTCCAGGCGCCGGTGCCCAACTTCTCGCAGTTGATTCGGATTTCCTCGTGCGATCCGGGCTGGCGGTCAATTACAACCAGCGGACCGGTCACCTCTCCGCCACGCTCCTCCGGGATAAAGCCGAGTTGCTCCCGGTTGACCGCCAGCATGGCTTCCATGTCGTCCAGCAGGCTGTCGCTTTCCGGTTGTTCGTCGAAACGGCATTCGCCCCAGCTCTTGCTGTTGTAATAGACCTCGCGTTTGCCGGCGATATTGTTCTTGTCCAGCAGGTCCCGCTTGATGGTCGCCAGGAGCCGCATGGATTGGGCAAACGTCTTGACCGTGTTATAGGAGAGCGTGCGGGTCGACATCTTGTTGAGAATCTCGAAATGGCCCTTCTTGGGATCGTACTTGACGTTGCTCAGCGACCGGATCGGAAAGCGCATCCGGGGGCGGGCGTTTTTCTTGACGATGTCCTGATGAATGGTGTTCGCAACGCCGACGATCCGGCTGGAGGCGTCCCGCTTGGAGATCAGCTGCGGCGCCGCGACGGACACGGATTGGGATTTTTTGGATTTGGCCATAAGATCAGGTCTCCGGAACGGGCGCAGTTAACAGCGCCCCAGGATATTTTTCAACGAAGAACCAAGAACATTCTTAAACGGTTTACCCGCCTGCGCGAAACCGCTACGGTGGGCAGGCCGCTCACTCTTCCAAATGTGTCCGTTCCAGCATGCGATGGAGCTTGCTGATGATCGTCTTTTCCTGGCGATCGTCCAGGTCCAGTATCTGCCGCAAGCCCAGGGCCAGGTGAGGCAGATACAGCTCGATATAATTCTTCTTGCGCTCCATCTCCGCCTGGCGGCGGCGGCGGCTGAGATAGACGGAAAGACGCCGGCCGCATTCCTGGAGCGCGAACGTGGTTTCCCGGATTATCTCGGGATAATGCGCGATCGCTTCCTTGCTTTCGCTGGTGAACGGCACCCAGACGCTGGCCATGTGAACCAGGATGACCATGGGACCAACCGGCAGGCTTCCGCGCGGATGGGTCAGCCCGTAGCTTTTCCAGTTCACGCCCGTAATGGCCTTATTGATCGCGCACGCGCCCCCCATGTAGAGCAGGGGCACCTTGTTGGCGAACCGCAGGATGCGCACGGGTTCTTCGGCATTGAGATCCGCGTTCGCGCCAGGTTTGGCATACGCCAGCCCGGCCTCAATCTGGAACGGATTACCCCGGTAAACCTCGGGCCCGCGCGTGATCGCCGTATAAAAATCCGCTTCAATTTCCTTTTTTAATCCCGCCATAATCGCTTCTTCGCCAATGGGCGAGAGGCAATCGGTCGGCGGCCGCATCAGCTTGGTTTCATTGATGGCTTTGAATAAAGCCTCGCTTTCCCGGTGGGCAATGTGGGTTGGGCGCGATTTCGGGTCCAGTCCCGCCCGCTGGGCAATTTCTACGGCGGCGCGGTCGCTGACGCGGGAAAAATCATGCACTAGAGCCGACTTCAGGGTCTTGCCCTGCGTATCCTTCAGCATCTGCATCAATATGCCCAATTCAATGCCGTGCGGATGCGGCTTGATTTCCGTCGGCTGTTTAGGGAGGGTCGTGGCGGCCCGGGCAAACGTGATCCATGGAACCTCGTCCGAGGGCTGGGGAAGCGGCGGGGACTTGGTTGCCTGTGGCGCCGCCGAAGTCGCGTCCCCTTTACCCGCCGCGGTTTTGGCAGGAACCGCTTTCCTGGTGGACGTTTCCGAATCCTCGTCCGGGGCCGGTCCCGACAGCCGGATCCGATAATGCAATTGGAGATGCGGGTTGACGATGGCGCATTGTTTGAGATATTCGTCCACGGACAGCTTGCCGCGAATATACGCCGCTTCCATTTCGATGGTTACGCTGGTCCCGTGCCTGGCCGTGATGGGCTGTTTGGGCTTGCCGTTGGCATCGGTGGGAAAGAACTGGGGGAACCAGTCCAACTCATCGTCTTTCAGGATGGTCGGTTTGTTCGCCCGCGTATCAATCTGTACCTCGATCAGGTGCGCTTTCTTGCTGGTCTTGATCTTGGACTGAATGACGGTGGATGTTCCGGTGGTCAATTGTCCGTACATGCCGGCCGCGCTGATCCCGATGCCCTGTTGGCCGCGGGACATGCGCAGGCGGTGGAATTTCGAGCCGTATAACAGTTTGGCGAAGATTTTGGGCACCTGATTGCGTACAATGCCCGGCCCATTGTCCGTGATGGCCACGCAAAAACGTTTATCGCCCGTTTGCCGGATGTCAACGCTGATTTCAGGAAGAATACCCGATTCGTCACAGGCATCCAGGGAGTTATCCACCGCTTCCTTGACCGCAGTCAGTAACGCCTTGCGGGGATTATCAAAGCCCAACAGGTGGCGATTCTTAAGAAAAAACTCGGAGACCGAGATATCGCGTTGAAGCTTGGCCAGGCTTTCCGCCGTGGCGGTGCTTTTGTTGGCATTTGCCATATTGCCTGTCATGGCGATATCCGTGTAAGGTTTGAGCTTGGAATATTGGCGCGGCGCAAACGTATGGATGTCCTTATATCCCTTTCACCGGGGCGGAAGCAAGCAGTTTGTGAGAGGATTGGTAATGGGTTATGGAGGGGGGTGTAGCGGTGGTTTGTACTTGTCCCGTTCCCAGCGGGAAGAACCGTAATCCGACTCTCCGCGAGGTCGGGATGCCGTTCTATCGAACGGCCACTACAACCGGGCAACGAGCATGCATCAAACAATCCCCCCCAATAACTCCCATTCCTGTTCAGTCTGCAAAAGAGGATCGACAAAACGCCGGCGGCGGGTATCATAGTCCCGTCGTTTCATTTCGCGGGGTGGAGAGCCTATGGCTAACGGACTACATGGTACAAACAGGAAACTATACTTGTCGATTGCCGAGCGCCTGGCAAAACCGGGAAGCGGAACTCATCCCCAGGTATTGCGGGAGCGAACCCGGCATTATGGCGCGCCTGATCTCGGCAAGCATCTGGCGGGGATACCTTTTGTTGTTGTCGGCGGCCTCGCTACGCGTCTGTATATGCCGGAGCGAATGACCCTTGATACCGATGTGCTCGTGTCTGCGGCGCACCTGGCCGAAGCCGAACAAACGCTCGCAAAAACAGGTTGCCGACGATTGGGGCCGTTGACCGTCGGCGGCAGTACTTGGCTATTGCCGGACGGCTCAAGTCTTGATGTGCTGGCGCCGGCGGAACCATGGGTTGATGAGGCCGTAGCCAATCCGGTGCAAGGGCTGGACGGGTTGCCTTACATCACACTGCCCTCACTGGTGCTGATGAAGCTCGCGGCCGGCCGAGTCCAAGACTTGGCCGACATCACTCGCATGCTGGGCGGAGCCGGCGAAGCCGATTTGCAGAGCACACGCCTGCTGGTTCGGCGCTGGCGACGCCGGGACTCTGAAGATCTGGAGAGCATGATCCGCCTTGGCAAACTCGAATATCCTGACGGATAATTCAGGGGATACCGGCGATCGTTCTTGTCGAACCCCGTCGTGTTCTTTGCCGCGCAGAAGGCTTGCCGCGCCGGTCAGCCCAGCTTGGTCCGGAAGAAAATGAAATAAAAAATCAGGATCACGGCTAGAACGTACATCAGCCATTTAACTTCGCGTCCTTTGCCGCTGAAAAACTTGATGAATGGATAACTGATGAACCCGAGCGCCAGCCCGTCGGCGATGGAGTAGGTGAGGGGAATGCCCACGATGATAAGGAAGGACGGGATGGATTCGCTGAAATCCAGCCAGTCTATTTTCCGGGTGTTCTGGAGCATCAACGCCCCGACGATTACCAGGGCCGGGGCTGTGATGGGCGGATACTTCCCGATCATGGCCACCAGCGGACTGAAAAAAATGGCCAGAAGAAACAACGCGGCCACGGTCAGGCCGGTGAGTCCCGTGCGTCCACCCTGCTCAACGCCGGCGGCGCTCTCAATAAAACTGGTCACCGTGCTCGTGCCGAGTGACGCGCCCACAACGGAGCCGACGGCGTCCGAAAACAGGGCCTCCGAGGCGCGCGGCAGTTTGTTGTCCTTCATCAATCCCGCCTGCTGGGAGACGCCGACCAGCGTGCCGACCGTGTCGAAGAGGTCCATGAACAGGAATACGACGATGAACGGCAGGCAGGTCAGCGTCAAGGCCCCGCGGAAATCCATCTGCCAGACTGCGCTGTTCTGGATTGCCGGTAATCCCACCAGGCCTGTGTAGGGAACTTTACCCAGCCCGATGGCCAGAAGCGCGGCGGCCAGGATGCCGACCAGGATCGAGCCGCGAATCCGGCGGGCATGCAGGACGGCAGTGATCAGCAGGCCGAAGCCGAAAATCGCGAAATCCGCCGATATGATTTTTGTGTTAAGCCCAACCAGCGTTCCGGGCTTGGCGATGATCAATCCGCCATTACGGAGTCCGATGAACGCGATGAACAGCCCGATGCCGACGGCAATGGCGTTGCCCATGCTGGGGCTGATTCCGTCGATGACCGCCTCGCGTACCCGGAAGAGCGACAGGATGATGAACGCGATGCCGGCGAGGAACACGATGGCCAGCGCCGTTTTCCACGCGTCGGCGATGCCGAGCGCCGTCAACGACATCACCACGGACACGAAGAAAAAATTTTCTCCCATGCCTGGCGCCAGCGCGATGGGGTAACGCGCCAGCAGGGCCATGATTGCGGTGCTGATCGCGGAAGTCAGGCAGGTTGCCAGCAGGACGGCGTTGAAATCCATTCCCGTGGGATGTCCGGCAAAATCGGTCGTCAGGATCGCCGGCTGGACAAAGATGATGTAGGCCATGGTCAGGAAAGTCGTGATCCCTGCCATAATTTCCGTGTGAACATTGGTTTGGTTTTCAGCCAGCCGGAAGCAACGGTTCAAACTAATCACGATGCGCTCTCCTAACCCTTAAAGGCATTCCATCGGAGGCATTCTTTTCGTTTTTTCAGGGATTGTCAATTAAATTTCCGGGATCTTCACGGGGTTAAATCATACGTATCTTCAAGGATGGCAGGGTTTTAAGAAATATTAATATTTCTGTTGCATTCGCGGGGAATTTTGCTACATTCATGCCCAGCAGAGTTGGGTAGAAGTTCGTGAGATGGTGGATTGTCGGTCGAGCGTTGAGTTCGGTGACGATCTGAAACCTGAACGAGTCGGGAACAGTCACTGAAGCGGTCTATCCTGCTCCGCAAAAGGAAAACCAAAGATGGGTACTAAACTGTATGTCGGAAACCTCTCATTCGAAGCCACCGAAGGAGACGTGTTGGATCTGTTCTCGAAGGCTGGCAATGTGGTTAGCTGCAATCTGATCGTGGACAAGTTCACCAACAAGTCCCGCGGATTCGCATTCGTGGAAATGAGCAGCCAGGATGAGGCCAATAAGGCTATTGCCGAGTATAACGGCAAGGACTTAAAAGGTCGCGCCCTGACCGTTAATGAAGCTCGGCCCCGTGAAGAACGGCCGCGCGGTGATTTCGGAGGAGGCGGTGGTGGTGGTGGTGGTGGTGGACGCGGTAAACGCGATTTCGGTCGCGATCGCCGGTAAGCTTTCGTCCGATTTTAATTTCGTATATTCAAAAAGGGCGCCCCGTTCGCGGGGCGCCCTTTTTTTTATGTGCTCGGCAAATGGCGCCTACTTGCTGGTGCCTGGGATGGGAGTCAAACCCATACGACCTTTTGGTCAACGGATTTAATGTCCGCTATGCGGACAACTTCCGTGGGAACATGTTGAACAGGCCGCCGAGGGTTCGTGCTTGGGTCCGCCTGCGGGCACCGAGACACTGAACCCCGAGAGGACTTTTTTCAGCCTCGTTCCGGCGCAATGGGGACATTGGCTGGGAACATCCCCGACCCGGCGCTGGAGGTGTTCAAACCGTTTCCGGCACCCGCCACACTCATATTCATAAATCGGCATAATCGGCCCTTCATATGATATCCGGTTAATCCTGTCAAATATGGCTTCCTCTTATTCACAGGCTGTTGATGTTACACCCTTTTCGGCAGTCGCAGGGCCAATCTGTAATCTTGCGGATAACCTCCGGGAACATCCGGTGAACGTTGGCCGCGTTGGCTGCCATGGTTTTCAGGATCAGTTCGAAGGTGACCGATTCCTTCGATTCGTGCCAGCAATCATAATCCGTGCTCATGGCAATGGCCGCATAACATAGACCCGCTTCCCGGGCCAACACCACCTCCGGCACCGTGCTCATGTTGATCACGTCTCCGCCCCACATCTGGAACATCTTGCTTTCGGCTTTAGTCGAAAATCGGGGACCTTCAATTGTCACCACCGTGCCCTGATCGTGATGGGGGATATTGAGTTCGGCGGCGACTCCCGAAAACAGCCTGCGAAGTTGAGGACAAAACGGTTCGGCCATGGGAATGTGGCAGACCTCCATGCCCTGGTAAAAGGTTACAGCCCGGCGCGTGGTCCGGTCGATGAATTGATCGATAAACACCAGATGACCGGGCTTGATTTCCTCGCGCAGACTGCCGCAGGCAGTTGTGGCGATGATATGCGTGACGCCGAGTTCCTTCATCGCCCAGATATTGGCCCGGTAATTGACCAGTGACGGCATGATCCGGTGGTCGGCGCCATGCCGCGGCAGGGCGACCACGTCCAGTCCCTGGAGTTTACCTGTGATAATCAGGTCCGAGGTGGCGCCGTAGGGCGTGTGCAGTTTCCTTCGCTTGATCTGGGTAAGGTTAAGCTTGTCATCCAGCCCCGACCCGCCAATGATTCCGACTTTGGCCATAGTGCAACTCCCTTCATGGATCGCCCAAATATCCCGTGAAATAACATTCTCGCCATCCAAGAAAAAAACATAATACCGGACATCTCATGGAAATCAAGCTAAAGACCACCATGAATCCGCTTTACGGGAACACCGGCAATCAGGTATATAACAGGCAGTCGTTTCCGGCCTGGGTGGCGGAATGGCAGACGCAACGGACTTAAAATCCGTTGACCGCAAGGTCATATGGGTTCGACTCCCATCCCAGGCATCCTTGAATCTATTGATCTGAATGGCATTTAAGCCAATAATATCAATGGTTTCCTTTATATCACCCCTGCTCTTTTCGGCCCTATGCGTCCCTTTAACTCAATTAAAAATGGGGGTCAGGTCCAGTATACATAAAGGTAGCAGTCGGCTCCGGGATGGCCCGTAAAATATATTTGCCCGGATGGCTGGCGGGTCATGGAATAGGAATAAACGGCGCGTGGCGGTGTAATTCTGGCCCTATCGCTGGCCGGGGGTGTCTGGGTATGGGTCGGGGGGCGATAGGCGGCGGGGGCTTCCGTTTAACGTGTGTCCAGCGTGTTGCTGGGGCTTGTAGCGGCGGGGTGCGGGTATCTATTCCTTGATATGGGATTGCCCGTCCGGCTTGCTGGCGGCAATCCTGGTAGCCGTGGCGGGTCTCTAGGCGTTGCTTTCACCTAGAGCGCGGCGGTTGACTGTCAGCGATATTGGGGGTAACGTTCCAACATCTCGTAATAAGCTTTCCAATCCGCCTCCCGCTGCTTAGCTTTCTCATCACGCAATGCACGCGCCGCATCTTCTGCATCTCGTGACGCATCGGCCGCATCCAGTGCCGCTGCTTCCGCATCACGCGATGCCATTTCTGCATCACGTATAGCGTCGAGCATCTCTTCTTGCCGCTGACGATCTTGATACGCCTTCCATGCTTCCCTCTTTTTAATTAAATTTCGCATAACAATATGTTCATTTTCCCCGCTCAGTGGTATCCCTTCTCCTTCTTTCGTTATTACCACTTCTTCTATGCGGTTATATTCTGCAATTCTTTTCTGTTCTTCTAAATCTGCCTTTGCAATCCTTTTTTGTTCTTCCATTTTTGCCGCTTCGGCAGCGATAATATTCTGTTGCATATCAGCCAATTTAAGATATTCCAATATTCGAAAATGAACTTTTAGAATGTCTAAATTCAAAGATTTACAACCGGTTGATGAAAATTGCGTGAAAGTTAATATCCTCCCATTTATTCTGGAATACGTAGCATTCGTCCCTATCAGACGATTATCCGAAGAAAATAATTTCGGGAAGACAACATCACAACCGTTTGTGATGGGGGGCGGGATATTAGTTTCAAAAAAGGGATCATAATTTATCGGGATCAATCTCCCCACCTGTTTGGCTGAATTCTGCGGTTCCCCCCGTTTTTTGGACAGGTAGCTAAGATTAGTCTTAATGACGGCATCAGGCCCCTCAAGCCATGTAAAACCTTGACCCGCAATAACTGGTTCTTCGTCAAGATAGACCGCTCTTAGTGGTTTTTGAGTGGCAACTGGTGCTTCATCAATAAGCGTCATCCCGGCGAATGAATTAAAAATCACGGGAAAGCAGATGAATAGTTGAAAAATAATTAATTTCATTGGATGGCCCTGCAACTTTCAAATCATATCATTCACTGCATCATTACATGAGTAATTTAACTTTAATAGAAGATCGTGGCAAGATTTGATTTATTGGAGAAACGGCACAATCTGAAGAAATATTAGCCGTTGACAAGACCTGACGGCATGGGTGTTGATATGGCAGATTTTCTGAACAGGTCATTGAGGGATTCGACTTGTTGCCGGGCGAAATACCAGGCCCATCGTTCGACTAGCGCGGCCCCGGCTTCGGGCGTGTCGGCCCATACAGCCGGAATGTCGTAGCGGATCTCAAATGCGGCCAGGCTCCCCATGACAGCCGCCGGGGTGATAGTGCTTCGATAGTGCTTCTGTTCCACTTCGCCGCGCTGGCCTATAATCAGTAGGCGTTTGAAACGGTAGCCGCGCAGCCGGTGCAGCTCATGCTCGAAGCGTTCCCGGTTCGATCCGGCGCAACAGCCTACCAGGTCGGCAATGCTTTTTCGTTCCACGGCAAACAGCGATTCAAGACCGGCAACAGAGTAATCGCCGGAATACAGCCCGGCCCGGACAATCGGCAGGCGCGTTATCGGCAACGGCGATTGCTCCCGCGTATCAATCACAATGGCCGGGTGTCTGTCGGCCAGGTCGCCCAGGTGTCGCAACGCGGGCAGGGTTGAAAGCTGGGTGTCAGGATTCATCGGGCGGATTCTGTTGGGTCATTTTTTGCCTAACCCTAAATATCAACTCTTGCACATTCTCGGTTTCTTCCGCCTTCGGCTTGCTCTCTTTGCGGGCGATTGCTCCGGCGTCCACCAGGTATTTCACGGCGGCCGGCTTTTTGTCGTCTGCTATGTTGTCCACGTTCATTGTCTGCAATAATTCGATTGTTCGCCGTTCCGTCATGTCGGCAATGGCGAAGTTGCGGCTCAACATGGCCGCCTCGATTATTGCCGGGTGTTCCTTGCGGCACCAGCGGAGATAAGTCTTTTTGATTCCCAGCATTTCAATCAACTGCGGCCCGGTGTAGATCGTTGACAAAAACGCAACCAGCCGTTGCCGTTCCTTTGGCGTGATCGTCGCAACGTGTTCCTTCAACCGCAACGGGGCCAACAGAATCCCGGCGTCATCCCGCGGCACCAGTCCGCCCTTACGTTTCGCTATTGTCATTCCTCTGCCCATGATTATTTCCTCTCCGATTATCCCGAATCGTTTTCTATACAAAAAACGGAACGCAGAGGGCTTGCATCTACACCGTGGACCCCTGCCGGCACCGGGCAAACGGGCCGCCGGTGTGCCCCCCCTGCCATTGCTTGCCTATTGTCCCGGCTTGCCCTTGTGCATCCTGCTCCACTTCTGCCGGCATGACGTTGAACAGAACCGTTGCTTGAGCACGGCCTTCCTGAACCCGCAGCCGCATACCAGGCACACGCCATGCAACAACGCTATCACCTGCCCCCTACTGAATAGCATTGCCCCGCCACGGCCTCTACCTTCGCGGATAACGGGCGATAACAGGCCAGCGGCTATCCAGGCTCGGACAGCCCCCAGGCTGACGCAAAACTCTTCAACGATCCCCGTCACCGTGGCTAACGTGTGATCCTTGTTTATCATTCAAGCTGCTCGCGTGGACCTTATGGGACTTTTTCCCATAAGGTCGGTTCGTTGCCCGCTGAGTCGCTTCGCCTCTTCCGCGAAGTGCGGCTCGATCTCCAGTGCCAGCGCAATCTTCTGACCCTTGTCCACTCTCTCTTAGAGAGAGGGAAGTCAATGCCGTTTTATTGCTATACAACGTCGCATAATGTATAATCTGTCACCTAGATATTACCTCAACAATGCCGTATTTATTGATGTTTTACGAATTGGCCAAAATTATATTATTGCTATATAACGTCGCGCTTAAAAATAGTCAATAGAATCAATGCTTTTCAAATACGGTGGGGCGTCTGCCCTATGCCTTGAATCGGCTATTATCCGTTCATTACACCCCGTCGCCTGGTCAGCCCCCGCGTGTGACGCATACGGCGCACACCCCGGAAGCTATGCCTCGTCGTAATATCACAGGTTTGCTTCACGGTTTAGCTCCCGGCGTAGCATCTTCAAAAAGTGGCTCTTGGTTGGATTGGTGGCTTTCAAGCGGTGTTTTGGCATTTCTCCCAGCCATTGTCCTCTCGTAGGACTTTTCCGAAAAAGCCGTTTCAAAGCCACCAAAGCCACCATTTGGCCGCCTGAAATAGATTTGATTGATACCTCCGTGCCCTTTGTCTTGCCTTGCACCGAATATGGCAGCCAGGTGCGGCCATAGGCGGCCCAGGCGTTTTGACAGACGTTTGGCCGACAAACGGCCCTCAAAACTCGGATCAACCTTTTTGAGTTGTTCAAGTAATTCCGCTGCCGTGCCGGCGAAGGTGTCCTCGGATCGCATTAGTTCAATTAGTGCGTTGCCTATCTCGTCGTTCTCCAGGTTGAATAGGGATTTGTCGGCCTCGGCGTTGCGTATGGCGTCAACAGCTTCTTGTTCCTTGCCCATCGCCCTGCCCAGGCACACGGCCAGCGCTGAAAAGTCGGGGTGCCGTTTGTTCAATCCGCCGGGCACGGGTTGTTTGTCGGCAAGCGCAACGGATAAAAGGTCGGCAATCCATGACAACCCAGCATCACGGTGTACGGCGATTTCATCCGATAGCGCGGCCTCGGCGGTCTCGTCCGTCCGGCGTTCAAGCCTGACAACCAGTAAACGGTCGGCAAGGCCAGCGTCGGCGGCAAAGGTAGGGTTTGCTGATGTGATGACGGCCCAGGCTCGGGCGCGTTGCGTAATTCTTGCGGTGTCCGTGTATAGGCGCCGCTTCTCCCGGCAGCCGTCAGTCGCGGCGGCGGCCAGGGCGTCCGCCAGCCAGTCGGTTCGCGTGTCTGCATTGTCAAAACATACCATGCCGCCGGCGTGCACCTGCGTCCAGAAGTCTTCCTCGCCGTTTTTGGTGATGGTGGTTATCCGTGGCGGCAGGCCGTATAGCTCCGCAATTCCGACAGCAAGGCGCGTTTTCCCTGACCCAATTGCCCCGGATAAAACAAGCGGCGGCTTTGTGCGCTGGTTCGATGCCAAGGCGCAAGCCCAAAGTTCAAAGAGAATTTTGCCATGCGGTGCCGCGATGCTCATGGATTTGAACAGGGCGCAATGGTCAAACGGGTTTGACGGTTCAACCAATTTCCAAGGGGCCAGCGTGTCGCCAGCCGGAAACAGAATTTCGTCGGTGCCGTTGTCTGCCTGGGTCACGGCCTCGGACGTGATTTTCACAAGGTGCCCGTCACCGTTTGACAGATACAACGCGCCGGGCCTTGCCGCCCAGAATGATTCAGGTAAAAGGCCGGTAGTCTTGCCGGTCAGGGCTTCGTCTTGAACGGCGGCCAGAATAAATTGAAATGCGCGCTCTGTTCGATTGATCCCGATATAACCGGCCAGCCAAGATAAGAACGGATCGCCAGCTATCGGAAGCAAAAGTTTACGTTCGCCATCGAAAAACATTGCCGTTGCAAAGTCGCGGTGTTCGGCATGAAAAAAGAATCGGCCACGGATATGGAGCGTTTCTAAAACAGCGGCAGTCATTTGCTGATACCGTTCGCCAGTCGTCAGCCCTTTGATTTGCTGAATCTGAAAAAAACTGGCCTGAAGGTTCACGTTGCCGGATTCAGTCGGCTTGCTATCCGTCTTGACGCTAACCGCCGGGGCGGCTTGATCTTCTGGCAATGGTTCCCATACCGGCGCGGTCTTCACGATCTGGCGCAATTCCTCGACAGTCCCGCCAGCGTCTAGCCAGTCAGCCGAGTCTTTCACCTTGCGTCCGTCCCGGTCTGGAAGTTCCGCAACGGCGATTGATTCCGCTTTCCCTGCCAGCGATTGAGCCACAAGTGCCGCATGGCGGCGGCCTGGAGTGTCGCGGTCAGGTATCACGATGACATTTGCCCCGGTCAAGGTCGCGGTGTAAGCATCCATCCATTTCCCGGCCCCGCCGGGGTTGCACGTCGCACACGGGCCCAAGGCGGCCAAGGCGTCGCAGTCCTTTTCCCCTTCGACAATGAACACGGCGCGGCCTTCGGTCTTTGCCCGGATGACTTCCGGAAGGTGATACAGGACGTGGGCCTGCCCTTTCATGTTCCAAAGCCAGCCGCCGGGTTTGTCCGGGTCGGGCCGTCGCTGCCTAAAGTCTTTCGGATCAAAACGCACTACTTGGTATAGCAATTTACCAGCGGCGTCCGTGTAATCGTAGGTCTTAACAATCCGGCCCGGCTTATGCTGGCTCTCGGGAACAGGCGGCATTAAGTCGCTCATCTTTAACCCCATCACGGCAAGGATCGCATCCGTGGTGCATCCGGCATGGCAACGAAACAGAATCCGGCCTTCCCGGCCTTCGCTTATTGACAGGCTCGGGGTTTTATCATCATGTGCCGGGCATCGTGCCGTCCAGCCGTTGCCGTTTTTGCGGGCATTTAATCGTCCCGTGATTTCAGATAGGCTCATATTTCACCCCGCAAAAAAAGGTAAAGGTTCCTGCCGGTGAATGGGTGAAGGCGTAGCCGCTTGATAACAGCTCGTAAAAAACAGCGATACAAGCGTTTCATACGTTCGCCCCCTTCTGCCGTCCGGGCCGATATTCATATAATGGGCAGCATGGCGCGGTGCAGTCGCGGACGGCGGCAAAGTCGAAGCCGTTACATTCAATGCAAAACGCATTCACGGCGGCGCGAAGGCTCTTGCCCTTGTAAGCACGCAAAAACTTGTTCAAATGGCGGGGGGCGTCCCTTTGCACGTCCGCAAGTCGTTTGCGCCTTTTAGCCTCGATTTCGTCCACGCTATAGCCTCGAAACGGGGTGTTCATTGTGCATCCCTCCCGGTAATCAACGCGACAACATCCATTTCCAGAAAGCCGCTTGCTCGCCGGTGTCCCGGCAAGGTGCGTTTCCGTAGTAATCCCCTTTGCGAATATTTGTCCAGGGTTCGGCAAGACACGCTCAACCTTTGGGCTGCTTCCTTGCGCCGCATAAGGCGCGGCCCGGTGGGAGCTGCGGCAGGGGTGGCTTGCGGTTCTGGGCCTTGCCGGAGAATGGCAAGCAGTCTATTACGGTCGGGTGGATTAACGGACGGGTCAGCCGTCAGGATAGACCGGACGGCTTGTAGGGTGGTGGGTAACATAGCACTTTTCCTTTCTGTTGGTGGCGCATCATTACGCCTACCCTCTGGAAAAGGGGCAAAAGGAAAAGTGTGGACGTGTGGAATTGAATTGAAATTAAAGGTTTGGATTCATTTAGTGTATGGGCAAGGCAGGGGCAAGAAAGGGGCAGAAGGTGAGTTAAACAGCTTTATTCTTCTTCTTCTTCTTCTTCTTTGAGTTGCATATTTCCCAGGGCGCGGCGGTTCACATATTTTGCCCCCGCTTTATAGGCGATCCTAATTTGCCGTTCAGCCGCGCTAAACACAGCGCGATCAACAAAGAACGATTCAAGGGTTAATCCGTTGAAAGTTTGGGCCAGATATTTTTTTAATTCCGCTTTCCGTGCTTTCAAGGTGCGATAAGCCCATTTGTTGTTAAGCCGCTCAATTTTCTTCATTGAATGCCTATCGCGGCAGTAGTGCAGAAAGAATTGACTTGGCAACGGTGTTTGTTTTCCGGGGTCAAGGTCGCTGACTATTCTCTGCCAGACGTAAAAGAGAATGGTCTCATTAACTCAAGAGTACCGACTTCCCGGTTAATGTCAATCGGGAATTTTAGCATGCCGCATGCGTAACTGAGATGCTTTGAGCGCGAGATCCACCCACCAATCAATCAACATACGGAAGCGCTTAAAGGTCGCCGTCTCCCG
>JAHIJO010000123.1 GCA_018898455.1 Verrucomicrobiota bacterium | reverse complement strand
GCTGACGACACCTACCACGCTCTGCCCGCGCGTTGTTCCGCAGGGCGTCGTATTCGTTCCCCATCGGATATCGCTTTCGCCTTGTATTACTCACAGGGAAAACATATCTTTTACCCATAGATTGTATCGAAGAGCCTAAAATAATTGAAGCAGAGGTTCGGCACTGTTGCCGGCGACGGCCTTGCGGGCGGCTTGCAGGGAGGCTTCAATGCCCCAGATTGAAAGACAGTTGTCAGCCTCGGCGCATTCCGCTCCCGTGTAATGGGCCACGTCTGCGTCTCCGGTGGCGTCAATGAACACCGGGGCGGTAAACAGGCTTCGTCCGCTCTTGTTTTCCACCTCGATGCCCGTGACGCGGTTGCCTTTGACTTCGGCGGCGCAGATCAGCGTGTCGAACCATAGCGTCACGCCGGCTTTTGACAACGCTTCATCCAATGCCAGCGCAAAGGCTGCGGGTGAAAATGTCGCCGTGTACCGGGAATGGCATTCTCCCTTACCCCCCTGGCGCCAGTCCACAGGCACGTTGCCCGGGCCATAACGGAGACTGAGCTGAAGCAATTCTTCGGCGATTCCGAACGTGACCTGGTGTCCCCGTCCGTCGCAGAGTGGTAAATAAATATTGATCAGCCCGGCGGTCGCCAGGCCGCCCGTAATAATGGTCTTTTCCACCAGCGCGACGCGCAAGCCGGCGCGAGCCGCCTCCAGGGCCGCCGCCGCACCGGCCACGCCGCCGCCCGCAACGATAAGATCATAGTGCCGGGACTTGTTCAAATGTTTTTCACTTTCCCTCTAGGGTATGCCCGCCAGGTCCGCCCCTGCTCATCCTGTTTTGTCTTATGGGCTGGGCAGACCCGCAAACATTCCGGCACCACATCCAGTAATCGTTTCTGGACTCCCCATTTTACGTTCGCTACAGCCTCAGCCAGGGCGTCGGTTGTGCGATTCCTGGGAACGGGAAGGTCAGTTTTCAACCCCAGATATTGCCCGCCCTCTTTCCCGCTCAGACAATAACGCTTGGCCCAATCACAGGCAAAGTCATCTATTGGGTTTACGGCAAAGTCTTTCTTTTCCAGGGTTAATTTCACAGGCTTACCCGAGATTGCGTGGGTCGGACACGCTTTAGCGCATAACCGATTACAATTCAGGCATCCATTTTGGCCTGAATATAAAGGATCATCCGGAAGAGAGCAATCCGTAACAATGGCAATAAACCGCTGGCGCACGCCGTATTGAGGAGTTATCGGATGGCCATGATAGCCCGGATAGCTCAGGCCGGCCAGCAGGGAAGCAAAACAGTTGGCGCGCAAATCCGGCAAAAGCCCGCGGCAACTGATGACTTTGGAAGCCAGCCCGTCAAAATCATAAGTGAATGTCGCCTGACAGCCCGCGGTCCTGAGCATTTGACACGTCCGGAAAGCAATGTCCGTCAGGAGATTGAGCGCGTTATATTGCACAAAGGCAAACGGACCAACCGATTCGGACGGTGTGATTTTGGCCGTATCCAGACTGGTATGCGGAAAATGAAGACCAAGCACAATGACCGATTTGGCGCCGGGGAACCAATCCGACGGATTTTTCATTTTGACGGCTTCTTTCCGGATTTCCGGATTAAAGGCGCAGTAAACAAAATTCGTGTCAGTCACGGTCTCGCGCGATTCCGGCAATTTTACTTTTTTATCCAGGGTCTTGAGAAATTGACCGCAACGCGCTTCCGAGAAAAAGCCCACCAGGTCGGCGCCGTTATCCTTGCAGAAATTGCGGATTGCATCGGGCTTCGGCGAACGCTTGATTATTTTGTGTTTCTCCACACCGGACGGCAGTTTGGCGCTTGTCAGAACAGTCGCATACATCATATCGCGGGTGGGCAGACCGTATTTTCGCGCCACCAGATTGTTGGAGATCTTGGTGTTGGTCGTGGCCGAATAACCGTTCATATCCAGCAGGTGAGCTATATCAAAGCAGGCATAAACCAATGGTCGCCAAATTCCTTGTCCGGAAGAAGTTTTAAGCCCGAGCAGGATCAAGGAGGACACATCCGGCAAGTGCAAGGCCGGATTAACCAGGTCGGATTGGTTAAAATCATTTTTCTGACCGATCACCATGACGTCAAGCGCACTGCGTTTGAAAATGCTTTTAACTTCCTGGTTGAGTTGCGGAGTAGTTTTACGGGAGGGCGTCTTTTTGCGGCGCGGCGCCCGGCAGTATTTACTGTCTTTGACGCGCTTTTGGGGAACCATGCAGAATTTCAGGCAACTGCCTTCTTCGCCGCCGCGCGGCCCGTATTTCTCGAGATATTTCAACGCGACATTTTCATCCACTTTATCGGGAATTTTATGCTGAAGATTCAAATAGAAGTTTTCCGCCCAGGAACAGCGCCATTTATTGGTGGCGGGAAATTTAAAAGTCTTGCCGCCGATTTCCAGTTCGTTGATGCCGCGCACTTCTTTGCGGAAACAATCGGTCGGACAATGTTTTACGCATTCCATACACCGGTCGCACAGCGCCGGGCCGTTGTACATCGGTGAAGGCGCAAGCGAGGCCGAGGTAACGACCGATACCACGCGGATTCGGGGACCGAACTCGGGATGCAAAAAAAGACCGCTCCAGCCGATTTCACCCAAGCCGGCTGCGACAGCGGCGTAACGGTGAACAAGATCGGGGGCAAAATCCACTTTAAGGTCTTTATAAGCTTTGTATCGCCAGATATTGCTGGCGGCAATCGGCAGCGCCTGAAATCCTTTGCCCTCCAAAAAGCGCCCCAGCCGGAACGAAATATCGTCCAGCTTGGAATTCTGGGTGCCTTGGGTGTGATAGGGTCCTAAATCCTGGGGTGAAGGCTCGCCGTCCAGTTCCACGGCGGCGTCAAGATGATGAATACCGGCCACAACCACGGTCTGGGCCGATGGCAAGAGTCCCTGGGGACTCATCCGCAAAGGCGCGCCTTTAAACCGCTCCAGGGGCGCTATGCCAACCACATCCGCGCCGTATTCAATCGCCTTGCGTTTTACTTCATCCGTCAGTTGTTGATTATTTTGAGTGCCCATCTGTTTTTCCCCTGTATTTTTCATATTGGATCTTCTTTCACAATAATCCATGATCTAAAACTCGATTATGTTGGCGGTAAAAATATAATTGGAGTCATACGGACAAAATTGTCGGCCTTTATGCCCGGTTTTTCCCCAAACATTCGCTTATGGCGGAAGAGGTCGCGGACATTCCTTTCATAATCGCGGTCTTATGGATGTCCTTGAAACGAAAACGGGGCAGGAACAGGCCGAGGGCGGCGGTGACTTCGTTTCGATGATTGCGGACCGGGAAGGCCAGGCCAACCACCTCGTCGCCGGGTGCATGGCAGACCCGGCCGGTTTTCCTGATATCCGCCAGGGCTTTTTTAAATGCCGCCGGGTTGCCGGCCTCCGGCCACCGGCTTTCAGGCAAACCGTGCTCCGTTACTATCTTCTCTAATTCGTGTTCGGGCAGGTAGGCCAGCAATAGCCGTCCCGTGGCGGTTTCGTAGATCGCGTCTTGAATCAACGCTTGGGGTCCGACTTGGATTTGTTGTTGCCCGTTGATCTGCGAAAGAATATAGCGCCGGCCCAGGCGCAGGGTTGCCAGCAGAACCGTCTCGTTGACGGTCTTGGCCAGTTCGGCCATCAGCGGCTCGGCGGCGGTGATCAGGTCCTTGCGATAGGGCGCCTGGCGGGAGATTTGAAACAACGCCGGTCCCAGCAGGTAGCCTTTTTTCGGCGCGATCTGCTCGACATAATGGCGGCTCACCATGGTCTTGAGAATATTGGCGCAGGTGGCGGGATGCCGGCCCAGGCGGCCGGCGATTTCCGTCAGGGTCCGCGGCCGCTCCGGCGTTTCCGCCAGGAACTCGAGGATGTCGAACACCTTATGCAGGACCTTGATCACAGGGCATGCCTTTCAAATAAGACCCACCCTAGGTCCGACTCGGTAATTTGTCAATATAAAAAATCATTTTATAATGTAATAATAGAATTATGTTTCCTGGACACGGGCGTTGTTTTTTATCTCCCGGGCCGCGTACCGGGGCAATGCGGTTTCATTAGCCGCAATAATGGCCTCATCTTACCCCGGCGCCGAGCAAGATCGTGTCCGATATTGGGTGAAATATGCGGGTTAATGGACCGCTACGATACCCAGCGCGAGGCGTATCAGTCCGGCTGATGCAGCCGTATCGTATCTTCGCGGGCAGGTTCCTGGATGTTTCCGCCGATCCCGGTCATGAGCCGGGCGAGGGTGTTCTGGTTGGCCTGTTCGCGGGTCAGTTCGCCGACGATGTGTCCTTCTCGCAGGACAAGAATTCGCGTACATGGCCAGGACGTTCTCGGTCGGAGAGTTGTCCTGGAGGGAATGCTTCTTTTTATCTGGATTTTTGTGGATAGCTATGTATATTTCTCCATGTCGTTGGCGAGACAAGCAACAATGAGCGAGATCCTGTCGATGAAAACACCGTTGCATGAAGAGCATGTTGCCCGGGGCGCGAAAATCGTGCCGTTTGCCGGATGGGACATGCCGCTGTTGTACCAGGGCATCATTCCCGAGCATCTCCAGACCCGGTCGCGCGCCTCGGTCTTCGACATCTTTCACATGGGCGAGTTCGAGTTGCAGGGTCCAACGGCGGCGGCAGATCTCGATCGTCTGATTACCCAGCCGGTGGCCTCCCTGAAACGCGGCGCCTGCGCCTATGGCTATCTGCTGGCGGAAAACGGCGGCGTGCTGGACGATCTGATTTGTTACCGGATGGATGCGGAACGCTTCTGGCTCGTGGTGAATGCCGGCACCGCCGCCGGCGACGCCGCCTGGATTCAGGCTCACCTGTCGCCGGGAACCCGGTTCACGGACCTTTCCCCCCGCACGGCGAAGCTGGATATCCAGGGTCCGTGTTCCCGCGAACTCCTGGAACAGGCGCTGGGCGTGACGCTTCCCGATCCGGGTTATTTTCATTTTCAGGAATTGACCCTTCTGGACGTTCCATGTTTGCTCAGCCGGACCGGTTACACCGGCGAATGGGGTTATGAATTGTTTTTTCCGGCGGAGGAAGCGATCCGATTCTGGAAACGCATCCTGGCCCCGGGCCAGATTCTCCCGGCAGGCCTGGGCGCCCGGGATACCCTGCGGGTTGAAATGGGATATCCGCTCTACGGCCATGAACTGAACCGGGATCGGACGCCGGCCGGAGCGGCCCAGGGGCGGTTCTTGGATCTGGCGAAGCCGTTTATCGGGCGAGATGCCATTCGCCGCGAATTGGATGCCGGCTTGTTTCGCGTGCTCGTCGGCCTGCGGCTTGAGGGGCGCATGGCGGCGCGGGCGCAGGATCAGGTGTGGAATGGCGGACAAGAAGTGGGCGAAGTGACCAGCGGCCTGTTTGCCCCGAGTCTTAATGTGGCGGTGGCTCTCGCCTATGTGAACCGCACCGTCGGCCAGGTCGGGCAGAAGCTGGAAATCCAGGTGCGCGGCAAACGTCTGCCGGCCGCCGTTGTGCCCCTCCCATTTTACGCGCAGGGCACGGCACGCTTAAAGACGATGAGCGGATAGGAATTGGTGTTCGGTGTTCGGAGGAGCATGACCAATGAACCAAGAGACAACCGCCAAGACTTATTTGGATGTCGAGGATTTGCAAGTCTATCAGAAGCTCTGCCAGCTTCACTTGGAGATTTGTGATCTCAGCCATGCATGGCCGGCCGAAGAGCGGTATGAACTCGGCTCGCAGATCCGAAGATCATCCAACAGCTCGCCGGCGCAGTTAGACGCTTTCCCGTAAAGATACACGTTTTTGCGAGTATGATTTAGCCGAGTTATGCGGCCAGATCAAGTAGTTGGATTGGTAAATCATGGGTTTTAACTTTCAATGCGGCAGACATGAAAGCATGCCCGCGGTGAG
>JAHIJO010000122.1 GCA_018898455.1 Verrucomicrobiota bacterium | reverse complement strand
CATATCAAAATTAGTTGGCAAGGGGGTAGGTCTTCACCGCAAGCTGTTTTGCTCGCCCATACCCGCAAAACATTCGGAAATAACTATCTTTAGAACCCGAAAATAGTAAGATTCATGGTCGAGTTGCGAAAGTCGGGTTAACGATACGGCCGAGATTCCTCGCTATACTCGGAATGACAAACTATGCAACTTTGCCGTTCTATCGAACTGGTTATACAACGGATACGGGTGTAGTAGCGGTTCTATACATCAAATTATTATTACCATAAATTGCACGGAGGCGTGTAATTTTCAGGTATTAAACAGTGACAGGAGTAGCGGCATGATATGCAGAAATGGATTAGTTTTTATTACGGCGATTTTCCTGGGATTGATTGTGCCGCCCGCGCATGGGGGGAGCCTGGATGCCCCGGCGGCTCCGACGAGCTCAAACAGCGCGATGTGGACACTGAATGATATCTACAACAAGCTGGACACGCGGGCAAACGTTTTCCAACGGGCCGGAGCGTTCGTGGAGCCGACGGGTGGGCCGACCAACGGAACCATGCACACGCTGGACGACATCATGTCACTGGTAACCACCCGGGCGTCAGTGGCAAAGACGGAGCCGGCGGCGACGTATGGCGTGGCGTGGCCGAATCCGCGGTTCTCGGTAGTTGGTGCGCCGGGAACTGCGGAAACGAACCAGATCAGGGACAACCTGACCGGGTTGATCTGGGCGCGGAACGCGAACATTGCCGGCGATGTTCTATGGTTATATGCGGTCACCAATGTCCTTGCCAACACTTTTAACGGCGCCAATTATGGCGGCACCAACGATTGGCGGATGCCGAACGTGCTGGAACTGCAAAGCCTGGTTGCCTTGAAGTATGGCGCTCCCGTGGCCCTTTCGGATGGAACAGGATTAAACCAGTGGACGGAAGTTCTCGGTCCGTTCACAGGTGTCGTGGGAGGGCGCTACTATTCGAGCACTGCGATCGCGGGCAGTGCGACCCAAGTGTTGGGTATGTACCTGGACAACGGCCGCGTGTATGTCACCAATAAGACGGACGCGGGCAAACTGTGGCCCGTCCGTGGCGGACGATGAAGATCACGCCGGAGGCGTGATCCATGATCTAGTTTGGCGCCAGAGAAGTTTGATTCTTTGCTATTAACTCAGAAAACAGTGATAGGAATAGCGACATGAGCAGCATGACATGCAAAAATGGATTCGTTTTTGTGGCGGTGCTTTGCTTGGGATTGATGGTGTCGTCCGCGCGGGGTGGGAGTCTGGAACCCCCGGCAACGCCAATAAGCTCAAACAGCGCAATGTGGACGCTGAATGATATTTACAACGTGTTGAACACACGCATAACGAATGCGGCCAAACGGACAGGAGCGTTCATGGAACCGCCGGGTAGGCCGACTGTCGGGACCATGCACACACTGAACGACATTATGACACTGGTGACCAACCGGGCGCCCGTACCGAAGACGGGACAGACGACTTCGTATGGGACAGGCGACGATGGAGCACTGAAGATTGGCGTGGCGTGGCCGAATCCGCGGTTCTCGGTAGTTGGTGCGCCGGGAACTGCGGAGACGAACCAGATCAGGGACAACCTGACCGGGTTGATCTGGGCGCGGCACGCGAACATTGCGAGTGGCACGGTCTGGAGCGTTAACGGAACATGTACATGGGCTACTGCAAATAATGTCATCACTAATAGCACTGGACCTGTCAACGGCGCCAATTATGGCGGCACCAACGACTGGCGGTTTTCGAACGCGCGAGAATTATTTAGTCTGATTGACTGGAAGTATTCCAACCCGGCCCTTTCGGACGGAACAGGCACAAATCAGTGGACGGAGGCCCGAGGTCCGTTCACAGACGTCAAGAACGCTTACTGGACAAGCACTACGTACGTGCCAAATCCGGGGAACGAAGGGTGGTACGTGAGTCTGAATATAAGCGGTGGCGTTCTGTATCGGGCTGATAAGACGACGGCGTCCTACTACGTGTGGCCCGTCCGTGGCGGACGATGAAGTCTTCCATATCAAAGACGAAGCCGCCACCGCGCCGAGCAGCGCCCCGGCAGACTTCCGTATGAACTCGCGCCTCGTTTCGGCCATCGCATTCCCTTCACTCTTCAAAGAGCGCCGGCCTCTACGGGAGCGTACAACTGATTTTAGATAAATCTTTCCCTTTCAAAAATGCTTGTTCTAAAAGCGCTTCATCCTTAGCAACCGGACGACCCGCGGTGCCGGTGAGTATCCCTACATTTTCCATACCGAAGGAATCCGAGAGCCTGGACCTGAAATATTCTGCAACACCATTCACCGTACTGCTCGGCGCGCCGCCACAAGTAAAGGCCAGTATATATTTTACTCCTTTGGGGAATCTCTTTTCTGGGGTAGGCTGGAGGACATAACAAAACAAGCGGTCCAGGAACATTTTCGTCTGTCCGCTGATCTGTTGAAAATATATCGGACTCCCAATCACCAGAAGCTTCGTGTCCTTGATTTCATCATAGAAAATCCTCATCCCATCTTCCTGAACACATTCTATGGAAAATTCCGGGTCTTTACATTTCATACAGGCCCTACAAGGCTCAATTTGGTAATCGCTGATATAGAGTAGTTTTGTGTCCAGTCCAACACTCTTTGCCCCTTCCAGCACCTTTTTTACCAGACAGGCCGTGTTACCATCATGCCTGGCGCTACCTACAATTCCCAACACTTTCATCATTCTTACTCCCTATGCCGTAACGCGTTGCAGTTTACGGGATCGTGTAACTGACGATGTTTCTGAAGAGTTCCTGCGGCTGCCATAGGGTCAAATTCGGCGCACCCATGGTATGTCCTGAAAATTGCATTTTAGCCTCCGCGGCGGGCACGAACTCGGCAAGTGCGACAAATATCCGCTCGGACTTGGAGGCAGCCGCTTCAGTCTTTCAAGTCAATCTTCAGGTCGGCAGGCACCTCAGCGCGGACCGCGGACGTGCGGAAAGTAATTTCGTCGCTGGCACCGACATTGCCGCTCGCATCCTTCGCTGTTATCCGGAATCGGTAGGCCGTGTCGGGCGTCAGGGAAGCAAGCTCGGCGCTGTGAATCTTTGCCGGCTCCGGCTTGGATTCCGGTTGGGTTCTGTCGCCGAAAACCACCTCGCTCGTTGCTAGTTCGTCGGTCCGCCAGACAACCGACGCTGATTTATCGATTAATTTCGTTACCGTCACATCGAAGATAATCGGGGGCTTGCGGTCGGGCGACAGCCGGACGTTAACAGTTGAACGCTGACCGGGACGAACGGCCAGTCCTGCCAATCCAATATCGAATCCCATCTTCGTCGCGGCCACAAAGTGCGCCGCCGCGGTGACCTCAGCGAAGCTGAAGCGGCCGGCGGCATCCGTCGTCGCCGACCGGTCACCGACGTACACCGTCGCGCCTGCGATGGGCTTCCCAGCCTCATCCGTCACTACGCCTTCGACGCCGCCGATCCCGTCCTCCGCTGGCCGCGCTTCCCGCCATTTCAGGACGCCGTCCTCGCTCATCTCCTGCAGCCAGATGACGGGCGGCGGCGCTTTCCTGTCCTTCCGCGTCTCAGCGAGAATCTTCCCGTCTACAGTAATATTCTGCGCCTGGCATATCTCCCAATACACACGCCACTTATAGGGCTTGTCCGCATGGCCAATAAGCAACTTCTGCTCCACGTCCACGAATGTGTTTTCAGCAAGCTGGATGTCGTGCGGAATGGCGTTTTCCACCTGGATGCCATTGTGAGTGGTCGCGGAGATCCGGATCACCGAGTCGCCTCTTCCCTGCTGGAAATTATAGAAGAGGTTCCCGCGAACGATGCCGAAGCCGTCGCGAATGCCTATGCCGGCGCTGAGGTTCTCGAAGATGTTGCCCTCAATCACGAAGCTCCCGTCCATGCCCGGGTGAGAATCCACCGCCCAGAGGCGCGGCGCGGCCTTATCGTTGCCATTGACTCTATTATGGATGAACTCCCAGTGGCACTTCCGTACGCCAGGGATGTGGCGGAAGATCCTTTCCTTGTAGCCCTTCGCCCAATCCAGCGCGCCGTTGGAGGCCAGCGAGTGCCGATTCTGGCTGAATTCGTTGTCGGTGACCAGAACGTAGGCCCCATTGTACACGGCCACGCCGTAGCCGTAGCCGTTGCGCAGGTTGTGATGGATACGGCAGTGGTCCACCTGTACGGTGGCATCGTCGGTGCAATCCATGACGTAGCTGAAGCCGAGCAATTCGCAGTGGTCTATGCGCACATTTTTTACCTTGCTGGAAACGATGCCGAAGGTGTTGTTATCCTGGTTCGGAGTAGTATCGGCGCCTTGAAGTTTAAGGCGTGTGAAGCGCACGTTATCGCCGCCAACGCTGAAGAGCCGGGTTTTCCGGTCTATCGTTCGGATGAGAGTCTTTGAGCCCTCACCAAGAAGCGTTACACCGCCCGGAACACTCACCGTGGACTCGAACACATACTCCCCGGCGGGAAGGAATACGACCTTGACACCCTCTTTCACGGCGCGCTCGCAGGCGGTCCGCACGGCCGCGGCCGTGCCCCCTTCCACCGCGATGCGCGGGGCCAGGCGCTTTCCTTCCGCCTCGCCCAAGGATACATCCGGCCCCACCGGCCCTCGCGGCCCCAGCGCAACCGGTACCGTTGGGAGATCTATCCTCTCGCCGCAGACAGCGAGACCAGCCCCCATTAACATCCAGGCACATATGATTACCGGGACAAACCCTGATTGATTCATTTCTCTTCCGATATGGATGGGTTCAGCTTGCTGAACCCGTCTTTATAATTCAAAGCTCTGGGCTGAGCATCCCCCTTCGTTCGCCGTGGCACACTACGGCGTGACAAGAGCTCAGCCTCTACATAACAAATTCCTATTGGATTACAAATGTATTCTACTGAGTAAATCGTGTCAAATTATTTCCTTGAGTTTCGAAAGGAAGGCCCGTTACCGTGAACACCGTTGTGACGTCTGTCGCAAAAGCCCGGATAGCCGAGATGGTCCGTTCCAGCGGATTTCCGGCTCTGGACCAATCGGCGCTGTATGCCGGGCGCCGGGCACGGTTCATACCGGCGAGGAAGGGCCATATCGCCATCGAATCGCAGACGACTTTGACGTTCCGCTTCACAAGACCAGGATGATGACGCAGCCTTGGATTAAACCCGACTTCAGCCGCCAGCCAGCCACGCCGGCGTGGCTGGCCTTGGGCCGATGTTATTGGCCGGCGCTCGATGCGGCTTTCTGCGATTGGAATTCCGATTTGATTTTTTCGCGTTCCGCTTTGCGCTCGCTTTGTTGCTGTTGAATATGGTCCTTGGTTGTCGCCTTCTGGCTCTTGAAATACGCTTTGAGCTTCGCCTTCTTCTGATCCATGGTCAAAGAAGTATCGTTGGCCACTGATGTGAAATAGGTAATATTTGCGCTGTGTTGCGTATCCCGGAAAGACACGTTTTCATGATACTGGGACTCAAAGAAACTGGTCAACTCGCTTTTCTGGGTATCGGTCAGTTTCTTATTATTGGCCAGCCGTTCCGTCAGAAACGCCATATTTTCCGTATGCTGGGTCTGAATAAAACCTTTATTCTCCTGATACTGGGTTTCACGGTGCTCAACGATCGCCTCCGTTTTATCCTGGCCCTTGATATCCTTGAGTCCCTGCCGGAATTCCTTATTTTCGCTCTTTTGCTGTTGAAAATGAGCCTTCCGCTCCTGGGTCTGCTGGGCGCGATGACCTTTGACAGCCGTTCCCGCCGCCGCATTACCTGCGCCGTCTCCCGCCAGTAATGACCCGGTGGACACTACGCCCGCACAAAACAATGCCGACAGAATCTTTCCTGTTTTCATCGCCGTTCTCCTTTCGTTTCGTCTACTGTTTCACCGCTCCCATGGCCGGCGCTTGGACCGGATTCCCATGGCTTTAGGCTTTATACCTTTAAACGAAGCATACCACTTTTTATTGTTCCGGAACATATTTTTCTCTTTGTGGTCTCCATTTTTTGCTGGTATTTTGGGCCGAACAAGGTAAGCAGGAAGACACCATGAGTGTTGTCGGCAGTTTTATCATCTGGGGGATTCTATCATACCTGCTGGGAGCCATTCCCTGCGGCTACCTGATCGCCCGGACACGGGGCATTGATATCCGGACCGTGGGCAGCGGGAACATTGGCGCCACCAATGTGTTTCGGTCCGTGGGAAAAAGCTGGGGTGTGTTGACATTTCTCTGCGACGCGCTGAAGGGATTCATTCCCGTCGGGTTGTTTCCCATCCTGTCAGAGCGGTTTTTCGACTGCGACGGCGGTTCCGCCCTGGCCGTAGTGTGTGCCTGCCTGGCCATCGCCGGGCATAACTGGCCCGTCTATCTCGGCTTCAAAGGCGGGAAAGGCATTGCCACCAGCCTGGGCGCCCTGATCGGGATCGCGCCGGCCGCGGCTGGACTTGGCGCCCTGTGCTGGATTATTCTATTTTTGGCAACGCGTTATGTTTCCGTGGCATCCATCTTCGCCGCCCTCATAGTCGGGATTGCCTCCTGGTTCCTGTACCTGCCTGCCGGACTCCTGATTCCCCTCGCGCTCTCCCTGCTTTGCGTGCTGGCGATCTGGCGACACAAGGGAAATATCCAGCGACTGTGGAACGGCATAGAACACCGGTTTAAATTTTTCAAGGGAAGAATTTAATTTCCATGAAACACGTAACCATACTGGGCGATGGGGGCTGGGGCACGGCCCTCGGGTTAATCCTGTTCCGCAAAGGATGTCAGGTCCGCATTTGGGGACCGTTTCCCGATTACATCGCCCGCATCCGCCGTGAACATGTCAATCCCCTCTACCTGCCGGATATCCCCCTGCCCGAGGAGATGATCTGGACCTCGAACCGGGCCGAAGCCATGGATAAGGCCGACTTGGTCATCCTGGCCATTCCCTCAAAATATTTCCGGGGTGTGCTGGAGACCTTTGCCGGGCTGCTCCCCGCCGCCTGTCCCGTGGTTAGCGTCAGCAAGGGATTGGATCCCGCCACCCATCGTCGCCTGACGGACGTGGCGGTGGAGTTGCTGAAGCCGGCGGCTATTGCCGTCCTTTCCGGCCCCAGTCATGCCGAGGAAGTCGCCCGGGACGTGCCCACCGCTGTGGTGCTAGCCTGCGCGGATCCGAAGACGGCTAAACGACTGCAATTGGTCCTGATGAGTCCCCATTTCCGGATTTATACCTCCGACGACGTTATCGGCGTCGAGTTGGGCGGCGCACTGAAAAATATTATCGCCCTGGCGGTTGGCGCCAGCGACGGTATTGGGTTCGGCGACAATACCCGGGCGGCGCTGATCACCCGGGGCCTGGCGGAAATCATCCGCCTGGGCGGCGCGCTGGGCGCGCGGCCGGACACGTTTGCCGGCCTTAGCGGTCTGGGCGACCTGATTGTCACCTGCACCAGCCGCTGGAGCCGGAACCGGGCAGTCGGCGAACGGCTGGGCCGGGGCGAATCGCTCGACCAGATCGTGAACAGTATGAAACAAGTGGCGGAAGGCGTCACCACCTGCGGCATCGCGCGGGCGTTGGCCGGGGAACATCGGGTCCGTGCGCCGATTACCGAAGAAGTTTACGCGCTGCTCCACGAGGGCAGGAGTCCGCAACAGGCGGTCCAGGCGCTCTTAGGACGAAACGCCCGGTCGGAACGGGATTGATTTCCGGAAAAGAATGGAGGAATTATGGCTCCGGTAAAATTGGGCATCATCGGTTGCGGCGTCATTGGCAAACAACACCTGGCAGCCGCGGTGAAGTCTCCGGCTATCGAGCTGGTCGCGGTCGCCGACTTGCGCGAAGATCGCGCTCACGAAGCCGCCGCAAAATACGGGATTAAAACCGTCTATAAGGAAGGCAAGACCCTGATCCGCGATCGGAACGTCGAGGCCGTTGTCCTGGCGTTTCCGGCGGCGACGCGGACCAAGCTCGCGCTGCAGGCCTTTGCCCGGGGCCGGCATGTGCTCACGGAAAAACCGGTTGCGATGAACGCGCGGGAAGTGCTTCGAATGATTCGGGCACGCGGCGACCGGGTTGCAGCCTGCTGTTGTTCGCGGTACCAGTTTTTCCCATCCACGGCCGCGGCGACTGAGTTTGTCGCGTCCGGCGCGCTGGGTTCTCTGCGCACCGTTCATAGCCGGGTATTTTTCGCGGCGGGTCCGAAACCACAGGCCAGCCCCCCCGATTGGCGGCTGATCAAGTCCCTCAACGGCGGCGGCATCCTGATGAACTGGGGATGCTATGACCTGAATTTCCTGCTGGGGATCACCGGCTGGGCATTGCGGCCGCGGCTGGTATTGTCCCAAACCTGGCCGATTCCGCCGCAACTGGCCGGGAACGCCGCGCCGGGCTCGGACGCCGAAACACATTTCACGGCGCTGATCCGCTGTGACGACGGTATCGTGATCACCTTCGAGCGGGGCGAATACATGAACATCCAGCCCGAGGAAAGCTGGCAAATCATCGGGACCCAAGGCGCACTCAAGCTGACCATGGTGCACGCCCCGGAAAAGAAGATCGTCTTCGATTCCGCGACGGCCGAAAAGGGCGTGCAGTCAACAACGATTTGGGAAGGGAAGGAAGAAAACACTCTACACAGCGGTCCTATCATCGATTTTGCGGAAGCCATCCGCGACCACCGTCCTCCCAAGACCGGCCTGGAGCAGGCCCTGATCGTGCAACAAGTCAGCGATGCCATTTACGTTTCGGCCCTCAAAGGAAAAGCGATTGCCATCAAACCAGGTGCAAACCAAAGACGATTGCAGTAATTGCATGAATTAATGAGAAAGGATGTTCGCTATGAATTACGCGTTCATGACATTTTCGTGTCCGGAATTAACGTTGGATCAGGTATTGGCGCTGGCCAGGAAATACGGTTATGACGGCATCGAACTGCGCATCAGTGCCAACCATCAACATGGGGTGGAATTTGACAGCTCTCCGGCAACCCGCAAGGAAGCCGGGCAAAAGGCGAAAGCCGCCGGCATCCGGATGGCCTGCGTGGCCACGTCCTGTGTTTACGCCGATCCGGCCAAAACCGCGGCCATGATTGAGGACACGCACCAGGCGATTGATCTTGCCGGTGACATTGGTGCGCCACGGATCCGGGTCTTTGGCGGAGTTTTTCCCGAAACCGTCTCCCGGGAACAAGCGATCGAGGGGGTCGCCAGGGCGCTGACGTCGGTCGCCGATCACGCGCAACAGCGGCAGGTCATTGTCTGCCTGGAAACCCACGATGCCTGGTGCGATCCGGCACATGTGGCGGCCGTCATCCGGAAGGTCAATCACCCGGCGATCGGCGTCAATTGGGACATCATGCATCCCGTAAACACCGCCAAGGTGACCGTAGATCACGCTTTTACCACGCTGAAATCCTGGATCCGGCACGTGCACTTCCACGACGGTAACATCATGAAGGGCCATATTGCCCTCTGCCCAATCGGCCAGGGCATCGTCAACCATCGCCGCACCGTCCAACTGTTGAAGACCCTGCCCTACCCCTATTTTCTGAGCGGTGAATGGATCGGCTGGGAACCCTATGACGTGCATCTGCCCCGGGAACTGGCAACGATGAGGGGATACGAGGCGGAGAAATAGTTCTTCGTTCTTTGTTTGGAGCCCGTCAGGCGGCTCGACGACACTTTCAGCCCACGGGAAATGTCCAATGTCAGACTTCCTGATCCGCGCTTTTTCAGGCGCGGATCAGCGATTCGATCAACAGCCTGTCCCATAGCGGGTTACAGTAATCCAACTCCTCCTGTCGCCGCTCATCGTCTATTTGTCTTTCCGGAAAATGATTTGGCACTTT
>JAHIJO010000121.1 GCA_018898455.1 Verrucomicrobiota bacterium | reverse complement strand
GCAAGTACGCCCTCACGGCTCAGGGACAAACCTTGACCACCGCGCTCAATGCCATGCTCGCAGCGTCCACTCAACAACTTATGGAGAAAGCCGCATGATTATCTTGTTGTTTTTAGCAGTACCTGACGGATAAGGTACTATTGTCCATTTCGCATAAAACTTAACCCAAAGCATTTATGAATCGACCTGGCCTGGATGGAGGGGGTTGTGAGGTCATCTTCCTACTGAAAAACCCCAGGAAACCGAATCTATATATCGCCTAATTGTCCCAAAGGCCGCAACTTCCTGTCGTTTATTTGAAGATAGCGGCCTGAAACTGCGCTGATTTATTGTTTCTACCGCCTTCATGGCGCGAAGTACGCCATTAACAGGCATCGGCTACTTGCCAATCCGAATATGTTCCGGCCCCGACATTCCACCTTCGTAAAGCCTGTGCCGGTATTATGCCGATCCTCCTGTTTGCTATTAACTCTACGCAACCGCTTTACACACAAACACCCGATAAGGGAAATTGAAGGTAAACCCGGATGGCGTGAGCTTGAACAGGTCGGGCCGATTGGCGCAGGTTCGCCGCAGATCGGCCTTGATTTTCGCCAGAGTCTCCGGCGCCACGCCGTAGCGGATAGCCAATCCATCCGAAGGCATCCCCACCGGCGGCATGGGAAAATCATCGACGACCTCGAATTTCGCCTGGGTCAGGAGCTCCTGGAACGCCTCCTTGTGCGGAACCCATTTCTCCACGTTCATCATCTCGAACAAGACATCCAGGGCCAAGGCCGCCTCAAGATCATCCGAACAACCGGATTGATGCACGAACCATTCGCCCGGTTTCATCTGGTCGCGCAAATGGGCAAGCCACGGCTTTTGCCCGAAAATTCCGCCGTATTGCAGAACCGAACGGCAGATCAGCATCAGGCTCTCGGTTTCCTTGACAATCTCCGTGCGCCGGAGCGACTGGATGGCGCCCTTCCGCGGCGTGATGCGCGGATGCCGGCCCATGGCCAGCTGGGCATCGGATTCATCCATATTGACCAGCCGGATATCTTCCGCAATCCCCGCCGCAACCAGTTGTTCCAGGATGAAGCCCGTGCCGCCGCCCAAGTCAACAATTACAGATGGTTTGCATTTGTAGGCCGCGCGAATAATCACGGCGACATAGTCCCGGGCCAGATACGGGTTGGAGAAATAACTGTCATACAGTTTATCCCACAGTTTGCCGTGAATGTGAGCTTCGCGTGCGACTATTTTGTCAGTCATGACAGCGCCCGATCAACGAATGAGGGTGAATCCGGCGGAGCCGATGTCGCGGCGGAAAGAATGCCGGCATCCAGGGATAACAAAAGGAACGGAATGAATGCTCGCATTGACAACTTTGGTTCCACACCAGGTTCTCCTTTCGATTAATCGATGCTACCTGCTCAGGTCGTTTTCCGACAGGATTTACAGGATGAACAGTATTTTGGCAAGCCGGTAGTTTGTCCAGGATAGCGGGCAGAATTCTTAGCGTGGATTCTGGCCGGCGAGCAATGGCGGCTGCGAGGTGTTGAAGTCGCAGATGAACACCAGGGCTTCCCGCAGATGCTCATCGAGCCGTTCGATCAGGTTCATGGGCTTGGTCTTTTTTGCCGTCCTTGAATGACCACTCGTGGCGCGTGGCGAGCCATGACTGCTGTCATGGTTTCAGAGTACGGCATTCCGCCGCCCGAGTTCGGTAGAAAATAAATGTAATGCGTCAGTTATGTTTGGGGGCAGGTTTGATGGCATGCAGTTTTTCCGGTTGTAGGGGCCAGTTCGATAGAACGGTCCATCAACTGGCGGATTGCGGTTCTTCCCGCTGGGAGCGGGACAAGTACGAACCGCCGCTACACCCCAAAAATAACTAGTGACCCATTGCAAATATGTCAAAAATAACCTTGACCGCATTTTCCGCTTTTAGGACAATTACTAAATATTATATCGAAACTGTTATCGTATTCAGTTGTTGACAAACAACCTTATAATTCAGGAAAGGAGGTGTGATAAAAAATGACATCGGCCCGGCGGTCGCGCCAACCCCCCTGTGGGGTTGGGAAAGGAAAGGAATCCCTTGCCCTACATCAACCCAAACGATTGCTTCTTAACCAGCCAAGAGACATGGAGAACCGCATGAATATTTTTCAAATCTTCGTGTTGACGCTGAGCGCACTTATGAGCGTCTCCTGGGCCTTCTCGGCCCAGCCTGCGCCGACCATCTCCGATGATTTCTCCGATGGCCGCTACGAAAAACGCACCGGCAAGGACGCCGCCGGCAAGCCCCTGCCGGAATGGACCGTAAGCGACGGCGCTTTCGAGGCCAAGGACGGTTATCTCCGCGGCATTCGCTCAGGCCGTATCATGATGAAAAGCCCCGTGGCCTATGGGACCTGGGAATGGAAATACCGCTATCCCTCCGGCCAGATATACCTGCACGGCAAGCCCATGTACAGCGCCGGATGCATGTTCGTCATGTCCGACGACGTCAAGTCGCCCGACCAGGCCTCGGGCTACTGGTGGGGCGGCAAGAACGACACGCACATGTGGTTTCAGCAGCGCACCGGCGGAGGCGCCGGCGCGGTCGCTTTGCTGCACAACGTCCCGCACAACTGGGGCGTAAACATGCCCAATGACGACCGCTGGCACATTGTAACCGTAACGCGCGACGCCAACGGCACGTTTGCGCTCTATCACGACGGCGAACCGGTCTCCGACGGCTCCGGCGGCCTGTTCACGAACGTCGTGGACAAGACGCACACGAGCAGTTTGAATCTGTGGTTCCAGAGCGTCATCGCATCGAAAGACGCTTCGGCCGAGGTCCTTCCTCAATTCGACGACCTGAAGATATGGGACGGCCAGGTCGTTACGCCCGATTTCCAGGCCCAAATGAAACGCACCGCCGGCAAAGTCAACGTCCTGGTCGATCAGGTTCGTGGCGGTGGCACGGTCGCCATGCTTTACCACTACAAGGCCATGATGGAAATGTTTGAAAAGCAAGGCGCAGTGCTGAAGGTCATCAACACGACAAAACTGACTCCCTCACTGCTCGATAACTTCGAGGTCTACGTGGTGCTCGCGAGTGCGAGCTACACCAAGGACGAACAGGACGCGCTTGCGCAGTTCATTCGTCAAGGCGGGCGGGCGCTGGTAATGGGCGGTGGCGCTACCGCCAATGCGGCCCCGTGGCTCAAGGAATTCGGCATGACCTTCCGCGCGCCAAAAGGCTCGGAGGTCCTGGACAAGGTCGTCGATCATCCGCTTACCCAGGGCGTCAAGACCATTCATGGCCTGGGCTACACGTACCTAGACGCGGCGGCCCCGGCAAAGGCGCTCATGTCATCCGAAAAGCCCGGCGCCGGCGTCGGCCTGGCCGTTTACCAGAACAAAGGCAGGATCGTCTGCATCGCCGACGAATGGCCGCTTGGACATTGGAAAGGCGCGGGGGGCAGAGGTAATCCCGCTGTGGACATGCCCGAAGAAGGCTTCGCAAGTTCCAAGTACGACCACAGGAGACTTGCTCAGAATATCGTCGATTGGCTCCTTGAGGGCCTTTCAAAAACCAGATGAATTGGTGGCTCATGTCACCGGCCATCCGTTGGCGGCGGATAAACTCGCTTCCCTCGGGGGGGGGGGGGGGGGGG
>JAHIJO010000120.1 GCA_018898455.1 Verrucomicrobiota bacterium | reverse complement strand
CCTCCAAGGAGTGAATTTTGAAGATTCTGCTCATATATCCCGAGTTCCCGGATACGTTCTGGAGTTTCAAGCACGCGTTGAAATTCATCCGCAAGAAAGCCGCGTTACCACCCTTGGGCCTGATGACCATCGCCGCACTCCTGCCGGAGAATTGGTCCAAACGCCTGGTGGACTTGAATGTCGCCCCGTTGACCGACCAGGACCTGGCCTGGGCCGATATGGCATTTATCGGCGCCATGATTGTCCAGAGCCAGCAGGCTCGGACGATCATCAGCCGGTGCAAAAGCGCGGGACTGAAAGTCGTGGCGGGCGGCCCCCTCTTCACCAACGAGCACGACCATTTCGAAGAAGTCGATCATTTCATCCTGAATGAAGCCGAGTTGACCCTCCCGCCGTTCCTGGCGGACCTGGCCCACGGCGAGGCCCGGCGGGTTTATTTAACACCCGAATTTGCCGATCTGCGGCAGACACCGGTTCCGCTCTGGGCGCTCGCCAACCGGAAATCGTATGCCTCGATGAGCATCCAGTTTTCCCGCGGTTGTCCTTTCCAATGCGACTTCTGCAACATAACGGCGCTCCTGGGCCGAAAAGTCCGCACCAAGCAGGCCGCCCAGATCATCACCGAGATGGACAGCCTCTATGAACTGGGATGGCGCGGAAATATCTTTTTCGTGGACGACAACCTGATCGGCAACAAGCACAAGCTCAAGACCGAACTCCTGCCCGCGCTCATTGAATGGCGCCAACACCGGAAGGGCATCACGTTCAACACGGAAGCCTCCATCGACCTGGCCGACGATGAAGCGCTCGTCAAGCTGATGGTCAAGGCGGGATTCACGGAGGTGTTCATCGGGATCGAGACGCCGGATGACAACGGCCTGATTTCCTGCAGTAAACAACAGAACCATCACCGCAACCTGGTGGAGGACGTCAAGCGCATCCAGCGGGCCGGTCTCCAGGTGCAAGGCGGCTTCATCGTGGGCTTTGACACGGATCAGCCGTCCATCTTCCAGCGGCAGATCGACTTCATCCAGAAAAGCGGCATCGTAACGGCCATGGTGGGATTGCTCCAGGCACCCGTGGGCACCAAACTGTATGAACGGCTCAGCCGCGAGGGACGCATTCTCGGCCATTTGTCGGGGGATAATGCCGACGGCACAACCAATATCATCCCCGCCATGAGCCTCGACCGGCTGATGGAGGGCTATAAATCCATTCTCCGGAACATATACTCGCCGGAACACTACTATCAGCGGGTGCGAACTTTTTTGAAGGAATATCAGCCGCCAAAGGCTGTAACCCGGGTGCGCTTCAAAGATATGCTCCCCTTTTTCCGTTCCGTGTTTCACCTGGGCATTACCGGCCGGGAACGTTTCCATTACTGGAAACTGCTGTTCTGGACGTATTTTCACCGGCCCAAGCTAATGACGATGGCCGTGACCCTTGCCGTCTACGGCCGCCACTTCCAGATCATCTGTAAACGACAGGTGCGCTGAGTACTCGCAGGCGTAAAGCCAGCGCTACCAACATAATAAGACATGAAACAATAAATGTCTGCATGAAACACTACGCTAGCCGGCTACGTCTTCCAAAGCCGGCCAAGCAGATCCAGGGCCGTATCCACCATCTTGGCGACACCTTCCACGCTGGGCCGCGCACTGCGGGCAATGAGCGACTCGTACCCGCCGGCCCGCCACGCTTGTTCCGTTACCAGGTAGCCGAGGTAATCCGCGCCCAGTTCCACCGGGAAGGTCCAGGGGAATGGGCTTTCCGCCTTGATTTTCAGCCCCCACTCGATAAACAGTTCACCCGGCAGGCTCGCAAACCCGATCTCGCCAATGCGCCAGGCCTGGATCACCGTCCGGCTTTCCCTCACCCCGGCCTTTCGCATCAGCTCCAACTCCTTTCGAAAAACCGCCTGATCCGTTGGCAACCACTGGGAATCCTTGATCCGCTTTTCCTGATCGACGGTCAAATCCCGCCAGGGAACCACCACCTCCGCTTTTAACGCACCCAACTTTATCCCGCCTTTGCCGGGTTGGCGCTTATCCAAGTTCTGAATAATCACCGATGCCAATTCGTCGCCGACTTGGCAATACGAAGCCAGAGGATTGATATCGGCTTCCGCGCCCGGCATGAAAATCGGCACCACGCCGGCACCGAACCGCTCCCGGAGCCGGCCGGCCACCACCCCGGGATAATCGGCGCTGAAGCGAGGCCCAAAATTGGCGTTGGTATGCAGACTGAAATGCCAGAGAATGGCGATCGGCACTCCCTGCTCATCGTCAAAACACAAGATCCCCACTTCCGGATCAACCGGCGCGGCCGCCCCCAGGCATTGGATCTCCTCCTCGCCACGATGGAGAAGCCAGGTGTTGATTTCCCGCCCATCTTTAAACTTCAAGCGACGATTATGGATCATCTTTAAGCAATAGCCCCGTTTCCGGATCATTCGCGCCGGACGGCGGGACTTGTGCGCCGCCGCGACCGCCTGCGCAAACTTCTCGGGAAGGCCGTCCAACCATTCCTGGTTAATTTCCCCCCCGAATAACGGCATCGTATACGGGCCCGTGTGCGTGTGACTCGCCGCCCAAAGAATATTCGTGGGTGGAATGCCGGTACGGCTTGAGGTCAGCGCCACCGCTTCATCTCCAATCTCGCGGCCCAGAACGATCAGGTCTGCCAGCACATAGGCCAGTTTGACGCCGCCTGACTCCAGCACAACAGCCTTGAAAGTCAGGGGATCATCAACCCCGATTGACGTCCGGGGCTTAAGCGATCCGGCTAATGCGGTTCCCACGGGCGGCGTGATGTCCACTTCCGCCGCGCCGACTAGAAACTGATTTGACATGGTTTTCCCTTCTACCAATGCATCAGCGGCACATCCATCCATTTGCCACCCCGCATGGCCGATTCGTGGGCAACCAAGCCCGGAATGGTCATGTCCGCCGCCTTGACCGCATCAATCGGCGGCCGGGTGCCACTCTCCACCGCATTCAAGAAATCGCGAATCATATAATACTCCGAGGTGCCATGTCCGCCCTTCTTGGCCTCCTCCGGCGCATTGGGGTCAACGATCGGAGTCGGGATAGTTTGGAGATGATGCTTATCCATTTCCTTCTCGATAAACGTCAAACCTTCCTCGCTCAACCGGCCGTTTTCCAGGTGCCCCTTCGTGCCGAAGATGGAATACCAGACCAGGTGCGGCCGCGATACCACCTGGCTGCGTAAGATTTTGATCACTGACCCATTTTGCGTCTTGAACAGGCCGATTTCGAAATCGAGGAAACCGAGGTGCTTCTTGAACTTCGGCATCTTGTTGAACCCCGTGGTCAATCCGCAGGCTTTTACGATGCGATCCTTCATCAGCATCAGCAGGGGGCCCAGGGTGTGCGCGCAGTACCAGATCGGCGGACGTTCATGCCGCCAGTAGTACTTGCCGGTTTTGGCGTTGACAAGCAGGTTTATGATCTCGTGGAGGTACTCGCCCTCCGCGTAAAAGATTTTGCCCAGCTTGCCGGCCTCAACAAGCTTCTGCCATTCACGGATATAGTGAAAATAGCTGTAGTTCTCGGCCATCATGTAGGTCCGATGGCTCTTCTTGACCGCGTTCACGACCCGCCGGCAGTCTTTCACCGTATAGGCCATCGTCTGCTCACAGAGCACATGTTTTCCGGCCTCCAGCGCCTGGACCGTATGATCGGCATGACACTTGATCGGCGTGGCGATGATCACGGCATCCACGGGCGCATCAAGAAAACGATCGCAGGTGGTGTGAAGCGCACTGTCGGGCAGAGATAAGGCCTTGCCCGTCTCAGCCATAATTTTTTCGTTGAGATCACAGAGTGCCGTCACTTCCACCTTCGGATGCGCGGCAAACACCCCGACAATGCCTTGACCGCGACTGCAACCTGCGAGTCCCACACGTAGCTTTTTCATACCGCCTCTCCTCCTATCATGAATGAGATCCCTGTATTTCGACCGCTCGAGACGAATTGAACCTGGCCATACTGTATATCCATTCGCCATGATCCGGCTAGAGGAAAGCCTTGCGATTTAGGGTAAATATTTGCGGCGGGTACCACCGGCGGATGGAGACATTCAATTAGGCCGCCAAGGGTGGCAATCATTCCCTATGGGAGGCGCGCTGTCCCGATACCCGCCTTGCGGCGTGATCGGGACGCGCAGTAATTCCTGTTTAAAAATTACCATACCACGCATTCGATCAGCGCGACCGGAGAAGGCGGACCCGGTATTTTTCCGGCGAACACCCGAAATGCCGGCGAAAGGCTTTGCTGAAATAATTCGGATCCTCGAACCCCACCGCGTAGGCCGCTTCCGATACCCGCCGTTTGGGATCCGTCAGCAGTTCGACCACCCTTTTCATGCGCGCGTTGACCAGGTAAGACGACAACGTGAATCCACTTTCTTCACTGAAGAGATGCGAGAGATGACAGGCGCTAATGCCGAGATGCGCCGCAATATCCGGGAGGGTCACCGCCTGGCCGAGGTGGGCCTGGATATATTCCTTGGCGCCCACGATCAGCACCCGGCGCCGTTCCCGGGCCGCAGCCACGTCCCCGGCCGGCCGGGGAAAATCCAGTTCCCGGGAGGCCGACCACAGGAAGAGCAACAGACGATAGAGGCAGGCGCGGGTCATTTCCCACCACATCGGCCGCTGGCGCTTGAAACAGTCGTAGGTGTCGAACGCCAGTTCCCGCACCGTTTGCTTATCAACGGCGGGGAGCTTCGCCAGATTGCCATTGATCATACGCGGGAAAAGAGCTGGGGCATCCTTCCACTTAAACATCATGTGGAGCACTTCAAATTCCGTGCCCAAGGGAAATTCATCGCGATGCGGCATCCGCTCCGGGACCAGCAGCGTGTCACCCGATTTTCCCTGGAACACCTCGTTCTCCAGGTGCAGCCGGACAATGCCCTGGATGATATGCACCACTTCCCAGCAACCCCCCACGTGCTCACGTCGGGCGTGGATCGGATCCCAGACGGAAATGCCCATGGAATGGATCTCGGGGAGAGAACCGGAAAGATCAAGGTTATCCGGCGCGCGTTTCATGGTTGGTATGTATACGACGAATCAGGATGTTGACGGGATAAACAGGATAACCTGCCTTTGGCCGGATGATAGATTTTTCGTACCTGAATTTTGCCCCGTTTTCACGGGGCAGAGATCGGCCCAGAGGGTGAAATTGCATATTGCTGTGCAATTTTCAGGTCGTAACTATTAAGCCCATCCAATTTTGGAGTGCGGTAGCCAGCGCTACCGCTTTTCCACCGCGAAGCAATTGCTTCGCGGAAAGCAAATGGCGCACGGCGCGCCATAAAACGGGAGCGCCGGCTACCGCACTCCATATAGTTTTTTTCGCAGCACAGGCTTAAATCTTGCCCACGGCCTGGGCGAAGCGCGCCTGCCGGGCCACCGGAGCCGGGACCGCCGCGGCGGCGCCGATCATTTTCTCCACATCCGCGATCCGGTCATCGGGCGCCGGGTGCGTCTTGGCGAAATCCCGTCCACCGGGCTTAAGATACTTCTTCATCTCCGTCAGCATCGAGACCAGGGCGCGGGGATCATAACCAGCGCGCTGGAGAGTCGTGACCGCCGCCTGGTCCGCCTGCCGCTCGAAACCGCGGGCATAGCCGCTATTCATCATAGTAGAGGTGATGTCGCCAATTGAGCCTTCAAAAGCTTCCGTCAATTGAGCCAGGTCCTCGCCGCCTAACGACTTGCCGCTCTCCACGGCCAGGATGGTCAGGGCGGAGGTGATCCGGCTTTTCTTGATCGCCTGCAGGCCGTGCTGTTTCTCCACGTGGCCGATCTCATGGGCCAGGACGGCCGCCACGGCGTCCTCGCTCTTACAGCATTTCAGCATGCCGCGGGAAATAAATACCAGGCCGCCCGGCGCCGAAAAGGCGTTAATCTCCTCGGTCTCCATGATGAGGAAATGATAGCCGCCAAATGTCTCCGGTTTGTCCGAAAACTGGGCCAGGGTCTGCCCCAGCACATTCAGGTAATGGTTTGCCTCCTCGTTGGCAAGCGGCTTGTACTGATTGATGACGACCGCGCCCACCGTCCGGCCAATGTAATACTCCTGCTCCGGCGTGATGGAGTCAAACGTCTTTCCCACGGCGGATCCGGCCTTCTTCACCGACTGAGCCTGCTGGGGCGTCAAGACACCGGCCCCCTGCCCCACGGCAGCGCCGACTTCCGAAATCGCATCCATGGTCTGGCAGGCCGGCAATATGACCAGCGCCAAAACCGCCGGCAACAGATTAATAATTTGACGGACGAGGGGCTTCATTGAGCACCCCCTTTCGGCACCACGCCACCGTCCTTGAGGAAGGTTTGTATTTCCAAAGACGGGATCTTGATTTTCTCCATCTTGTCCACCCAGGTGAAATCAATAGCTTTATGGGTCTTCTTGAACTGGGCTTCGATGTCGGAATTGAAACCCTTGCCGGCCAGCGCCAATTCGTCGCCTGAAGCGCCGACTTTGGCGTCATCCTTGCCCGCACTAAGCGCAATCTTCTGCGAGGTCAGGGCGGAAGTGTGCAGCCATCCGGCGGTTCCGCCCGGCAAACTGACCCGTGCCCAGGCGCCCTGTGATTCCTGCACCTCGACCCGGTCACCGTACGCCAGACTGCCGACCACCTTGCCGATAAACGAGGGCTTGTCCCTCATCTGTGCGTCCTTCACCTGGACGCTCATCATCTTGCCGGCGGCGGCCCAGGCGCTGACTACCGTCAACGCGGCAAGCCCGACCGTCCCCATCCAACGTTTGATTTGTCTCATGATTTTCGTCTCCTGGGTATTAAATGAATTAAACCCTAGCACGATTGCATCCCGCAAAAAAGCTAAAATAATTCCGGGAACCGACCGCCAATCCGGTCTTCCCCATCCCTGCCATTCATAAGATACAGTCTCTTTAATTCGAATAATGAAGCACGAAGCCCCGCAAAGCGGGGCAAGCCCTTGAAGGCCGCCCAGGGCAGCAACTGTTTCTTTCGGTAGGGCCGGCAGTCCCTTGCCGGCCGATCGGTCAAGCGTCCGGCGGTCAAGGGACCCGCCTTCGTCCAGAGACTACGGCGAGGCGCGCTGACCGCCCTACCTTTCGAAATTCCTATGCATCAATACGGAGGTGATATGACAATGCGCTTACCCTTGGCCATGCTTTGCCCGATCGTGTGGGGCGCAACTCCGGCGCCAAGCCAGTCCACCCACAATACGTAAAATTTTCTGAAGGCGGCGGAAAAATACGTTCAGGCCTACCTGCGCCAAGACTATGCAACCTGCATGACCATGATTTTACCGGCAAAGAAGGGTAGCAGATAAAGGCGGAACCGGAGAGGAAAAAGCAGTAGATGAAGGTTAACAATCGGGAAAGAACGAGGGGTCAATCCTTCCACCGTCGTTCCCGCCGCCAATACCACTACCGCCCGAGAGTTTCCCGATTTCCGGAGTGCCATAAAAAAAGCCCCTGCCGTATACCGACAAGGGCTTATCAAGCAAAGGGTGCACCCGAGAGGAGTTGAACCTCCACAGCCTTGCGGCCACTAGGACCTGAACCTAGCGTGTATGCCAATTTCACCACGGGTGCATTGCACAACTAATTTTGAAAACATAACAAATCATCTGTAACCGGTCAACTGGGAAGCAATTCTCAAATGACCAAGACCGCCGGCAGGCGGTCATAATGAGAATCGTTGCCTTAGTTTTCGGGCTTGCCAAAAAGACCGCCGGTGGCCTTTTTAACTTTGGTCACCGGCCCCGATTCCATGACCGAGCCGGACTCAGCGCCACTTTCCCGCGCCGGCTTCGTGACACTGCCGGTTACCGCAATGCGACCGTTCGGCATACGCAGCAATGCGACGTTCCCTTTTCCTCCCGGAATATTTTCCGTCACCAGCGGAACCCCGTAGGGTGTAAAAACAAGGTGAACATAGGCTGTGCCTGGCGTCTGAAACAGAATATGCACGTTCCCGGATTCATCCACCTGCAGATCCGGCATGCGGACGCGAACAATGCGCCCCAGGTTGAACATCCCGTATATTCTTTTGGCCGTTTCGTCCTCAATGCGCAAATAGAGGTTTTCCTCCGACGTATCCTTCTGCATATATTCCAGCACATACGTCCGGGAGACCCTGGGATCATCGGGAACACCGGCCATCAGTCGCTTCAATTCAAAACCGCGGGCAACCTCAAGATACGCCGGGACCGACGCATAGGTCATTCCCCCATAATCCACCACCGCCCGCACTTTGTAGAGCCCGATCGACTGGATCGCGTACAGGCGGGGAATATTGAATTTCAGAACGCGCGCTTCTCCCGGCGTCAGTTCCACCCCTGACAACAGGGGAGTCGCGCTCAGCGGATTGACCAGCTTGCCCTCGCCCATCTCTATGTCGAACCGGACGCGCGCACACCCCGATTTTGGATCGAACAGCACAACTTGCCCGCTGTGATTCCTGAACGTCACCGTGGCAATGACCGATTCATACAGAAGCGCTTTCGATGACGGAACCTGCAGTTCGACGGCCAGCTGAGCTGAAGCCGGAAAAGGCCAACACCCCAGCAATACGCCTAGAAAAGCAGCCCGGAGAATGTTTCCCGGCAATCCCGTCCATCTTGTTAGCCCCAGCATATTCACTTTACATTGCTCCCTCTGTTTACTAATGTAACAGCATCCATTATTCAACTCAACCCGGATCATCATCTTTTTACCGGCCAGCTTGGAGCTAAAGTTGGTATAAAAAGATCAAAAGGATGCCGCAAGTGATGGCAAAGACTGACAATAAGTCGTGGCTACAAGCCATCTTTACCCAATCGCCGGACGGTATCGTCGTTCAAACGCTCGACGGAACCATTCTGGCCGCCAATGACATGTTCATCAAAATGTTCAGCGCCAAGAAAGAACAAGTCGTCGGGAAAAACATTCAGGATCTCATCCCCGCCGACCAACGCAACCGGTGGCAGCATGACATCAACAAGCTTATCCATGCTGAATGGACACTGGCGGAAGGCATCAGTCTCCAATCCAACGGACGCCGAATGCCCATCCAGATCAACCTCGTTGCCCAGGTTGACTATGACGGCCAGCAAGCGATTATACTTCACCTTCGCGATATCGCAGTGTTTTACTCCGTGGAACAGGCACTGGTGGCGTCCGAGGGACAGTGGGAACGCTCGTTCGACGCCATCACCGACTCCATGTGCCTGCTCGACCGGTCCGGCCGGATTCTACGCGCCAACCAAGCCATGACACAGCGATTTCAGTCTGTAAACAGCAGTCTTGTGGGACAAAATTATCTGGACATTTTCGGTTGCATTCATCGTCCAGGAACGCCGGCCGCTTGTGATCTCGTTAATGACGCCCCATGCACCATTGATGACATTTCCTTTCCAAATATTGAAGGCTGGTTCTGTATCTCAACTTTTCCGCTGAAAGACAGTCAGACGGCGCTCACCGGCGCCATTCTGATCATCAAGGACATCACCGAGGCATACAAGATGCGGGATGCGCTGAAAAAGAGCGAATCCGGGCTTCGCCAGGCGGCCAAAATGGAGGCCGTCGGCCGCCTGGCCGGCGGCATCGCCCACGATTTTAACAACATACTGACCTCAATTCTCGGGTTCAGTTCTCTGATCCTGCGGACCCTGACAAAGGACGATCCGACCCGGACCGACATTGAGGAAATCGTGCACGCCGCGGAACGGGCCACGGCCCTAACCCGCCAATTACTTGATTTCAGCCATGAACGGGCGCTGGAAACAAAAGCCGTTCAGCTCAACACCGTCATTAAAAATATCGAGACTTTCCTCCGCCGGACGATCGGGGAAGATATCAAGCTGGCATTGCAGCTGAGCGAAGGTCTCTGGAACGTCCAGGCGGATGAGTCTCGCCTGGAACAAATTCTTGTCAACTTATCCATCAACTCTCGCGACGTAATGCCCAAGGGCGGACAGTTGATCATCGAAACCTCCAATCAGATTCTGGACAGGAGTTTCTGCAGTATCCATCCCAAAATCACACCGGGACACTACGTCCTGCTCGATGTCAGTGATACGGGACATGGCATGCCCCCTGAGGTGCTGGACCACATCTTCGAGCCGTTTTTTACGACCAAGGAAAAAGGCAAAGGAACCGGGCTCGGCCTGACCACCATTTACAGCATCGTCCGACAGTTCGGCGGCTGTATTTCCTGCTATTCCGAAGTTGACAAGGGGACCACCTTCAAAATATACCTGCCGCGGTGTCGGGATGCCCAAGAGCCCACCCCAGACATCACGCCGGAAACCAGTCTGGCGCACGGACATGAAACCGTGCTGGTCGTGGATGACGAACCGAACATTGTGGCGATGATCGGCCAACTTCTGAAAGGATTGGGTTACCACGTCTTAATGGCCAACAGCAGTACTGAGGCCCTGAAAATCAGCGAACAGTATTCGCAACCGATCAGTCTGGTGCTGACGGACGTCATCATGCCTGACATGCGCGGCACGGATCTGGTTCATTCCCTGACCCAAAAACGACCCGAGATCAGGTTCATATTCATGTCCGGATATGCGAACGGCATCGCCCTGCAAACAACGGGTATAAATACAAATGAGATTTTTCTGCAAAAACCGTTCAGCCTGGAAACACTCTCCCTTTCCGTTCGGAAAATGCTGGATCAGCCTCCTCGCCCGGCCGACGCAGAACAACCCCCTGGATCCTAATCGCCCATGATCGAATAAATGTTATCAAAGGATCAAGTCAGCCCGCCCCGCCGCGGCGCGGGCTGACTTGATGGTGAAAAAACAACGGACCGGCCTGAGGGCAGGCCGGCTCCAGAAGCGACAGACAGATTAAAAATGGAGCCGGGGTGCCCTCACCCCGGTTGTTTCAGGAGAGATTTTTTTACCATGGCTACAAAACGATCAGTTGACGCGTTTATGAAATCCAGGCCCCACGAAGGCATCACTTTTGACGATGTCTCGCTGATTCCCCGGCATGCCGATTTTCTGCCCAAGGACGCCGATATCACCAGTCGCCTCACCGCACGGATCAACGTCAGTATCCCATTTGTCAGCGCCGCGATGGATACGGTCACCGAGAGCAAGATGGCCATCGCCATGGCCATGCTGGGCGGCATCGGAATCATCCACAAGAACATGGATATCACCCAGCAAAGCCGGGAGGTGGAAGTCGTCAAACATTACCTCAACGGCCTGATCCGTCATCCCATCACGTTCCGCGCTCCCGATACGCTCGGCACCGTGCTCGCCGTCAAGGCGGAAAAGAAATTCACCTTCTCCGGGTTCCCGATTTTGGATGCCGGCGACAAACTGGTGGGCATCCTCACGTCAGCCGACATGAAGTTTGTCAGCGACCCCAATATTCAGGTGTCAAAGATCATGACCCGCCCTGTGATTACGGGCGGACCGGACACCTCGCTCCGGCAATCCTATGAAATCATGCGACGCCACAAGATCGGCAAGCTTCCCCTCATCCATAAAGGCCGCCTGGTCGGCCTATACAGCTTTTCGGACGTCAGCACGCTGATCGAAAACGCGAAGCCGTTATTCAACCGCGATACCCGGCACCGCCTCCGCGTCGGCGCCGCCATCGGCCCCGACGACCAGGATCGGATCCAGGCGCTTGCTGCCAAGGACGTGGACGTCGTCATCATCGATACCGCTCATGGCCACAGCCGGGGAGTCATCGAGATGTGCCGCTGGATCAAGAAACGCTTCCCGGCCATCGACGTGGTGGCGGGCAACATTGCCACCGGCGAGGCCGCCCAGGCCCTGCGCAAGGCCGGCGCCGACGCCGTTAAGGTCGGCATCGGACCGGGATCCATCTGCACCACGCGCGTCATTGCCGGGGTCGGCATTCCCCAGATCACGGCTATTTACGAATGCGCCCGGGCGCTCCGCCTGGAAATCCCCATCATTGCTGACGGCGGCATCCGTTATTCCGGCGATGTTCCCAAGGCCATAGCCGCCGGCGCCGACACCGTCATGATGGGATCTGCGCTCGCCGGCACCGATCAGAGCCCCGGCGAAAAAATCATTCACCAGGGGCGTCAGTACGTGATCTATCGCGGCATGGGCAGTCTGGCGGCCATGAAGGCCGCCCTGGGCAGTCGTGAGCGTTACGGGCAAGCCGACGCGCGAGAGGATGAACTCATTCCCCAGGGGGTTGAGGGCATCGTGCCATTTTCGGGAAGCCTGGAAAAAGTGATGACCCAGTTCAGCGGCGGACTGAAAGCGGCGCTCGGCTACTGCGGATGCCGAACCATCCGCGCTCTTCAGCGCCAAGGGAATTTCGTGCGTATTTCATCCGCCGGCGTACGGGAAGCCCATCCGCACGACGTCAAGATCATCAAGGAAGCCCCAAACTACACCCTGCAGATGATGCCGTAACGCGGCGCCTCTATTGATTTGCGGCATTTGAGCAACGCCTGTTAAATTTTTCTCCATGAATCAATACTTTTGAAACTCGGCCCTCCATAACCGTACTGTTGGATACTAATCGAAGGAAAGTGTTAGATGATAAATCCCGCCAAATGCTGCTCAAGCGGTTCGAAATCGCTGCCCCTAGTTCCCAAGCCGGTGTCAGTCGAGCACGGCAAAGGTTGTTTTGTCCTCACCTCCGATACCATTCTGGTCACCGATGAGGCAAGCAAGCGGACGGCGGTTCAACTGGCCGCCTTCCTCCGTCCGGCCTCCGGCTTCAATCTGGCCATTGCCTCATCGGCTGGCCACAATGGAACCATAATAGCCCTTGCCCAGGACAAGGACATGGCGGACCTTGGCTCGGAAGGTTACCGTCTTGAAGTCACACCGGAAAGGGTCTCCCTCACCGCCCCGACGCAGGCCGGACTCTTCTACGCCATTCAAACACTTCGCCAGCTCCTGCCGCCCCTGATCTTCTCCACCCGCCCCATGAACATGGTCGAGTGGCGAATCCCCTGCTTGAAGATCAACGACCATCCCCGGTTCGAATGGCGCGGCTTGATGTTGGACACCGGCCACGACTTCCAGCACGTGCCGTTCATTCTCCGTTTCATCGACCTGATGGCCCTGCACAAGTTCAACACCCTGCACTGGCACATTACTGACCTGGGCACCTTTCCGCTCGAAATCAAGAACTACCCAAGACTGCAGGATCCGGCCAGTCTCGGCACCCGCATGAGAGGCGAACCGAAAAGAGGCGTGAAACCCGGCCGTTACACCCAGACCGAGGTGCGCGAAATCGTCAAATATGCCGCGGCGCGCCATATCACGGTTGTTCCGGAAATCGACATGCCCGGCCACTCCACGCCCGCCTTGATCGCCTATCCCGAGTTCGATTGTCCCGTTTCGCACAAGACCGGGGAATGGGACCGCTGGGAGTACTGCGTCGGCAACGAAAAGACGTACGGCTTTCTTCAGGATATTCTCACCCAGGTGATCGAACTCTTCCCGTCCGAATTCATTCACATCGGCGGTGACGAGTGTCCCAAGGATCACTGGAAGAAGTGTCCGATTTGCCAGGCGAAGATGAAGGCTGAGAACCTGCAGAACGAGGACGAACTGCAGAGCTATTTCGTAAGACGGATTGAGAAATTCCTGAACTCCAAGGGTCGCCGCCTGATCGGCTGGGACGAGATCCTTGAAGGCGGCCTTGCCCCCAACGCCGCGGTGATGGCTTGGCGCGTGGACAAGCAGGCGGCCACAATCGCGGCAAAGGCCGGCCATGATGTGGTCATGGCCTTGACGAGTCACCTCTACTTCGACTTTCCCGAGACCACGACGCCGCTCGAAAAGGTTTACAGCTTCGAGCCGGTACCTCAGGGACTCACCCCGGAACAGGCCAGCCATATCCTTGGCGCCCAGGCCCAGATGTGGACCGATAATCATCCGACCGAGAAGGAGATCGAGCGACTGGTTTACCCGCGGGCCTGCGCCGTCTCGGAAGTTGTGTGGTCCCAGGCAGATCCCCGCGACGACAGCGGCTTTGTCAAGCGACTCTCTGTACACTCGCAACGCCTTGCCGCACTGGGAATCGATTTCGAAGTATCGGCAGGAAAGAACGTCTAGCGCCGGCGGCGGTACGACCATTCGCCATCCTTCATCCCACGTCAGAAGGCGCCGAAATAAATGCTCGAGAACGTGACGATGGGCGAAGTCTCCCGCAGATCGTCCACCGCGGCCCGTACTTCAATCATAGTTTTCTTGGCCTGCTGGTACAAATCATCATCGTTGACCAGTTTACCCAGGGTGCCGGCGCCGCTGTTGATTTTTTCGGAAACGGCATTCAGGTTCGCGACCGATCCTTCCAGGTTGTCCAGGAGCCCGCGATCTTCCATCGCCGACCGGATATCGCCGACAATCCGGCGCGTGTCGGTGTAAAGCCCGTCGTCGTTGACCAGCTTGCCAATGGTCCCCTGCCCCTTATTGATTTTTTCGGAAATATCCCCCAAGTTGGCCGCCACGGTTTCAATGTTTTTCAGCAAGTGGCGCTCCTTGATGGACGTCTTCACTTCCGCGACGATGTCGCGGGCGTCGTTGTAGAGGGCGTCATCGTTGATCAGCTTGCCCAAGGTCCCCTCCCTCGAGTTGATTTTCATGGTGATGTTTTTCAGGTCCGCTACGACCGCCGACGCGATGGCGATTAAATCGTTGGGCTTCAGCCCCCGGACCACGACCTCCGGCGGCAAGACCTCCGCGGCCTTGCCTTCATCGATCTGCAGGTAGCGTCCGCCCAGCACCGAGGTGGCAATGATCTCAATCTTGTAATCCTGTTTTAACGTGACCGGGCGCAGGAGGGCCGACTGGATATGAACCCCATCCTCCTTCAGCGCCAGTTCCTTGACCTTGCCGACCATCATACCCCGAATCACGACGTTATCGCCGTCGCGCAGGCCCATGACGTCTTCGAAGACGACCTCAAACGGATAGGTGGTCTTGAAGAAGTTTTCGCGGCTGAGAAGGATGGTAAAAAAGCAGAGGCTCAGCAGAGCCGCAAACATAAAGCTGCCCACCACCACTTCCATCGTTAATTCCCGGGCTTTACTCGTGCGTTTCATGGTTTCCCCTTTCCCAAACGCCGCGTTTGGTGATATATTGCGCATCCAAAAAGCTTTTCACAACTTCATTTTTCGATTTGATGAAATCCGCCGGCTTCGCCATCTCAATAATCCGTCCGTCGGAAATCATCGCGATGCGTCCGCCGATCGACAGCGCGCTGAACAAGTCGTGCGTGACGACAACGCTGGTCACATTCAACTCCTGCCGCATCCGTTCAATCAACTGATCAATGGCCCGCGACGTCACCGGATCCAGTCCGGATGTCGGCTCGTCGTAAAGAATGATATGGGGATTCATCACAATCGCACGGGCCAGGCCCACGCGCTTGCGCATGCCGCCGGATAATTCGGACGGGTGCGCATCCATGACACCCTCCAGGTTCACCAGTTTGAGTTTTTCCTGGACCCGGCGTTCAATCTCCGCGTCCGTCATCGCCGTGCGTTCGCGCAGGGGAAGCGCCACGTTCTCGCCGACGCTGAGCCACTCCAGCAGTGCGCCGCCCTGGAACAGAACGCCAAACTGTTCTCGCAGGAGTTCCAGATCCCGGCCCGTCGCCTCGCTGATCGCCTCAGCGCCGATATAAACGCGGCCCAGGTCCGGTGTCAGCAGGCGGATGATATGCTTCAAGGTCACGCTTTTGCCGGCGCCGGAAAATCCGACAATGACAAAGGTCTCCCCAGGCTCGATATCAAGGCTCACGTCATCGAGCACCGTCCGCTCGCCGAAATACTTGGTCACATGTTCAAACCGGATCATTCGTATAACAACCTTGTAATGATATACCCCACCACCAGGATGGACAGGAACGAAATGATAACGCTTTGCCGTGTCGCCCGCCCGACGCCGACCGCCCCTTCCGTGGTCGAAAAACCCTGGTGGCAGGCAATGATGGTGATCATGATGCCGAACACGAAAGCCTTAAACAAACCAACGTACAAATCCTTGTTTTCCGCATAGCGGACGGCATTATCCATGTAGGCCGGAATGGAAACCCCCAACTGGGTCAGACCGACAATCCCGCCGCCGATAACGCCCAGCATGCTGGCATAAAACGTCAGGATCGGCGTCATAATCATCAGCGCGGCCAAACGCGGCATGACCAGCATACGCACCGGGCGGATGGACATCACTTCCAGCGCCGCGATTTCCTCGGAGACCACCATCGTGCCCAGCTCCGCCGCAATCGCCGATCCGACGCTGGCGGCCAGGATCAAGGCCGTCATAAACGGCCCCATTTCACGCAGCATAGACACCATCACCGCGACCCCGATATTAACCTCCTGCCCGAATTTCCGCAATTCCAGGCCGGTCTGCAATGCCAGGATCATGCCGGTGAAGATTGCCACAACGGAAATGACGCCCAGACTTTTAATGCCGGTGACATAAAACTGGTGGAGCACCTCCGGGCGCGAGCGCTGGCTGAACATGAAGCGGAGATCCAGGAGCGCTTCGCCCAGCATCAGCAAGGCCCGCCCCGCGTTGCGGCAGGTCAGCAAGACATTTCGCCCGAACTGACCCAGGCGGTTAATCGGCGGCGGGAAAAATTCCGGCTCGCGGGTAATCATGACCATCCGACCATCCTCCGTAATCTCTCAGGCGCCAATCCCCTCTCCTTCAAAGAAGGAAACATACTCGAACCCTTGGCCGGATAACAGGATTTTCATCCTGACGCCGCAACAGGTGATGGGGGTGTAGCGACGGTTCGGCAACACCGCATCGCATCCCCGGTTATCGGAACTACCACCGAAACAAGTAAAGCAGACGCGTCCGCTTCCGGTCCCCATCCCGCTCGCTGCCGATCAGGCCTTTCAGAAACGACCATTCCACACCATCACCGCTCTTCTCCCGTTCAATCGAAAACAGCGGAAAGAGCGACGTCTTCAGCATGCCGGCGGACGAACGCCGGTACTGAAACAGTCCCCAGAGCAGTTCATCCTCTTTCACATCACCGGAAACGGAGTGCGAATAGAGCGTCCACAGCGGCGCATAATTCCGCTCGATCACCGCGAAATCCTTGGCCGGGCACAGGCTGGGAAAGCCGAACCGGGAACGGTTGCCCTGGCGCCGGTAGGTGAACAGCGGCCAGACCTTAAACGCGCGGAAATCAACCGTTTCGGCGAGCACGGAACCCGCCGGATTTCGGCGCGTCAGGGTCTCCGAATACACGATCGGCAGCATAAAGTAACGCTGATTCACCCCCTCGGCCATCACCCGTCTGGAGGTGATCCCGATGGGCCAGAACAGGAATCCCGTCTGGGTGTCGCCAATGACCTTGTATCCGACCACCGGCCAGAAATACAGCTTGTCAATGCTTCCCGAACAGTACTGGAAAATCGGCCAGGGACAGTTGACCTGGGTCAACTGGGTGCCCCGTGAAAACCGACTAAACGGCGGCAGGAACATCCAGGATTCCTGGTCCGACAGTTTAATGTGCCCAACCACCGGGAACAGAATCCACCCGTAGCCATGCGACTTCGGATAGAAATAGCGGGCGGAGGTCCAGAACGGCCAGAGCAGGAAGCGTTTGTCAAACGCGTTCTCGCGGAGCGAGTATCCGTACAGGGGAAAAATGAAGGCACGCCGGACGGGCACATCCTTGCCGTGACTTGTCGCCAGCAACGGCCACAAATAGGTATAAGTCTCGATGTCCTTAATCCGCCCGTACCCATAGAGCGGGAACAATGCAAACCACACCTCATCCCACATCAGGATGTTGCTGATCTTGCCGCCCACTGGAAACACCGCCAGGTAGGGATTCCGGTCCGCGTCGCGTCCCTGGAAATAGAAAGGGATGAACCACATCGAGTAGCGCGAGTCCGGGTCGGTGATATCGTAATCGCGCCAGAGCCCGAAACCGGCCAGACGCCACTGCCAGAAATCACGGTGGCGCTTGCTGACAAGAAGCGGCCAGAGGATATCGCGTTCCTGGCGCTGATCCGAGGGATCCTGCAACGTGCTCACCAGGGGATGCACTGCCCACAGGCTCTTGCCATCGGCGGCCTTCCTTCCTTCATACAGCGGCCCCAGCATCCGCACTCGCGCGTCGCCGTTGACATCCACATCACGGGAAACCAGCGGCGCCCAATCGATGCCGCCGAAGGCTCCCGCCGGATTAACGGCGGCTCCTGGCTCCGCCGGACTGGCGAGAGTGCTGTGCCAGGGCGACTCCCGGGTATTCGTTTCAGCCCGGGACAGGGCCAGCACGCCCAGGATCCATCCGACGACAATGATTGCAAACAAGCGTTTCATAGTTGCCCTTTATCGGGAGGAAACTCTAGCCCGATTCGGCGCCTGACGCAATACCGAATGCGAGGTGAAAATTGCGCTCGTTCCCGCTATTTTCCTGCTGAAAGCTTGGGTGTTTAGCCGGATCCCTTCACCGGGAATCACGAGCAGCCACTGAAAAGAAGCGGAGTCCAGGGATCGAAGATGGAACAGGGAAGAGAAAATCTCCCCTATAATGGATTCTTTGTCTTTACGGCGTCAGACCCAATGCGGGCTATGCCCGCAACCCAATTATGTTTCTCCCCCGGCAGTGTGGCGAGTCGAGTAGACCGGAGGAATCTCACCCCCAGTCCCTCACGGAACCGTACTTGAGCCTCTCGACTCATACGGCTCTTATTGTTTAAT
>JAHIJO010000119.1 GCA_018898455.1 Verrucomicrobiota bacterium | reverse complement strand
TCGCCCTCCGGGCGACCTCCGCCAACCGGGGGAACACACACGTCAACCATGTAGTGTAATTATTCCGTGCTCTGGTGTCACGATCTCAGAAACGGGGGGGGACTTAAAACTTGTCTTCATCCAAACGACATGGCGGGACAGGGTGCGCTAGAAAAGGCGAAGAGGTACATTGCCAAAGTGCTCGCCATAATGCCGATGGATTCACCAAGCTGGGAGTCGATAAACCGTATTCAGAAAGTCCGCAATGTCATAACCCACGCAAACGGAATCGTGACGGGTTCTTCCGACGAGACATATGTGCGAAATCTGGTCAAGATGAATATCGGTCTGCATATTGGGGCCAACGATAAACTCAATATTGATCCCGACTTCTGTTACACCTCATTGGACAGCGTTCGGGGATTCTTCGAGTTGATTTTTAACGCAGAGAGAACCATTAAGCCCAGTGCATCTTATTCTGCACCGTTTGAAAAAATAATTGCGTCATCTCCGCGCTCGGATCGTAATCCACGCTCGTCTGATAAATGTCGCAAATCTTTCGATAGAAATTCCGCTCCGAGAGGCGGATTTCCCGGATGCGCTGGAGCAGTTCGTCAAAATACGCGTTCTTTGTGTCGCCCTGCTTCAACCGCTCATCGTCCAGCGTGAACCCCTTTACGATATATTCCCGTAACCGTTGCGTGGCCCAATGGCGGAACTGCGTGCCCCGATGTGACTTCACCCGGTAGCCGACGGAGATAATCACATCGAGGTTGTAGAATCCTGTCTGGTAGTTCTTCCCGTCGACGGCAGTAGTCAAGTGTTCCTTGACTACTGAGTCTTCCCGCAATTCGCCCTCGCTGAAGATGTTCTGGATATGCAAGCTGATATTCTGCTTTGTCGTCTGAAACAACTCTGCCATCTGCGCCTGCGTCAGCCAGACCGTTTCGTTCTCCAGACGCACTTCGATGCGCGTCCGGTTGTCCTCCGTCTGGTAAAGAATAATTTCCGATTTGGATTCCGGCGTCATGCGCTGGCCTCCTCCACGATTTTGACGTATTGGTCAACAGTTGATAATCGATATTTTGAGGGCATCGGAACACCCACAACCGTGCCGCGATCTCTCGCTGGGGCTTTCTCGGATAAAGGTGGCATTCATGTCAGGGCTCATAAAGAAATTATTGTGTCCGTGAAGATACCAGTTCAGGAGAGGGAAGACAAAAGGATATTGGGATATTGTCCAGTTTGTCGCCATTATTCTATTTTATGAACGGGTTTCCATTTGCCCGTCGAAAAACGGATGCCACTTGACATGCATCGCTAAAATCCTTACATTTTTCATAGATGTAAGGAGAGGAAATTATGACTTCGACAGCGACAGTTACAAGTAAGGGGCAAATCACTATTCCACGGAAAGTCCGGGAAGCGTTGGGCGTTCATGAGGGGGATTTGCTTGTCTTTCAAACACGCCCCAGGGGCGTTATCGAACTAAAACCGGCGCGATCGGCAACGCGGCTTAAGGGTCTTATCCGCCCATGGATTGCCGCCAAGGCGCCATCTCCATCGCTGAAGGATATGGACGATGCCATTCTGAACGGGATGCGCCAGGCGAAAGGATAATGCATGATTGCATTGGACACGAACGTGCTGGTCCGTTATATCGCCCAGGATGATCCGACCCAAAGCCCGCAGGCGACGCAGATCATCGAAGATGCGTTGTCGCGAGAGGAAGGTGTTTTTATTCCGCTCGTTGTCTTATGTGAAACCGTCTGGGTCTTGAGGGGGTATTATAAACTTGCCAAACAGAGAATCATTCACGTTCTGGATGCCATTATTACTGAAAAAGGCTTTGAACTTGAGGCACGGGTTGAAATTGCCAAGGCATTGGCCGATTATCGTCATCATCCCGGTGATTTCACGGATTATGTGATTGGACATATCGCCCGGCAGCACCGTTGTTCCATGGTATTCACATTTGATCATGGCCTGATAACCTCGCCGCTTTTTAGATTCATCGAGAAACCATAATAAATTAGGTCCCGCCGCGGGGCCTAATTTATTCCAGCCACCCGTGTTGGCGCCGTTTGCGGAGCAGGAAAAGGAAAAATGGTCCGCCGATCAGGGCCGTGATGACGCCCACTGGAATCTCGACCGGGGCGAGAACGGTTCGGGCCAGGGCGTCGCACAGGGCCAGGAACCAGCCGCCGGCGAGAGCTGCAGCAGGAACCAGTCGCCGGTGGTCGGGTCCCACCAGGCTGCGCATCAGGTGCGGAACAATCAAGCCGACAAACCCGATCAATCCGGCCAGCCCCACCGCGGCAGCTGTCGTCAGCGTGGCCAGGGCCAGGCCCAGGGTGATGGCGACACCGGTCCGGATGCCCAGGTGATGGGCCATCTCGTGCCCCAGGGTCAGCGCATTGAGATCGCGGGCCAGCCCCCAGATCCCGAAAATGCCCAGGGCGATCAGCGCACCGCTGATGAGGAGCAAGGATGAGGAAACAATCTGGAGACTACCGAGCATCCACCACATGATGTTGTGCAGGCCCTCCACCGGCGCCAGGGAAATGATCAGCATCAATATACTCGAACACATGGAACTGACGATGACGCCGCTGAGCAGAAGTCCATAAATGGAAGACGCTCCGCCGTGGCGTGCCAGGAGGACCACGATCCCCAGAGTGCTGATGGCGGCGAGAAATGCGCTCAGGGGAAGCACCCCGGCGCCGGCAGCGGCAATTCCCGACACAATTGCCAAGGCGGCGCCCAATCCGGCGCCGCTGCTTACACCAAGGACATAGGGGTCAGCCAATGGGTTTCGCAACAAGGCCTGCAGGACAACGCCGGAACAGGAAAGCCCGGCGCCAATGATAAATCCCGCCGCCACCCGGTGGACTCTCAGCCAGAAAATCGCCTGGCCCGTTGTAGTATGCCAGTCAAGAGCGCTGACGCCGGTCGCGCCCGCCAGCAGGCAGGCGCCCAGGACAAGGGGCGTTAGCAGGAGTAGAAGCCAGACGATGAAAGGTTGTTTCATAAGTCCTATCGGATTATCTCTGCATCTCTTTCAGCGGCGTTTCCCCTTCTCCTTGTCCCGGACGTTCTTCCATGCACCGGCGGAGCGCTTCAATTCCCTCAAGAACCCGCGGTCCCGGCCTTAGAATCGTGCTATTATCCAGATTGCCATACACGCGCTGGTATTTCACCGCCGCAATGCCTGCCCAGCCCGGCCGCGCCGCCACCCGGCTCCAGGCGGAGCCGCTTCCGTTCGGCGAGTCAGGTTTCTCCTGATCCCGGCCCTCCGGTTTCTGATTTGCGCCCGCCCCCTTCTTGCCCATGTATAGACACAGGATCACATCCGGATCACGGGCGATGACCCATTCGGATGAAACCGGGAAATAGTCCTTATTCGTTACCTCATTGCCAAGGTTCCGGCCGCCGGCCAGGGAAACCAGGTCTGAGATGAATGATCGCTTGCCGACCGTCGTCAAGGGGTCGCTCCAAATTTCAACAAAGACGGAAGGAACCGGCCGGCCGGAAGCTTCCCGTTTTTCCTTTTCCCGGCGGAGATTAGTCATGCGGCTATGGATCGAATCAGCCAGCGGGTCGGCGGATGCTTCAGCACGCAGAAGGCGCCCGATCCGGGCAATGGCCCGGGGAATATCGTCCACGGTGGAGCAGGCAATCCGTTCACGTTTCAGCCCGATCTGCTCGATCATTTTTCCGACTGCGGCATCCTGCAGATCCACGTCCAAGACCAGCGTCGGCTGGATTTTCAACAATAGATCCAGGGAAGGGGCGCCAAATCCGCCGACAACTGGAATATGATTAACCTTATTCGGCGGATAATCGCAGGCGCTGGTTCGTCCCACCAGCTGGGTCTCGGCGCCGATGGCGCAGATGATTTCCGTCAGACTGGGCGCCAGCGAAACCACGCGTACCATGGAGTTTGCCGGCGCCGGTTCCAGCGAGTGCGAGCAACTCGAAGTACAACACACGCATCCCAGAAGGAAACCATTCAGAACGAACCGGACCGCTGATTGCAGGTTGTCAGAACGTGAAGCCATGAATAAGGTCCAAATAGGGTATCAAAGCCGCCAGTGAGAATAGCAGAACACTTTCAATCATTTCGTTCGACATTCCCAACAAGTCGCCGGTCACGCCGCCGAAAGAGCGCTTCATCCAGCGGGCCAGCCCATAGCCCATGATGAACGCGAAAATAAAAACAAAGCCGCCCGCGATCCCGGTCAGGAGCGCGCATAATCCCAGGCCGACAATGCTGGCGACGATGAAGTGACGCGAATGGGCATTTTTGACGAAGACTTCGGCGGTGCCGCCTTCCGGCCGGGCGTAGGGGAGCGTCACGGCCAGCAGGACCATGGTCATCCGCGAAAGGATGAAGGGCACTGGAATCCAGGCCCACTGGGCCAGCAGGGTCAGGTGGACCAGGGCAATGGTCTTGACCAGCAGGGCCAGGACGATGGCGGTCACGCCAAATGCCCCCATGTGGGGATCTTTCATGATTTCGAGCATGCGCTCCCGCGTCCGGCCGGGGCTGTAGGCGTCGGCGACATCGCCCAAGCCGTCGAGATGCAGAGCTCCCGTCACCCAACTGATCAGAACAACGCAGGCGATTCCGGCGCCGGTTGGCCAGTCAAGAAGGTAACCGATCAGCCAGGCCGCCAGCGTGATCAATCCGCCGATGAATGCTCCAATCAGCGGAAAGTAATACAAGGAGTCGGCGATCCGTTCCGATCCTTTGCCCGGCAATGGGAGGACGGTCAGCGTTTTAAACGATGTGATGAATCCGCCGAACAGCATATGTCAGCTCCCGAATAGTCTGTAGGCTGAAGACATTAAGGGATAATTCTGTCGACAGCCTATGTCATCGCTTCCGTCACGTTCGTCCCCAATCGTCAATCTAAAATCAAAAATGCTTCGGTCAGGCTCCCGGCGCAATACCCGCGTTGGCGAACGTCGCCATCTCGTTGTAGATGGCGACAGCGTCCTCGATAATCTGTATGGCCATGGCTGCCCCGGTGCCTTCACCAAGGCGCATTCCGAGATCCACCAGCGGGCGTAGCTTCTCCTGTTCAAAAAATTTACGGTGCCCGATTTCAGCACTCATGTGGGCGAAGAATAGGTAATCCTTGACCACGGGACAGATCCGCATGGCTGCCAGGGCGCCAACGCTGGAAATGAAACCATCCACCACCACCGGGCGCGCGCGGGCGGCGGCGCCGAGGCAGAGGCCGCAAATACCGGCAATTTCGAGACCGCCGAGCGCGGCCAATGTTTCGAGCGCATTCTTGCACAGGGACTTGTTTATCGTGATGGCCTGTTCCACCACCTGAACCTTGCGGCTGACCCCGGAAGCGTCAAGACCGGTGCCGGCGCCGACGGTCTGGGCGGGTGGCAGATTCAAATAAACAGAAAACAGGGCCGCCGCCGCCGTGGTATTACCGATGCCCATCTCGCCGGTGGCCAGCAAGGTAACGTTTCGATCCGCCGCTTTGTTAGCCCGTTTAATTCCCACGGCGACGGCTTTCAAAACCTCGTTGACCGTCATGGCAGGACCTTGGGCGATATTATCCGCGCCCCGTTTGACGTTATGCCGGCGCAATCCCTTCACCGGTCCCAGATCTTCCAGCATGCCAATGTCAATCACTTCAATCCTGGCGCCGGCCTGCCGGGCCAGGACGTTGATTGCGGCGCCACCGGCCAGGAAGTTTTTGACCATGAGTGCGGTGACGGAAGAAGGATACGCGCTGACGCCCTCCTCGACAACCTTGTGGTCACCGACAAACACGAACACGCGCCGGCCGGTAATTTGAGGTCGCTCCTGCTGGAGAATGGCCACAATACGCGCGGCAATTTCCTCCAGGTAGCCCAGACTGCGCCGGGGCTTGGTCAGCGAATCCAGGCGCTGGTAAGCCTTATCGATCCAGGCGGGGGAGACGGGCTGGATCTGACCGATGGTTTGTTCATAGAGTTTGAGGAAAGTCATAGATAGTCCTTTAATGAATTGCTGTTGTTAATTGTCCGTCGTAAGTGGTCCGTTGCCAGAAGATGAATAATTCTTACCGGCCGAAGTTCCAATGGAGCGTAAATACGCATTTAAGCTTGGCGCCAATTCGTCAATGTTCCTTTCAATATCATTGGCAGGCCGGCGACGACCAGGACCACGGTATCCACGGTGGCCGCCAGGGCCTGGTTCAGCCAGCCCGCCTGGTCCCGGAATGTCCGGCCCAGTTCATACTTGGGAACAATACCCATGCCGACTTCATTACTGACCAGGATCAGGTTCCGGCGAACGTTCCGCACCGCCTTTAGCAGGGCCTGTTGCCGTTTCTCGATGGCGGCGGGGCCTTCCTTCAGCAACACGTTGGAGAGCCAAAGCGTCATGCAATCCACAAGGATGCCGTCGGCATCGGCTACGTTGGTTGTGAGCACTTCAGCGATGTTCATCGGCTCCTCGACGCACTCCCAACGTGCGCCGCGCGCCTGACGGTGCGCCTGAACCCGCCGGGCCATTTCCTTATCTTTCACTTCCGCAGTGGCCAGGTAAAGCGGACGTTTCCAGCATCTATCGGCCAGTTGCTGGGCGTAGCGGCTTTTTCCGCTGCGGGCGCCGCCCAAAACCAATAGCCGGGTGAACTTAGAGTCGGTCGTCATGACATCAGTAATAATAAGCTGGATAACCTATGGCGATAAATTCCAAATACCCCCCTTGGTCCGGCTCTGAGCCGGACCAACCACGTCGCCTCAACCGCTGTTGCGATTCGAGGCAAGTGGCCCCTTGGCTACCGACGGGGGTGGCCACTTGTCCCGATGCGCTTGCGCGATCGGGATGACGTGGTAAGCGTCAAATTCCAAGGAAAGGTGAAAATATCTAATTCATTAAATATGGAAAACATTAAAGATTATTTAGAATTTGGATCGTGGCTGTGCTTCATCAGGCATTGGGATAACCTTTCCATTGAAAGACGCACGGCTGCGAACTCAAACAACTCAAGTGTCAGGACTCCCGTAAAATTGTCAATGGAATTCAGGAACCGGTCCAGCCATGCCTCCGGCAGGACGGTCAGGGGCAGGTGATCGCGTCCGTCTTTGACCCCATGCAGGTGTATTTCCTGGATGCGATCCGCATACTGGCGGAAATGACGGTGAACATCGCCGCCAGAGCGCGTCAGATGGCCGGTATCCAGGCAGGCACCCAGGCCGAAGCGTTCCAGGAACACATCGCACCAGGCGAAGGGATATAAAAGATTTTCGATGCAAATTTGTGCGGGATGTTTCGCCTGGGCGACAATCGCCGGTAACATTTCGGAGACAGTATCCTGCCATATTTTAACGGTGGCGGGATGAGCATCGGGTTCGATCCCTTCCAGGTGCAGGACATAGGCAAGGGGATCGAGAGGTCGGGTCAAGGCCATGATTTTAAGAATCTGCTGCTGATGCGACTCGCGCTCGTCACTCTGGGGGCTTCCCAGTTTCCGGTCCATGGGAAAATGAATGGTATAGATCAGTTCATGATCCAGGGCCAGCTGACGCAGGCGTTCAACGGTTACCGGCGCCGGGAGCGCGCTGAGCTGTTCCGACTGGAATAGCGAAATTTCAATATTATCCACAAATGGCGCCAGTGCCTCGACATTCGGGAGGATGTCGGCGGGGTACACGTAGGAGGGGACGCCCAACCGGAAGCGGTAATTTGCGGAAATACTCGGTAATGGGGGGTATGGATGATCGGTTGTCACGAAAGGGCAGAATAATCAGATTGCCCATTACTATTCAAGAGAAATGGGTGTTCTTGTGATTGGACAACACGGCCAGGCCTTTACTATCACAACCTGTTACCGGAATATTCGGTTGATTGCAAGCCGCCTTGTTCCGGGCAAAACCCGGCGGGATCATACCCATCCCCGCCGAAGTGGGCCGGCCAATCCGATATCCGCTTGTCACTTCACGCCTTCTGCGGCAGCGCGTTGACTATTTCTCCTCCAGCTTGATGACGCAACCCTTTTCCAGGTCGCAGATGAACAGGTTGCCATCCGTGTCAACCGCCAGCCCAGTGGGATCGTCGAGTCCGGAGACGATGTTGACTACCTGGCCGGTAACCCCGATCTCGTGCACCAGCCCGTTGGTGCCGCCTTGTTTTGCCGAAGCAAAGATGCGACTGGTTCTTGAAACCGCCAGATCCATGAAGGAGTCGGCCTGTTCACACAGAACGCTTGTTGTTTTATCGGGCGTGATGCGGGTAATGGCGACTGATTTTTCGCCGCTGGTAACGAACATGTTACTTGTGGCCAGGTCGAAATCCAGTGATCCGGGACTGGTCACGCTCCCGGTATAGATTTCCATCGTTTCCGTGCCGGTGACACGGTAGATGCGGTTGGAATTACAGTCGGTCGCGTAGATGTTCGTGCCCAGCACGGCTATGGCCGAAGGCGTGTAGATATTGGAAACAATCATTGTCTGATTCCCCGCCGTATCCACGCGCATCAGCCGTATGGGCAACATGGGTGCATATGGTATTGAAGCAACGGTCAGATACATGTTGTCGGTTAAGTCGAAGGCGATATCGGCATATTGGCCCGCGCCCCATATGTTGAGTATGCTTACCTGTGCAGCATTGGTTGAATAGGCGGTCACACGCATGGATTCCATCTCATACACATGAAGTTCGCCGACGGAGTTGAACGCCAGGCGCTGAGGTGTGCTCAGTTTGCCGGGAATGACGACCTGCGAGATAGTCTCATCCGCGATCTTGTACAGTCCGCCGTCAGCGCGTGAAACCGTGTAAACAGCGCCCGTAGAATCTACCGTGATGCCCTGGACGGTGTAGAAGTCGCGCGCTAAAAGTTCCGACTCTCCCGTCGGCCACACCTTTGCGAGCCGCGATCCGTCCGAGATATAGAAGCAGCCGTTGCGGTCCGCGGCCAGCCCCTCGTGGATCAATGCGGACATACCAAGGAAAGTATTCGAGGCAGTGCAGAAGATGGCCGGGCCCAATTCGCCGGTATCCTTGTCCATTTCGTGGATACAGACGGAGGTGGTGACAAAAAGCCGGTCATTAACATCAAACGTCATGCTGACAATCGGCGGCTCATGCGGATGGGCAATGGTTGTAATCTCAGACTTCCTGATCCGCGCTTTTTCAGGCGCGGATCAGCGATTCGATCAACAGCCTGTCCCATAGCGGGTTACAGTAATCCAACTCCTCCTGTCGCCGCTCATCGTCTATTTGTCTTTCCGGAAAATGATTTGGCACTT
>JAHIJO010000118.1 GCA_018898455.1 Verrucomicrobiota bacterium | reverse complement strand
TGCGGCGGAATAAGTTTGCAAATCTGCGCCAAGATGCTGTAATTAAACCTGCCCGGAATGTGTGTCTTAATGTCTGCCTCCTTTAGTCGGTTGGCAGGCCTATACACTATTTCCGGGCTTTTTGCTATGGGATGCTAATGACCACTTTTAATAATTTTCTCAGCGATACGTTCCACATGACCGCGGACACCCGGGGGTTTCTCGAATTCCCGCGGGAACTTCCCGGTTTCTTGTGTGCCTTGTTCGCCGGCCTGCTTTTTTTCCTTCCGGAATCGGTGATTGCGGCCGGATGCGCCTTCGCCGTGGGATTGGGCATGCTGGGACTGGCCTTCTGGGGCGGGCACTGGTCGTCCATGCTGATCTTCATGCTGTTGTGGGGCATCGGAGCGCACCTGCTCATGCCAATCCGTTCGTCAATCAGCATGGCACTGGCGCATGAGGGCCAAGTGGGCCGGCGCCTCGGGCAGATTCAAGGGACGACCATTGCCGCCAGCATCGGAGGGTGCGGGCTGGTCTGGATCGGCATGAAATACCTGCACGCCGACTACCGCATCATTTTTTCGCTGGGAGGCGCGGCGGCGCTGGTCGCGGGGATTGTCCTGCTGGGCATGCGGATGCCCGGCGCGCATCTCCAGCGGCCCAAGTTCGTCTGGAACCGGCACTACTGGCTGTATTACACGCTGGCCCTCCTGTTCGGCGCCCGCAAGCAGATTTTTATCACATTCGGCCCCTGGGTACTCGTCAAAATATTCAACCAGCCCGCCTACATCTTCGCCCAACTCTGGATCGCCGCCGCCGTGCTGGGAGTCGTGTTCCAGCCGGCGCTGGGCCGGGCCATCGACCGATTCGGCGAGCGCAAGGTACTGATGGCGGACGCCGTGTGCGTCTTTCTGGTATGCGCGGGATATGGCGCCGCGCACCTGATCGACCACCGCTTATTCGCCCTGGGACTGTTATACGCCTGCTTCGTGGGCGACCAGCTCCTGTTCGGAGTCAACATGGCGCGGGACACCTACCTGGCCAAGATTGCGGTCAAGCCGGAGGACATCAGCCCCACACTGTCGCTCGGCATTTCGATCAACCACCTGGTCTCCATGTCGATCCCCACCGTGGGCGGGCTGATGTGGATGAAGTATGGGCATCCATCGGTGTTTATAGGGGCCGCCGGGATCGCCACGCTGATGTATTTCTTCAGCCGGCATGTCCGCACACCGAGCCCACCATCCCAACCATGCTGATGTCCATTGCCGCTCAGCCACACCTGCATCCCGCAAGAAGAACGCACCTCTTCCATGATGAATCCGGCTTTGTGATTTCAGTCACCCATGGTATAGTATTTAACTGGCATGAAAACACCCATGAATAAAATGGATTTGCCAACGCTCCTGCCGCCGGGTTTGCTGTTCGGCGTTCTCACCGTGCTCGCCTGGTCGGCGGTCCGGCCGTTCGACCGGCTGACTTGGTTCATGGAAGTCCTGCCGGTGCTGATCGGCCTGGCCGTGCTTATCGCGATGTATCCCCGGTTCCGTTTCACGCCGCTGGTTTCAATTTTGATCGCCATTCATATGGTTATCCTGGTAATCGGAGGGCATTATACCTACGAACGCATGCCGCTCTTCGATTGGATTCGCGATACTTGCGGCTTGTGCCGGAACCATTATGACCGACTGGGCCATCTGGCACAGGGTTTTATCCCTGCCCTCGTTGCCCGGGAAATCCTGCTGCGAACATCACCGCTGAAGCCGGGCGGCTGGCTGTTTTTCATCGTTGTCTGTTTCTGTCTGGCTTTGAGCGCCTTCTACGAACTGATCGAATGGCGGGTGGCCATGGCACTGGGTAACGCCGCGGATTCTTTTCTGGCCCTTCAGGGAGATGTCTGGGATACCCAGTGGGACATGTTCTTCGCGCTGTGTGGAGCCATCGCCGCCCAACTGCTCCTGGACCGGGTTCATGACCGGCAATTGGCCCGGATAGGCTGTCTCATGTCCAGTCATTCGGAACCCCGCGACGGACAGGAGGCCCCCAAGCCCCATGCATGAAATGTCCATTGCTCAAACCATTATTCAAACCGCGCTGGCCGAGATGAAAAAGCATCCAACGGCGCGATTGAAGACCGTGCGGGTGGTCGTGGGACTGCAACACGCCATCGTCCCTGAAAATCTGCGGTTCGCCTTCGATGTACTGAGCCGCGACACGCCGGCGGAAGGCGCCACGCTGGCCATCCAGACCCAGCCGGTGGCCGCCCGGTGCCGGTGTTGCGGGTGGACCGGCGCAATCCAAATCCCCATGTATGCCTGCGGCGCCTGTGGCGCCGGCGATATGGAGCTGACCGCAGGCAACGAATTATATCTGGAAAACCTGGAGGTGGAAACCGATGAGCCGTCTCACCATTAAAGTGTATCGCAATCTGATGGGCGCCAACGATCAATGGGCCGGCAAAACACGGCGCCTGCTGAAGCAGAAAAACATTCTGATGCTGAACCTGATCGGCTCGCCTGGGGCCGGTAAAACGCTCCTGCTGGAGCGCACGGTGCGTCCCCTCTCCCGGCAATTGCGTTTTGCGATCTTGGAAGGTGACATCGCCACCACCCGCGACGCGAAACGCCTGGCCAAACTGGATTGCCGAGTCAGCCAGCTCCTGACCGGCGGCGCCTGCCACCTGCAGGCCAAGATGGTGCATTATGCAATCCGGGACCTGCCCCTGGATGACTTGGATATGGTGATTGTCGAAAATGTCGGCAACCTGGTATGCCCCGCCGAGTTCGATATCGGGGAACACGCCAAGGTGGCCGTCCTGAGCGTGACCGAGGGTGAGGACAAGCCGCTGAAATATCCCAAGCTGTTCCGCGAGGCACAGGCCGTGGTTCTGACCAAGATTGATCTCTTATCGCATGTGCCGTTCCGACTCACGGTTTGCTTGAACGCCATCCGCCAGGTAAATTCAAGACTGCCGGTATTTCCCGTGTCCTCGACCCAAGGCAAGGGATTGAACGCCTGGATTCGGTGGCTCAAAACACGCCGGGATTCGGAAAACCGGCAATAGCCGATAAGATCAAATATTCGATCGCAGGTCAACGCAGATACGGACACAACGGTCAGCCGCTGAATCGTCCGCTTGCCGGGTGGTATGAGTATGCCTTACCGGACGGGATTTGGCTGAATTTTCTGAGGGTCAAAAGTCATCTAAAAGAGTTAATTTCAAAAATCGACAAAACGCCCCGATCCCGCGGACCACGTGACAGGCTACAGCACAAGTCATTGAAGCTCAACGTTAATGCATTGTAGCCCCGGCGCCACGCCACGAGCGTGGCAAGCTCTGTTTTACCCCATGCTTAGCGGGGTCGCCGGGTTATTCGACTTTTGCAATTGACTCGAAATTTATTTTTTAAATTCAGACTTCCTGATCCGCGCTTTTTCAGGCGCGGATCAGCGATTCGATCAACAGCCTGTCCCATAGCGGGTTACAGTAATCCAACTCCTCCTGTCGCCGCTCATCGTCTATTTGTCTTTCCGGAAAATGATTTGGC
>JAHIJO010000013.1 GCA_018898455.1 Verrucomicrobiota bacterium | reverse complement strand
TACTTGTGCCTGATAACGTGAACTGGTTCCATCTTGAGCATGCTCCTTGCCTCCTAAGGGGTTATTCCCTTTAGAGACAGTATGCCTCAGGTGGTCCCTTTTCGATGGCCGGAGTGGTCCCTTTTTCGTTGGCCGCGCGCACCAAATCCATCACCTTGCATTTTAGCGCCTTTGCCAATTTAACCAGACTTTCAATGGTGATGTTCTGTTCGCCCCGTTCGATCAGTCCAATATAATTCCGGTGGACATCGGCATGTTCCGCCAGTTTTTCTTGGGACAGTTAATGGGCTTTACGACGATGCCGAATAGCGTCACCCAGTTTCCGCCTGTAAATGGGCCTTGGTATGCCTGATTTTGCGCCCATTGTTTGGCGGCCGGATAAGTTTCCCTTGCGCCTTGGTGAAAATCGCGGCGTGGTGTCCATTGAAAATTTCTTTTAAAAAGTTGTTGACAAAAAAATATGGTCTGGTATATTAACTACTAAATCAATAGGAATAATAGGGTTTATTGATGAAGATGTCAACTAAAGGCCGGTATGGATTGCGATTCATGATTGATTTGGCCACGAACGGTAATGCTCAGAATAAAGTCTCCTTGCAACAAGTGGCCAAGCGTCAGGCAATTTCCGAGAAATACCTTTGGCAGATTGCCAATCGCTTGAAGGCGGCGGGATTGATCCGCGCTACGGCGGGCCCCCACGGCGGCTATGCGCTGGCGAAGCCGCCATTAACGATCACGCTCCGGGACATTCTCACGGTGCTGGAAGGAGACTGCATGTTAGTGGCATGCGTGACTACCCCAACCGTATGTCCTCGCAGCAATGCGTGCGCTTCGCGGGAGGTCTGGAAGGAAGTGAATGAAAAATTGGTCGAGGTGATGCAGTCTATCACCCTGAGTGCCATGGTCGCTAAGGAGCGGGCGATGGCAGAGAATTCGATGCCGGCGTACAGTATCTGATGAAACGCGTAGCCGAGAGAGACGTAGGATAGATAAAACAATGGAATTAGATCGCTCTATTAAGTTTCCGGCCACCGATGAGGCGCAAGACTTGGTGAAATGGGGGTTGGATTCGTTTCATCCTGCCGTCGCGCTGGCCTGCAGCTTCAGCTTGGAAGATGTCGTTCTGGTGCACATGGCCGTGCAGGTCAGGCCGGACGTCAGAGTATTCGCCATCGATACCGGGCGACTCAACGAGGAGACGTATCAATGCGCAGACGCCGTTAGGAGAAGGCTGAACGTGAATATCGAATGGTACTTTCCGGAACGTCAAGCCGTTGAAAAGATGGAACGCGAAGAAGGTCTTTTTTCGTTCCATGAAAGCTTGGAAGCACGGCACGCGTGTTGCCGGATACGGAAAGTGGAACCTTTGTCTCGGGCTCTTTCCGGCCTGAAGGCGTGGGTCACGGGTCTGCGGCGAGGACAAGGCGTCACGCGCAGCGAACTCAAGCCTATCGTGCGCGACGAAGCCCATGGGGGGATCATCAAGATCAGCCCGATTGCTACATGGGAGTTCGAACAGTTGTGGAACTACGTGCGTCATCACAACCTTCCGTACAATCGTTTGCACGACATCGGTTATCCGTCCATCGGTTGTGAGCCATGCACGCGAGCCGTCCGGACGGGAGAAGATGCGCGCGCGGGTCGCTGGTGGTGGGAAAGCCCGGAACACAAGGAATGCGGATTGCACATCAACGACAATAAACAGGACTGCAGGACATTGCAGAATTAAAGATGACGCATTTGGAAAAACTTGAGGCAACCAGCGTTCATATCCTGAGGGAAGCCTATCGGGAATTCAAGAGCCTGGTTATGCTGTGGTCCATCGGCAAGGACAGCACGGCCATGCTGTGGCTGACGCGCAAGGCATTTTTCGGCCATGTTCCGTTTCCGCTGGTACACATTGACACCGCTTTCAAGATTCCGGAAATGATCGCGTACCGGGATAAACTTGCCCGCGAATGGCGTCTCAACATGATCGTGGGCCAGAACACGCAGGCGATTGCCGAGAAAAGGACGTTTCCTGACGGCAAGCTCAGCCGACTGGAGTGCTGCAAGGTCCTCAAGAGCGAAGCCCTGAAGCATACTCTTTCGGGAGATTGGACGCGATTCAGGTTTGATCATAAACTCGGCAAATATGTCGAAGACACCAACAAGGAGCCATACACCGGGGTCATTGTCGGCGCCAGGGCAGACGAAGAGGGCAGCCGCTCCAAGGAACGCTACTTTTCACCGCGGGATAGAGACAGCGAGTGGGATATTGGCGATCAGCCCCCTGAACTTTGGGGCCAGTACAAGACGGATTTCGCTCCCGGCACACATGTGCGCGTCCATCCTCTCCTGGACTGGACGGAACTGGATATATGGGAATATATAGGAAAAGAAAATATTCCGGTAGTCCCGCTCTATTTCAACCGCGGGGACGGAAAGAGATATCGTTCTCTCGGGTGCTGGCCATGCACCGCGCCGGTGGAATCCACGGCCGGCAATGTGCAAGAGGTCATTGAAGAATTGAAGACAGGGAAGCTTGCTAATATCGCCGAGCGGTCCGGCCGCGAGCAGGATAAGGAAGACAGTGGCGGGCTCGAAACATTGCGGCGGGGAGGATACATGTGAGCGCGGAAATGGAACAAATTAGTGTGGTGGTGGTGGGTCACGTGGACCACGGCAAAAGCACCCTGATCGGGAGGCTGCTCGCCGACACAAACTCTCTGCCGCAGGGAAAACTTGAACAGGTCAGGACCATGTGCGTGCGAAACGCGAAGCCGTTCGAATATGCTTTTCTGCTGGATGCTCTCAAGGATGAGCAATCACAGGGAATCACCATTGACACGGCGCGCTGTTTTTTCAAGACGGAGAAACGGCGCTACATCATTATTGATGCCCCCGGCCACATAGAGTTTCTGAAGAATATGATTACCGGCGCGGCGCGGGCCGACGCAGCGTTCATTGTCATTGATGCGGAGGAAGGCATAAAAGAGAATTCCCGACGTCACGGCTACATGATATCCATGCTCGGCATCGGGCAGGTCTCGGTTCTGGTCAACAAGATGGACCTGGTCGGGTATAAAGAAGAGATTTTCAACGAAATTAGGAAAGAGTACACGGACTTCCTTGGGAGATTGAATGTGCATCCGGCGAACTTTATTCCCATCAGCGCGTTCAAGGGGGTAAACGTCGCGTCAACGTCGGATCGAACGCCTTGGTATCGCGGCATGACGGTGCTGGAGCAGTTTGACGCATTCGAAAAAGGAGATGTGCGCGCCAGCCTTCCGTTCCGGTTCCCGGTTCAGGATATCTACAAGTTCACCGAGGACGGAGACACGCGGCGTATTTTTGCGGGAACGGTTGAGACCGGAAAAGCAGAAATGGGTGACAAGATTGTCTTTCTGCCGTCCGGCAAACGTTCGCGCATAAACACCATTGAGGGATTCAACACGCCGGGGCGAACAATCGTCGCCCCAGGCGAGGCGGTAGGTTTTACTTTGCAGACTCAGGTATATGTCAAACCCGGCGAGTTGATGGTCAAGGCCGCCGAGGATCAGCCGCACGTAAGTCCGCGATTTCGCGCCAACCTGTTCTGGATGGGTCATGCGCCGATGATCAAGGACAAGAAATACAAACTCAAACTCGGAGCGTTGCGCGCGCCCCTGCAACTCGTCGAGATATTGAATGTCATTGACGCTTCGGACCTGACATCGGTGGCAAATAAACAACAGGTTGACCGGCACGACGTCGCCGAGTGCATTCTTGAGGCGCCGCGCCCGGTCGCATTCGATCTTTCCGGCAAGATCAGATTTACCGGCCGCTTTGTGATCGTTGACAACTATGAAATTGCAGGGGCGGGAATCGTTCTTGAAGATATACGGAGCGAAGATTCTGCTCTGCGGCGGCACGTGAGCGACCGGGAATTTGCATGGGAAAGCAGCGGGATATCTTCGGCGCAGAGGACAGCGGCCTACGGACACAGTGCAAAGTTTGTGGTTTTTACCGGCGATCATCAGGAAAAGACAGAGGTTCTGGCCGCCGCGCTGGAAAAGCATCTGTTCAGCCATAACTTTAAGACCTACTACCTTCGCATGGCGAATGTCATAAGCGGGCTTGATGTTGACATAAAGCACGAGTCGGAAGTACGGGACGAGCATATCAGGAGATTGGGAGAACTGGCGCGCATTCTTACGGATTCCGGCCAGATCTTCATCACCTCCCTGTCGAATGTGGATGACTATGATCTAAAAACCCTGGAACTCCTGAACAAGCCGAACGAAATCCTGGTAATCAACGTCGGAGAGAATCATTTCAGTCATTATCAGGTTGCCTTGACCCTTGACGTTCAGGCCGAAGAGGTGCATTCCCTGGAGAAAGTCGCGGCGCTGTTGAAGGAAAAGAAAGTAATTCTAGAATACTATTTGTGAGTGAGATGGAGGGGGAGAAAAATGGAATCGCATTCGAGAAGCTGGGCTAAATCCGTCACCTGGCGCGTCATTGGAATTGTCATCCTGGGCGGCATTTCATACGCAATTACACGCAGTTGGGCGCAGACGACAGTCATTACGGTGATTTTCCATAGTCTGCGGCTGGTCCTTTACTATTATCACGAACGCATCTGGGAGCGTATTTCCTGGGGCAAGCTTAAACATCCACTGGCACGCTTTCCTGTCAAAGAGGATCTCACGGTTCAAGACTATGAGGCGATCGGTAAATTCCTGGAAGAGCAAAATTGCCTCTCAAGACCAGATTACGAAATATAGCCCAGAAAGGAGTTGTAAAACATGAACGCAACTATTCGTCAACTGCATCTGGAAACACAACTGATGCATGGCGCCTACGAACCGGAACAGATCACCGGGGCCACGGCGATCCCAATCTTTCAAAGCACCTCCTTTGCCTACAAGACGGCCGAAGAATTGGAAGCGGTGTTTGCGGGCCGAGATGCCGGTTATGTCTATTCGCGAATCGGTAATCCGACACTCGTGGGGCTTGAGCGGCGGCTCGCCGTTCTTGAGGATGGACTTGGCGCCGTGGCCTGCGCCTCCGGCATGGCGGCCATCAGCGCTGTTGTTCTCGGGCTCGCCGGCCAGGGCGATGAGATAATCTCCGGCAACAGCATCTTTGGCGGCACCTATTCCCTGTTCGCCAACCTTCTGAAACGGTGTGGAATCCAAACTGTGTTTGTGGAGTCCACCGATATTGATGCGTACCGGGATGCGATCGGAGAGCGGACCAAACTGATCTTTGTTGAGACTGTGGGCAACCCGAAGTTGGATGTTCCGGATATCGCAGCACTGGCGAATGTGGCGAAAGAAAAGAATGTGGTTTTTGTGGTGGATAATACCGTGACAACCCCGCTGCTTCTCCAGCCGAAGACGTTGGGCGCGGATATCGTGATTCATTCCACGTCAAAGTTCATAAACGGCCACGGCAATGCGATTGGAGGAATCATAGTTGACTGCGGCACATTTGACTGGTCAAGCCCCCGGTACAGCCAGTTGAGTATCTTCTATAAGCGGGCCGGGAATATGGCGTTCCTGGCTTACCTGCGGAATCAGATCTGCCGGGACCTCGGGGGCTGCCTCTCGCCGTTCAACGCGTTCCTGATGTCCATCGGGATCGAGTCGCTGGGCGTTCGCATGGAACGGCATTGCGCCAACGCCATGCGGGTGGCTGGTTTTCTGGCAGAAGATCGGCGGGTGCGTGAGGTTCGTTATCCGGGACTGTCCAGTCACCCGAACCATGCGGTGGCACAACGGCAGTTCGCCGGCAGGTATGGAGCACTGTTGACGCTGAAACTGGAAAGCAAGGCTCAATGCTTCAAGTTCATCAACGGCCTGAAACGGGCCCAGAACCTTGCCAACCTGGGAGATGCCAAGACGCTGGTGATCCATCCGGCGTCAACATTCTGCCGGGATCTGACTGAGGAACAACGCCAGGCCGTGGGCGTCTCCGACGAACTGGTGCGATTCTCGATTGGAATCGAACACGCCGATGATATCATCAGCGATTTGGACAATGCTCTGGCACAGGTGTGAAAACGAAATTCAGGGAAACCCAGATCATGAAGGAGTTGTGACGATGAGAATCAAGGTGAATGACAAGGATGTGGAGCTTCCGGACAACACGTCTATCACTGAGTTGCTGGTTGTCCAGAACGTCAAGATGCCGGACATGGTGTCCGTGGAACTGAATGGCGAGATTCTTGATCGGAAGGCGTTCGAGACCACGGTGCTTAAGCCGGGGGACAAGGTGGAGTTCCTGTATTTCATGGGGGGCGGCGGCGGAATTGCAAATTGACTTTTTTCCGATTGATGATTGAAGACGCGGAACGAAGAGAGGGGCGATGCACATGAGTCTGACAGAAGAACAGATCGAGCGTTACTCTCGCCACATCATTCTCCCTGAGGTTGGCGGAAAAGGGCAGGAGAAACTGCTTGCCGGCAAAGTGCTCATCGTTGGAGCCGGTGGTCTCGGTTCGCCCGCGGCTCTCTACCTGGCCGCTGCGGGTGTAGGCACAATCGGCCTGATTGACGCCGACGCCGTAGACCTGAGTAATTTGCAGCGGCAGATCATCCATGCGACCCCGGATCTGGGCCGACCCAAAGTGGAGTCGGCAACCGGGAAAATGCGCGCGATCAATCCGGATGTGGCGCTTAACGGCTACCCTGAGCGGCTGACCGCGGCCAATGCACTTACCATCCTGAAGGACTATGATTTCGTGATTGACGGCACAGACAACTTTGCCTCGAAGTTCCTGGTGGCGGATGCCTGCCATTTCACACGAAGGCCCTACTCCCATGCGGGCATCCTGCGCTTCGATGGACAGACGATGACTGTCATTCCAAGGAAAACTGCGTGCTACCGGTGTGTTTTCAGCACGCCACCTCCGGCTGGCGCGGTGCCCAGTTGTTCCCAGGCCGGTGTGCTCGGCGTTTTAGCCGGTGTCGTCGGCTGTATTCAAGCCACCGAAGCCATAAAGTTCCTGCTGAGTATTGGCGATCTCCTGACAAATCGGCTGCTTGTATATAATGCGCTGAAAATGAAATTCCGGGATGTGCCCTTGCGGCGCAATCGCCAGTGCCCTTTATGCGGGGAACATCCTTCCATCATCGAGCTACGGGACGAAGAAGCGCCGGTTGCCTGCGACCTGCGTGCCGGCGGCCGTCATACTGATCGACAGGAGTCCTGAGCAAATGCACAAAGATTTCAAACTGACCATTGCAAGGTCCGTTTGGGCCGAATTGGCCGTAGCTGCCGAAAAAGCCGTGCCCAATGAGGCGTGCGGCCTGCTGGCGGGTAGGGATGGAAACGTGATGAAGTTCTATCCGATGACCAATATTGACGCTTCGCCGGAACATTTCAGCATGAAGCCGGAGGAGCAGTTTGCGGCCGTGAAGGACATGCGCCGAATGGAACTGCAGATGTTGGCGATTTGGCACAGTCATCCGTCCACGCCGCCGCGCATGTCCGCGGAGGATTTGCGCTTGGCGTTTACGCCGGACGTGGCCTACGTCATTCTGTCACTGGCGCCGGACGCAATTCCGCAGTGCCGTGCCTTCGTTATAAACAGCGGAATCCCTCAATCTGTTGAAGTGGTAATTACAAATGAATAACACCCAACCATTTTACTACCACCTGCCGTCCAACCTTGGCGAGGATATCGAAGCGTACGCAGGCGAAGTGCAACGCTTTCTGGCCAAGCAGCTTCCCCCCGCTGTGTTCAAGGCCAAGCGCGTGCCGCGCGGCATATACGAGCAGCGCCGGGATGGTACCTACATGCTGCGGGTCCGCGTGGCCGGCGGCGTTCTGACAGCGGCGCAGGCGTGCGCCCTTTCGGAACTCAGCCGTGATTTCAGCAACGGGTCGCTCCATGTGACGACCCGTCAGGATGTTCAACTTCACGATGTTGCCATTACGGACACGCCGGAGATCATGCGGCGCCTGAAGGAAGTTGGCCTGACGAGTAAAGGCGGCGGGGGTAATACGGTCCGGAACGTTGCGGCCTGCCCCTATGCCGGGATTTGCCCCGCCGAGGCTTTTGACGTGACACCGTTTGCTCACGCCGTCACCGAATATCTGATTACCCTGGCGGGCAGTTACAATCTTCCGCGGAAATACAAGATCGCGTTCAGCGGCTGTGCATGCGATTGCGCGCTGGCGCGCGTGGCGGATCTGGGGTTTATCGCCGCAGTCAAGGATGGCGAAGCCGGATTCACGCTCTATGCGGGCGGCGGTATGGGCGCCCATTCGCGGCTCGCCGACAGAATGGAAGCATGGATGCCGGGATCGCACGCCGTGATCGCGGCGGAAGCCGGACGGCGGCTGTTTGACCGGTTAGGAGACCGCGCCGACCGACACCATGCGCGGCTTCGGTTTGTGCTCGCGAAGATCGGGGCGGATGCATTCCGTGACGAACTCCGCAAGCAGATCGCGGAAGCGCAACATGATGGTGTTCCACTCTGCGGCGTTCCATCACCCGCCCATCGTGCCCTGGATAATGTGCCCGAGGTGCCGCCGATCCAGGCCGCGGATAAATTGCGATTTATACGGCAAAAGCAGGCCGGATTTGTCGCCGTGCCACTGCATCTGCCGCTCGGATTTATGCCGTGGCGGGACTTTGGCGCCATTGGCGAACTCGCCCGGCAGTACAGTGCCCAAAAAGAAGTGCGGACGACGCGCTCTCAGAATCTGCTGTTGCGGTTTGTCCGGCAGGAAAGTTTGCCCGAGCTGGCCAACGCGTTGAGGCGGCTTGAGACTGACGTTATCTCGCCATCGCCGCTGGGATGCTTTGTCGCCTGCGCGGGAGCTTCAACCTGCCGGCTGGGACTGTGCCTTTCGCGGGCTGCGGCCCGCGCGAGTGCGGATGCCTTGGGCAAAACGGGCGTCCTGGACGACGTGTTGGAGGCGCTAAACATCCATATCAGCGGCTGTCCGAACGCGTGTGGCCACCATCCCATGGCGCCAATTGGTTTCTTTGGTGTGGCCCAACGCAGCCATGATCGCTTGGTGCCGTCATATCGCGTGGTTGTGGGAGCAAGGGACGATGCTCACGCCGTCCGACTGGCCGAAGAGGCCGGGACTATTCCCGCGCGCGCGCTCCCTGGGTTTCTGGTGGAACTGGCTTCGGATTTTAAGGAAAATCGGGCTGGAAAGGAAACGTTTATCCAATACTTCGAGAGGAAAGGGCTGAATCATTTCCGGGACTTGACGCGCCGCCATGCGCAGGTGCCGGAATACTCAACCGATCCGCTCTTCTATCGCGACTGGGGACAGGAGGAGGACTTTTCCCTGGCGGGGCGCGGAGCAGGCGAGTGCGGGGCCGGTGTGTTCGAGGTGATTCGCGACGACATTACCGCGGCAAAGAAAGCGCTTGATCTGGCGGACAAGACCAGGGAACAAGCCCCCTTGTTCAGCGCGTTCCTGGCCACGGTGCGTGCCCTGTTGATCACACGCGGCGTTGATACGCAGGATCCGGATGCCATCATCCGCTCCTTTGAAAACCATTTTATGGAGACAGGGTTGGTCTCCTCCGAGTACCGCGGGTTGCTCGCTCGGGCGCGCGGGTACATCGAGGGGTGGAGCGCCGCGCTGGAGGGCCGCGACGCGGAGATCAAAACGCTGCTGGCCCGGATCGAAATTTTGTTCAACAGCCTTGACGGTGCCCTTGTATTTCATCCCCCCGAAGCCAAGCCGGCCGCGGCAACACAACCGAAGACCGATCAGAATGAGGCGGCAGGTGCATCGCGCACGGTGCGACTTGATCTCAGCGGCGTGGCGTGTCCCATGAATTTCGTGAAGGCCAAGCTCAAGCTCGAAACGATGGCGGCGGGGGAGGTGCTGCGTGTAGTGCTGGATGATGGAGAGCCGGTCCAGAATGTTCCCGCAAGCTTCAAGAACGAAGGTCAAGCTGTGCTCGAAACCGTACGGTTGGATGACGGACATTGGCAGGTGGACATAAGGAAAAAAACAATAAAGGATTAGGCAATATGAAATACTTCAAGGACAATTCGTTGTCGATCGGCAACACGCCGCTCGTGCAGTTGCACAAAGTGACCGGAAACAAGGCGCTGGTCCTGGTAAAGGTGGAAGGCTGCAACCCCGGTTACTCCGTAAAGGACAGAATTGGCGCGGCGATGATCTGGGATGCCGAAAAACGTGGTGTTCTCAAACCCGGGGTCGAGATTGTCGAACCGACCAGCGGGAATACCGGGATTTCCCTTGCGTTCGTTGGGGCCGCGCGAGGATACAAGGTCACACTCACCATGCCGGATACAATGAGCATTGAACGGCGCAAGATTCTCAAGGCGTTGGGCGCCAATGTGGTGCTGACCGACGGAGCAAAAGGCATGCTGGGAGCCATCAGTAAAGCTGAAGAAATGATTGCCGAGAGCCCGGGGCGCTATTTCATGCCTCAGCAGTTCAAAAACCCGGCAAATCCTGCAATTCATGAAAAGACCACCGGACCTGAAATATGGAATGATACGGAGGGAAAGATGGAGGTACTAATTGCCGGTGTCGGAACAGGAGGCACGATCACAGGCGTGTCACGTTTCATCAAGAAAACATGCGGTAAGAAGATCCTGACTGTTGCCGTAGAACCTGAAAACAGCCCGGTTATCTCCCAGAAGCTGGAAGGAAAGGAGCTGAAATCCGGCCCCCACATGATCCAGGGGATCGGTGCCGGGTTTATTCCGGATGTTCTGGATTTGAGTTTTGTGGATCGCGTAGAGAAGGTGGGCAACGAGGAAGCCATGGAATATGCCCGGCGCTTGGCCCGCGAAGAAGGAATTCTTTCCGGAATATCATCCGGAGCCGCCGTGGCGGTGGCGGCGCGACTGGTCAAAGCCCTTGAATTTGAAGGCAAGACGATTGTGGTAATCCTGCCCGACTCCGGTGAGCGCTACCTTTCAACCATGCTTTATGAGTGAAGTTGTTTTTTCCCGAGGAGTTCTTTTTTTAATTACTTTTGGCGTGGTATGCGTGTGCAAAAAAAGGCAAAGAAGATACTGCCGCTGGGCCTGCTGGTTGAAGGCAGATCATGTCTTGTCGTAGGCGGCGGCACGGTTGCCGGCCGCAAGGCAAAAGCACTGATCGAGGCCGGCGCCGAGGTCACCCTCGTGGCTCCCGAACTGGGTGAGTGGGCAAAGGGGTTGAGATCGGCGACGGGGCTGAAGGTTTTTGAACGCATGTATGATCCAGAGGATCTCGACGGGGGCTTTTTCCTCGTCTTCGCCGCTACGGATGATCATGCTCTGAACCAGCAGATTATCCAAGCCTGCCGGGCGCGCGGCATCTTGTGCGCTTGCCCGGATCGGGGATGGGAGAAGGGTGACTTCATTTCTCCCGCAAGTTTTCGGGAAGGGGATGTGACGGTCAGCGTTTCCACCGGTGGAGCCGCATGCCGTCGTTCCAGGCTGATCAAGGAACACTTGGCGCGGCATGTGGCGACGCTGGGAAAAACCGAAATGATTGTGCTGGGGACCGACCATCGTGTTGCAAACCTCGCGCAACGGGAATCCCTCCATCTGGCGGGTCCCCGATTTGAGCAGATGGGGATGATGTTCCGACAGGTGCAGGGACTGCATGAGTTCATGTTGCTGAATACCTGTAATCGGGTGGAACTTATCGGGCTGGCATCGGCCCCCCTTCTCACTTCGGGTGTTCTGAACCGGGTACTCGGGCTTGACCGGCTGGAAGGCCGCTACTATGTCTATGAGGGTCGCGATGCCTTCCGGCATGTGGCGCTGGTCGTTGCCGGGTTGCTGTCCCAGACACCCGGAGAAACTCATATTTGTGCACAGGTAAAAGCAGCGTTGGACAGGAGTTTTACAGCCGGCTGGGCGGCAGGTGTGCTCAAGGACTGGATCAGCCGCGCTCTTCATATCGGGAAGGTAATCCGTCAGGTTACTGCTCCCCTTTTGCGGGGCCATAACATTGAAGACCTGTGCCAAACCTACCTCCAATCTGAACTGGGCATTCTGCAAGACCGGCGGATCCTGGTGCTGGGCGCCGGTCCTATCGGGAAAGGTATTGCGGAAAAGCTGGCATCCCAAGGGGCCTTGGTTACCTGCTGCTACCATGTAAATATGCCGGTATTTTCGGCCGCTTGGGCGGGGCGGGTTAAAAATTGCCAGTTTAGCGATCTTCATTGCGTCTTGCGCCACCAAGATGCGATTGTGTGCGCTACCGGAGGTGGCAAGCCTGTCTTAACGACCGAACATGCGCGGATGATTGATACGGTGCGCCGACTTATTGTAGTTGACTTGGGTGTTCCAAGGAATACGACGCCCGGCTTCGCAGCTGAAGCAGCGGGTGTAACGGTTGTGGATATTGACGGCCTGGAAACACATTGGCAGGATGAGGTTTTTGATATGAAAAATGTTATGGAGGAAAGTGACCGCATTGTGGCGGAGCATTTTGGAGAATATGAACGAATCATCGCGAGCATTCAAAGTGGGTTCGAGGGGCAGCCGGCTTGCCCTGGTTCAAACGCAGGAAGCAATTGAGCTGTTTCAGCAACTTGTTCCCGCTCTGAAATTTGAATCAGTTGTCTTAACAACACCGGGCGATCGTGACAAGACAACGGACCTCCGGGTAAGCCCCCCGGATTTCTTCACGCGGGACCTGCACGAGGCTGTCTTGAACGGGATAATTGACTGTGCTGTGCACAGTGCCAAAGACTTGTCGGAGAATATACCCGATGGTGAGGATTGGTTCTGGCTGCCCGGACAGTTCGATTCGTGCGACGCACTTGTCCTGCGCCGCGGTGAGGAGATTGAAGGACTGAAAGCCGGCGCTCGGGTGGGAGTAAGCAGCGACCGGCGGGCCGCTTACTGCCGCAAGCAGTTCCCCCTCTTTAGGTCAGTGGATATCAGGGGCACCATTGAGGAACGCCTTGCGCAACTGGATGCGGGGAAGTTCGACATGCTTATTATGGCCGCGGCAGCTCTCCAGCGACTCGGCCTGGAAGATCGCATCAGCCGACGGATTCCGGTTAATGAATTGGTGCCGCCGGATGGACAGGGGCGTCTCGCCGTTACATTCAAGAGTGGTGATAAGCGATTCAGACGGCTGCGCAGTTTTTTCATCAAGCCGGTGGTTTTTGTGGGCGCTGGGCCGGGCGGCCTGGAATTGTGCACCGTGGCAGGTTCTGCCGCGCTGGGGGAATGTGATATCTGCCTCTATGACGCCCTGGTTGATGTAGCGCTCCTTGAGCTTGTTCCACCGTGCGCGCTCCGGATATCTGTCGGAAAACGATGTGGCCACCATCCTGTTGACCAAGTCGAGATATGCCGTCTCCTTGCGGTGCATGCGAGGCGTAGCCGCAGGGTGGTTCGTCTGAAAGGCGGAGATCCGGGTTTTTTCGGCCGCTTGGGTGAAGAAATTGACTTCTTGGAATCCCTTGGCCTGCCCTACCGCGTCCTTCCTGGCGTTAGTAGCCTGAGTGCCGCGACAACGGGTACGGGTATGCTGCTCACGCGCCGCGGTATCGCGCGCGGGTTCACAGTTATGACGCCGCGTCAGGAGGGCGGTGGAATCAGCTCGGTGCGGGCGGAAGCGCGCGTGAAACTGCCGCTGGTGTTTTTAATGGGTTTGGGAGTACTAAACGAAATTGCCGCGCAACTCATGGCGGAAGGTCGTCCGGGCTCAACGCCGGTCGCGGTGGTGTTCAACGCGGGGAGCGTTGAAGAGACTGTGATTCGCGGTTGTCTCGCGGACATTGAGTTGAAGATAGCCGGGTATGACGTGGATAGTCCCGGCCTGATCATCGTCGGGTCGCCGGCGGAATATGGCTACCATGCGCAATGGGGCGCGCTCATGGGACGGCGCATACTATTGCCGTGCAGCGCGGACTTGCAGAAAAATGCGGTCAACGCGGTCTGCGACTTCGGCGGCGTCCCGATCTCTCTGCCACTCATTCAAATGATTCCCGACCCGGCCTGCCTTCCAACGCTGAAGGCGATGCGGGCATTCGATTGGCTGGTGTTGACATCGCCCTCGTCCGTGCATGCGATAATGAATCTGTTGCGGGACGCCGGCTTGGATCTGCGCGGTATGCCCAAGATTTTGGTGGCCGGACCGGGCACGGCCGAGGCGCTAAAGTCCTATGGGATCATGGCGGACATGATCCCGGGACACAACTTCGGCGCGGAAGGCTTGGTCGAGATCGTGAAGCGCGCTGTTCCAGCCGGCGCTACCATCTTGCGCCTGCGTTCACAACTTGCCGGTCCCTGCCTGGCGGAGACGCTGACCGCGGCCGGTTACCACGTGACGGATTGCGTGCTGTATGCCAACAAGCCGCTACGCCCGGAGCGTATCCCCGCTTTCGATGCCGTTTTCTTCGCCAGCGCCTCGGCGGTGGAGGTGTTTGTGGCACTCGCTCCGGTTGATGCGCTTGCAGGTAAAATGGTAGTGGCGCTTGGCAAGCCCACCTTGACTGTGTTGCAGAAATACGGCGTTCGAGTTGACGCCCTCAGCGCGGAAGCCACCGTGCAGTCTGCCATTGAAACCCTGGCGGCGATGATGGTGCGTAAGGAATTGGAGAAACTGGCATGAATGCGTATCCCAATGTTCGCCTGAGACGATTGCGGCTTACGGCCGCGCGCCGTCGGCTGTTTGATGAACCGATGCCGGGGCCGGAAAAATTCATTTGGCCGATATTCGTGCGTCCCGGCCGAAACGTTAAAGAACCGATTGGCGCCATGCCCGGCCAGTTTCGGTACAGCGTGGATGCCTTGCTGCGCGATTTGGAGAAACCCGCGCGTGCCGGCATCGGCGGCGTCTTGGTGTTCGGTCTGATCGCAAACCGGCGGAAGGACAACATCGGCGCCGATGCCTGGCGCGCCGATGCCCCTGCGCAAAAAGCGGTGCGGGCGATCAAGAAGGCTTATCCCGATCTCGTGGTCTTTACCGATGTATGTTTGTGCGCCTATACACGGCATGGCCACTGTGGGCCCATCGGGCGCGACGGACAGGTGCATAATGACGCCGCCTGCGCCTGTCTGGCGAAAATCGCCGTTTCGCATGCCGAAGCCGGCGCCGATGTTGTCGCACCGAGCGCCATGATGGATGGACAGGTCGTGACCATTCGCAACGCGCTGGATAAGGCCGGGTTTGCGAACACCCTGCTCATGAGCTATTCCACTAAATTCGCTTCCGCCATGTATGGCCCTTTCCGCGAGGCCGAGCAGTCGGCGCCGCAAAAGGGCGACCGCAAAGGCTATCAGGTATCGTATCGCGATCTTGCGCAAGCCCTGCGCGAATCTGAAATGGACGAGGCCGAAGGCGCGGACCTTTTGATGGTCAAGCCGGCGCTTTTCTATCTGGATGTGATTGTCCGCCTGCGTCAGGCCACGCGTTTGCCGATCGCCGCTTACAATGTCAGCGGCGAGTATTCTATGCTGTTGGCGTCCGCCGATCGCGGCCTGGGCGATCTCAAGGCGATGGTGCGCGAATCTCTTTTCGGTATCCGTCGCGCCGGGGCCGATTTAATCATTTCATATTGGGCCAATCGGTATAACGAGTTTTTCGGAGACGATGCATGAAGCACGCTGACACGCCAAGTTCGGCAGCCCTTTTTAAACGCGCTTGTCGCGTGATGCCCGGCGGCGTCAACAGCCCCGTTCGCGCGTTCAAGGCTGTTGGCGGTACGCCGGTTTTCATCGAACGCGGCCGGGGATCCAGGATCTACTCGGCGGATGGTCGCGAGCTCATCGACTTCTGCGGATCGTGGGGTCCGCTCATTCTGGGCCACGCGCACAATAAAGTGGTGGAAGCCGTTCGAATGGCTGCGGCCAAGGGCCTGTCGTTCGGTGCCTGCACCCGGGCTGAAGTCGAACTGGCCGAACTTCTGCGCGCGAGGATTCCGTATCTGGAGATGGTGCGGTTGGTCAACTCCGGGACCGAGGCGATCATGACCGCCATACGGCTCGCCCGTGGATTCACGGGCCGCAAGAAGATATTGAAGTTTGATGGGGGATATCACGGACACATGGACTGTCTTCTCGTGTCCGCCGGCAGTGGATTACTGACCAGCGGGATCGCATCGTCCGCGGGGGTTCCGGAAGGCGTCGTTGCCGACGTTCTGGTAGCCCCATACAATGACCTCGATGCGGTTGCCCTGCTGATGAAGAAATATAGCCATGACGTGGCGGCAATTATCGTGGAACCGGTTGCCGGGAATATGGGCTTGGTGCCGCCGGTGCCCGGTTTTCTCGAAGGTTTGCGGAAACTGACGGCTGATAAAGGGGCGCTATTGATCTTCGACGAAGTCATCACAGGGTTCCGCTTAGGCCCCACGACTTATGGTGTCTTGTGCGGCATCAAGCCGGATTTAACGTGCCTGGGAAAGATCATCGGGGGCGGAATGCCGATGGGCGCGGTCGGGGGCTTGGCCGAGATCATGAAAAGACTCGCGCCTTTGGGCGCCGTGTATCAGGCGGGCACGCTCAGCGGCAATCCTGTGGCGGTTGCCGCCGGCCTAAGCACGCTGAAAGTGCTGATCGCTGAAAACCCGTATGCTGCTATTGCGCGCCGCGCAAAAAAAGTTAGCGACTGGTTTGAGAACCGGATGTTCTCAAAGCGCCTCAAAGCCCATTGTGCAAATATAGGCGGCATGTTCACGATCTTCTTCTGTGAGCGAGGGGTCCGAAATCTGGCGGATGCGAAACGCTGCGATACGCGCAGGTACGCGCGATATTTTCATGGAATGCTGGAACGAGGGATTTATCTCCCGCCTTCGCAGTTTGAGGTATGCTTTATTTCCGCCGCCCATACGGATGAGGATATAGACTGCTTTCTGGGGGCGACCGGCGAAATACTGCCTGGCAATGCTTCACGGTGATTGGAAGACGGCTGATGGATGATTCGCAACACAAGCAGCGGGTAAAAGCCATTGCGCTACTCTCTGGCGGGCTGGACAGTACCCTCGCAATCAAACTCATGTTATCTCAGGGTGTGGACGTTGTGGCGGTCAATTTTGTTAGCCCCTTTTGCACGTGCAGTCCCCGCCGGGAGGGATCCTGTCATCTGGCGTCGGCCATTGCCCGCGAGTTGAAGGTGCCGATCCGTGTCCTCAGTAAAGGCATGGATTATCTGCGGATTATTGAGCGGCCGCGATTCGGTCACGGCCGCGGACTGAATCCCTGTCTGGATTGCCGGATTTACATGCTGAAGCAGGCGGCCTCTCTCATGGAAACCGAACAGGCGCAATTTATCGTAACCGGCGAAGTACTGGGACAGCGTCCCATGTCCCAGCATCGCGCGGCGCTGGACTTGATCGAGCGGGAAAGCGGCCTGATGGGTCGTATTCTGCGCCCACTCAGCGCGCAGTGGTTGCCACCGACCATTCCGGAACAGAACGGCTGGGTTGACCGGGCGAAGCTCATGGCGATCCGTGGACGTTCTCGGTCTGAGCAGTTAGCGTTGGCAAAACAGGAAGGCGTGGAACTCTTCGGCTGTGCGGCCGGCGGGTGCCTATTGACCGATCCGGTTGTGGCCCGGCGGCTGAAGGATGTGTTTTGCTTTTGCCCCGATTATGATCTGCGCGACGCCAAGCTCGCTACATTCGGCCGCCACTTCCGTCTGCACTCCGGATTGAAAGCGGTTATGGGACGCAACCAGGAAGAAAATGAGCGCCTGGCGCGGCTCGGCACGGACTGGCCGGTGCTGGAACTGGCCGATTTCCCCGGGCCGGTCATGGTGCTCCGGGGAACGATACTGGATGGCGACCGAGTGCCGCTGGGCCGGCTGCTTCATCGGTATGCGCCGAAAGTAACCGCCGACCCAGTGACCGTCCGGCGGGCCTGGGGCGATCAAAGAGAACAGTGGGTTGTCTCCGGTTCCACCACAGACCAGGAACTGGACGCCTGGAGAATCTAAGGCGCCGTTTCCGGCGGAATTGCGTTGTGACCGATGTCAGACGAACACACAGACTGGATCATTGTTGAGCAGGTAAAGGCGGGGGATGACCGGGCGTTTGATGCGCTGATGGCGCGCTACAAACGCCCCGTGATAAACTTTGTGTGTCGCCTAATCGGCAATGCGAGCGAAGCGGAAGATTTGGCGCAAGACGTGTTTGTGCGCGCGTATCAGAACATCCGCAAGCCGGGGTTTCACCAGACGACCGGAGCGTTCTCGACCTGGCTCTTCCAAGTGGCCCGTAACGCCGCGATTGATTGTCTGCGCCGGAGAAAACGACGACCAACGGAGTCCCTGACAACTCTGGAAGAAGACGGCGAGAACCTGGCGGTTACCGCAAGAACGGCTGACAGAGAAATCGCCGTAAAGGAAATCGGCGAACAGATCGCGGCGGCAGTTGCCCTGTTGCCCGAAGACCAGAAAACCGCCGTCATTCTTTCAGAATACGAGAATCTCTCATATGTCGAGATTGCCGCAATCATGAAATGTTCGGTCAAGTCGGTCGAATCACGCCTGTACCGCGCAAAGCAGTTTTTGCGTGACCGACTGCGAGATCTGCTCGAATGACCCTCGATCAGAAACTGGGTTCACTATAATGAAAGTACGCGAAAGCGGCATGCCCGAAGCCGGGATGTGGCATACGTTTTTCGATCCCGAAGCCATCCTGGGCGCGATGGGATTGACCGGCAACGTGCGGGACGCCGTGGATTTCGGATGCGGATACGGGACGTTTGCGATCCCCGCGGCGAAGCGGATTCAAGGTGCGCTGCACGGCTTCGACATTGATCCAGCAATGATCGAAGCGAGCCGGCGCCTTGCTGAACAGGAAAACGCCCACAATGTGCGGCTGCACTTGCGCGACTTCATGGCTGAGGGGACCGGATTGGATGCTGCATCCGTGGATTATGTGATGCTGTTTAACATCCTCCACGCGGAAGACCCCTTGCGATTATTGCGCGAGGCGAACCGGATTCTGTTGCCGGGCGGATATGTCGGGGCCATCCACTGGAATTACGATCCCGAGACGCCACGTGGTCCGCCCATGGCGATGCGCCCGCGCCCCGAGGATTGCCGCCGATGGATTGAAGAGGCGGGGTTTCTGATCGAGAAAGAGTACATTCATTTGCCACCGTATCATTACGGTGTCCTGGCAAGGAAGAAGCACGTATGCAGAAGACATTCTCGGGGCCGGCAACGAACTGGCCGAGACGACGGTACTGGTTCTGGGGGTAATTTTAACTTAGGGTAATTTTAACTTAATTTTAACTTATTGACATCACGTGCCGGAGTGTTGTATACAGTATTCCAGTTTTTAGGAGCACCGGCATCACGGAACGCGGTGTAAATCCGCGACGGACCCGCCGCTGTAATCGGGGAGTTCGGCCGCAATGAGCCACTGGTTCGCGTCCGCCGCAGGCGGGTAGCGAGACGGGAAGGCGTGGCCGTGCAGCGATCCGAAAGTCAGAAGACCGGCCGGCTTGCTCTAATGTAACGGGATCTGATGGCAAAGGGTTCCGGTGGACCTTATGGTCTGCCGGAGCCCTTTTTCTTTTTTGGCATATAGAACGTAGTGAATAGAAAACAGAACCCGTAGAGCAACAGAGAGGAAGCATGAAGAAATCACTGCAAACGATTCAGGCCATCCCGCCCTTGAACCGCGAGATCGAAGTTCAGGTGCAAGCTCATCTCGACGACCTTACCAAGCCGCAAGGCAGTCTCGGGCGACTTGAGGAGCTGGCCATGCGTTATTGCCTGATTCACGGCACGCACCTCCCCATGCTCGGGATAAAGCGCATCTATTGCTTTGCCGGTGACCATGGAGTGGCCGCCGAGGGGGTATCGGCCTATCCGAAGGCGGTGACGCCCCAAATGGTGTCCAACATGCTTGCGGGCGGCGCGGCGATTAACGTACTGACGCGCCACGTGAATGCCGAATTGGTCGCAGAGATTGGCAGAGATTGGGGTCAGCCCCCGAAATAGAACTTTACAAACGGGACGGATGCTGGCAGAGTGTCAGGCATGGCAAGACATCTGCGAGTCGAGTTTCCTGGGGCGATCTATCATGTCACCTGCCGGATGATCGGCGATCGTTGGCTGGATCAGAGCCGACTGTTTGTTGATGATAAAGACCGGGAACGCTTTGTTGATTGTTTGGCCGACCGCGTTGAACAGTACAACATTCGTCTGTATCTATTCGTCTGCATGACCAACCACTTTCACCTGGTATTCGAGACGCCGGAAGGGAACTGCGCGAAATTCATGCAGTCGTTATCGACGGCCTACACGGTTTACTACAATCTCCGTCACCGGCGGCACGGT
>JAHIJO010000117.1 GCA_018898455.1 Verrucomicrobiota bacterium | reverse complement strand
GCCAAATCATTTTCCGGAAAGACAAATAGACGATGAGCGGCGACAGGAGGAGTTGGATTACTGTAACCCGCTATGGGACAGGCTGTTGATCGAATCGCTGATCCGCGCCTGAAAAAGCGCGGATCAGGAAGTCTGAATTTACCCGGCGGTTGGATCGAAATTATTCGCCGCGCTGGCGGCGGTAAAGCACAGGCCGGGGTTCAATTTCCCACGATGGCGCGCAAATCCACCCAGTACACTCCGCGATAGCCCTCGTGAATCGAATCGAAGGTGATCGACAGGTCGTCGGGCATCCATCGCGGATGCAGGTCGCAACGCAGGTCCGTCGTCTTGCTTGTGGTGGATTCCGACCGGAACCGCCCCAGGGTGAAGCCCTCACCGCGATCCAGCGAGTAGATTTGTAGCGGACGCATAGTGTCCTGGTCGGGGTAACTGTCGTACAATATCCAGCGCCGGTCCCGGGAGTATGAACAGTGACCGTCTTGGCGGAAAAACGAGCGGTCGATGATCCGTCTTTCGTCGGTGCCGTCACTGATGAGCATGAGTTCCAGCCCGTCGGCTCCAGTCGCGTTCGCATAGAAGAGCATGCCGTCGTCGTCCCGCCAATGGTAGTGGGAGGCAAGCCCCCAGACCGGATGATTGCGCAGTCCGCCGCCCGCCGTATCGGCCGTCAGGAGGAAGGTGGCCCAGGCGGCGCCCGGAGCTTTCGGGAAAGTCCTTAGCAGAAACAGATAGCGCGTGGCCGAGGGGTTGAAGGTGACGTGGTTAACGAGCACCTTATGCCCGGCAATTTTTTCGCCCGACTTTTCCAGAAAGTCAACGATCTCGGCCAGGGACACGCTCAACCGGACATCCCCCGTGATCAGATCCATCAGGAAAATCCCGTCGTCATTCGGAGCTGCAACGTCAGTGAATGGGTCGGGCGCATCCTCATAACCGTAGCCCGGCCGGAAATCGAAAAGCCGCGCCATATTGATGCCCAGCGCCTTCGTCCCGTCCTGGGAAACATTGGCCACAGGAAGGGGAAACCGGCGCCGAGTTCCGGTTCGAACGTTGTGCCGGCAAGCCCCGAATTGTCCACCTTCGAAGATGTTGTACAGGCAGGTGTCCGGCTCCGAAGACAGCCACTGCAGCATGGCGCCCTGCTGGAAGTTCCACGCGCGCGTCTCAGCGAAGCACTCAAATGGGATCTCGGTTTGCGGGTCGTCGGCACAGTGCGGCAACGGCATCCACCCGAGGATCGCCGCATCGTCAGGCGTCGGGAAGCGATCCCGGAACCGGACCCGGTGGCACAGGTGCCGGCCGGCGGCATCCGCCGCGGGGATGTCGTAGTAGCCGAAGAAACAGTGTTCTCCCCTGGAGGAAATTCGGCGCACAGGAACAACCAAATCTGCGGTGTCAGACATAAAGGCTCCTTATCTTATAAAAACCGCATCCGGGCAATAATAATCCATACCACTTTTTTTTCGAACAATCGGCAATGGGAATATAACGTCAATCCGCCTATCCGGCCGACAAGTGATGCGCCGAGGGAACGGCGGGCGGGTTCCAGTATTCCATTTCAGGCCGGAGGCGGAGCAAGCCGAATTCCTGAAGAACCTCGATCGCCAGGCAGGCGGCGAACAACACCAGTATCAGCCAGGCCAGCGCCCGGGCGCGCATCGTCCCGGCCTTTTTCAGATAGATAATCGCGGGCAGAATCCCGAACAGCACAACAATGCCGACCCCGCCAACCAGGTCAATGGCCTTCAGGAAGATATCCGGATAAATCAACGACACCAACAGCGGCGGGAGAAAAGCCAGCGCCAGGTCCAGTCCCTTCACATTGACATGAAAATGATTGACCAGCAAGTCGCGCATGAAACTGCGCAGACCAAGACCGTTGGTCATATAGGCGGTCGTCAGTGCCACCATTGAAAACCCGACCCCGCACAGCACAAACAGGCGCGACGACACCACATGCGACATGGGCACCGTGGCGGGCAGGTTTTTTTGAAACGCCCAGAAAAGCCCGTTCTCGCTCGCGCCCATCGGCAGGACGCCGATGCTGACCTGGATCCACACCGCGTTCATGATGTAGCCGATCACCATGCCCAGCAAAATTGTCTTCCACACGGCGGAAAATGACCAGTTCATCTCCCGGCACACGTTGGGAATGATATTATGGAAATGGAACGAGGTCACCAGGATCGCCGCCGTGGCGGGCAAGTAGGCCCAGTCAACATAGCTGTAGTGGCTGACATCAATGTGCGGCTCCGCGATACCGGTCATAAAAAAGAAAGCCGCCACCTTGAACGCGACCAGTCCGGCCATACAGGCCAGCATCAAGCCGCTGCGCAATACAGTCAGCATGCTTGCCACCGCGAAAAAGCCGAGCATGATCAGCCAGTGCTGCGAGTCCGGCACATGGAAAATATCGCCAATGATTTTTGCGGTGCCGGTGATATAGGCCACCAGCAAGCCGTAAAGGATCAGCATGTTCGCCAGAATGGCTATCCATTTGCCCGCCGAGCCGATGTATTTACTGTAGAGGCTGGGGTAATTGAAGGATTCCACTTTTTCGGCGATGGCCTCGCCGCTCAACACCACGGCCGAAAAGAACATGGCCCCGCCCAGCACGAGCATGCCGACCAGCGAAGGAATAAAGCCGGACAATCCCGTGTTGATCGGCAGCGCCAGAATACCCGCGCCGATCATGTTCCCCACAATCAAACAGACAATTAGGAAAGCCTTTTTGATCATCAATTCTATTCCTTCTCCTGAATCAGTTATCGGGAGGGGTGTAGCGACGATTCGGAAGGAACCGCAATCCGTCAGCTAACGGACCGTTCCAGCGAACGGATCCTTCAACCGGAAAATCAGCCTGCCATGAAACCAGTATTCCCCTGTAACTGACATGCATTACCTGGTCCTCGCAAAACATACTGGACAACAACCGATGGCATATTATCATACCACCCATGCCACCCATTGCCACTTCTATTTTCGATTTATTCAAGATCGGGCCCGGACCTTCGAGTTCGCACACCATCGGCCCCATGCGCGCCGGCAACAATTTTATCCGCCTGCTCCAGAATCTTCCGCCGGCCGAACTGGCGTCGGCGCGGCGCTTGCGCGTCCTGCTTTACGGCTCCTTGAGCGACACGGGGCGCGGGCACGGCACCGACCGGGCCGTGCTGGCCGGTCTGCTGGGACATGAACCCGGCAACTGTTCCGCGCAAACGCTGGACAGCCTCGACATTGACCGCGGGACCCAGCATACCGTCGCGGTACGTGAACGCTCGCTGACCATCACGCCATCCGATATAATATTTACAACCGAACGGCGCGGCGGACGCCGCGACCGGGCGCCGCATTTCCCGTACAGCAATACGCTCGTCATCCAACTCATGGACAGGACGAAAGTCCTGTTTGAGCGCGAGTATTATTCCGTGGGCGGCGGATTCATCGAATGGAAGGGCTCCACGCCGGAACGCCGGGGCCGTCCGCGCTTTCCCTATTCCAACACCCTCCAGCTCCAAGAACAGCTCCGGCGCCATCGCGTCACCCTGCACGCACTGATGCTCGCAAACGAACAAGCCATTACCGGCGTGCCCCCCGCGCAGATTCAGAAACAGCTCGATGCCATCCTGGACGCCATGATCGCCGCCGTGGAGCGCGGCATGGTTACCGAGGGATATCTGCCCGGACCCATCCATCTGCACCGCAAAGGCCCCCTGCTTTTCCAGCGGGCGCAGAAAATGGCGCACAGCCCGGACCGTTTCCTAGTTGATCTGTGCGCCTATGCGTTGGCCGCCGCCGAAGAAAACGCGGCCGGCCACCCGGTCGTCACGGCCCCTACCTGCGGCTCGGCCGGCGTCATACCCGCGGTGTTATATTTACTGCACCGCAATAATAAACTGCCGCGTGCCGTCCTGCGCGACGCCCTGCTGGCCGCCGCGGTTGTCGGCTTCATTATCAAGCATGGCGCCAGCCTGTCAGGCGCAGAGGTGGGCTGTCAGGGCGAGATTGGCGCGGCTTCCGCGATGGCCGCGGCCTTCATCGCCGATGCCCATAGTCAGCCCTTCATGATCCTTGAAAATGCGGCTGAAACCGCGCTCGAACACCACCTGGGCATGACCTGCGACCCCGTCAAGGGCTATGTCCAGATCCCCTGCATTGAGCGCAATGCCATGGGCGCCGTCAAGGCTTATACCGCCTACCTGATCGCCTGCGCCGGCATCCCGGAGTGGCACGTAGTGGGCCTGGACAAAGCCGTCAAAGCCATGGCCCTGACCGGCCGCGACATGCCCAGCCAATACAAGGAGACCTCCCGCGGCGGCCTGGCCCGTTGCTGTTGAATTCCGTTTTTTGCCCGGCAAGGTGGTTAAAATCGAACGATTCAATTCCATCAGGAATTTGCAGATCGATTGCCGGCGCGTCAATCTCTTTATTGGCGAACCGAATGGAGTTGTGACCGTTATGTTCGAGAAGGATCGGTTTCTATTTGCATCGCAGGGAGCACTTGGCCGAGAAACTACTCGCGGTAGATGCTGAGTTTCAGAAACTCAGAGAGTGGATCCGGTAAATGTCTTCCCAAACACATCGTCGAACCGGATCGCATCCGGCTTCGGCGGCAGGGGCAGACCGTCGCGCAGGGCGTCTTTCAGTTCGGCCGCGGCATCCTCGTCGGCCCACCAGTACCAGTAGGCGGCACGTTCATCCCCGTATTTCCCCAGGACCGTCGGCGGTGTGCCGAACTTGTTCCAGTACAAAAGGCGGGTGTAATTGATGTTCCACAGGAGGACATAGGGAACGGCTTCGGTCAGGAGACGGTCAATCTGGCGGCAAATCGCATGCCGTTCCCGGATGTCGAAGATGGATCGCTGACGGACAACCAGGTCGTCGATTGCCGGATTCTTCACCCCGCTGAGGTTCTGGCCTGAACGCCGCTCGGCTTCGGCCGAGTACCACATGGGCTCGGGATCCTTGCGGACGCCGGAACTCCAGGCGGCCCAGGTCATCTCGAAGTTGAATTCATCCATGTCCTTGGCCCAGGCGGCTAAATCCTTCTTGTCGATCAGCATCTCGATGCCGGCATCCTTGAGCGCCTCCTGGTAGATCACCAGGAATTTGTCGGTCGAGGTCTCCCGCGACAGGAAATGGAATCGGAACGGTTTCCCGTCCTTTTCCAGCAAACCGGTTTTGGCGTTAACGCTCCAACTCGCCTCTTTCAGCAACGTCCGCGCCTTGTCCTTGTCAAAGAGCGCCTCCTTATTCGGACAGGGCTGGTCGGCAGAATACAGGTCCTCGTAATACGAGCGGTGGAGGAAATACTGGTTGTGCATGAGCGTGCTGTTCATCCGACGGCGATCGAGCAGGCTGGCCATGGCCTGACGGACCCGGAGATCGTCGAACGGCGGCCGGCGCAGGTTCATCGCGAATCCCTGGAAGCCGACCGGGTTGTAGTTGAAAACCCTCTGTTTCACGATCCAGTATTTGGTGAATTTTTCTCCGTCGGTCTGCGTCGCCCAGAGATGGGCGGTATAGACCGGGTACAGATCCACGTCCCCTTTTTTGAACGCCTCGAACGCGTTATCGCGCTCGGCGTAGAATTTGAATTTCAGCGCCTGGAAATTGCCGACACCCTTGACCCGTTTGGCCTCCCGATTCCACCAGTCACTGCGCCGCTCAAGGACGGCAAACCGTCCTTCTTTGATTGTTCCCAGCCCGTACAAGCCGGACACGACCGGAAACTCAAAATTAATCTTGTTGAAATCCAGTTTTTCAAAGACATGCCGCGGCAGGATGAGGAATGAGGCCAGGGCATCCAGGTTCTGCCAATGCACTTCCTTGGCCGTAAACCGAATGGTCCGGTCATCGCTTACAGTCGGAGACTCAAAGCGGGCCAATGACACCTTATGGGCCCCGGTCAGGTTTTCCGGTTTCATGACCGCGTCGAACGTCCATTGGACGTCTTGGGCGGTCACCGGCCGGCCATCGCTCCAACGGGCCTTCGCATCGATCTGGAAAGTGAATGTTTTCTTGTCATCGGACATGGACCAGGCCGCAGCCAGGCCCGGCTCAAAGTCCAGTGTCACAGGATTTTGCGTCAGCAGGGTTTCATACATCGCGCCGAACAGCTCGGCCGAAAAGGTGTTCTGGTCAAGGTAATAATTAAAACTCTTCGGATACTCGCCGACGTAGATGGACATTTCGCCGCCAACGACGGCGGCCGGCGACGCCAGGGGATTGGGCGCATCTTTCCATTCTTTTCCGGGAAACCATGTCTCCACCGCTCCCCAGGCCGCCCCCCACCCGATCGCTAAACATGTAATCGCACATATTGACACAATGGCTTTCATGACTCCCCACGAGATAAAAGAACACGGGCCTGCCCGCCGTAGTGCTTGGGCAAAGCGGGCCTGCCCACCGTAGCCGCTTTGGGCGAAGGTGGGTGGTGGGGGAAGGATTCGAACCTTCGAAGGCAATGCCAACAGATTTACAGTCTGCCCCGGTTGACCACTTCGGTACCCCACCGGATGGAATGCAGAGAAACATGCATTAGTCGGTCGGTGAAAGCAAGCCCAAATCACAGGTCAGATTAGCGCCCGCGTGGGGTTCGTGAAGCCCGCACCCGTTCAAGACAAGGCGCAAGAGACAGCCTGTTCGACCTTTTCCCAAGCCCCTGAAAAGACTTTTCTTTTATTTACCGGGTAAGTATGGTTTATTCAGTTGGTATTTCTCGCTAAGGACCTATGAACACAATGAACCAAAGTCATGATCGGGCCGCTCTGCAAGCGGCCCGCCGGATCGTGATTAAGATCGGCAGTCGCATCCTGGTCCAGGCATCCGGGCGGCCGGAAACCCAGCGCGTCCGCGCCTTGATTCGCGATATCGCCGCCCTGAAGCATGAGGGACGCGAAGTGGTCGTAGTGACTTCCGGCGCCATTGGCACCGGTATGGACGCCCTGGGAATTCGCCGCCGCCCCACCCGTCTTCCCGACCTTCAGATGACCGCCGCAATCGGGCAAAGCCGGCTGATGACCCTCTATGACCGGATGTTTACCGCCGAGCGCTGTCTCATCGGCCAGGTCCTGCTGACGCATAATGACCTCAAGCACCGGGTGAGCCATCTGAACGCGCGGAACACCATGCTGACCATGCTCCAACGGGGCGTGATCCCGATCGTCAATGAAAATGACGTCGTGGCCATGGAAGAAATCAAATTCGGCGACAACGATCTGCTGGCGGCGCTCGTCGTTCACCTGCTCAACGCCGATTTGCTCATCCTGCTGACCACGACCGACGGCCTCCGCAAGACCGACGCCGGCGGACGCGCTCATCGCGTCTCCGCGGTTCAGGCCATCACCCAGGACGTCCTGGAACTGGCGTCAGGAAAAGAAAGCCCCCTTTCCACGGGGGGAATGTTCAGCAAGCTGGAATCCGCCGGCGCGGCGACGAAAGCCGGAGCAACCGTAGTCATTGCCGACGGCCGCAAAGCGGGTATTCTCCAGCAGATCCTGGCGGGCGAAGACACGGGCACGTTGATCCCGCCCACCGCGCGCAATCCCCAGGATACTCTTAACGCCCGCGAACGCTGGATCGCTTTTTTTCACAAACCGAAAGGAGTTCTGCTGATTGATGACGGAGCCCGACGCGCCTTGGAGCAGAACGGCAAGAGCCTGCTTCCCATCGGCATCAAACACATCGAAGGCGACTTCGAAGCCGGCGATGCCGTGGAAGTCAAAACTCTCGACCAAGGGCTGATCGCGCGGGGGCTGGTTGCCTATTCCAGCCGGGATATCCGCCTGATCCGGGGACACCGGACTGATGATATCGCCAGGATTCTCGGAACCGACGGGTTCGACGAAGTGATTCACCGGGACAACATGGTCCTGATGAAAAAGCATTCGGATCGCGGCCTGGAGGCCGCTCCTGCATTTCAAGGAAACGGGAGGCACTCATGAGCCTGCACGACGAGTTGATGACCGTGGGCCGGCAAGCGGTAGCCGCCGCCCGGGCGCTGGCCCTGCTCAATACCCAAAAAAAGAACTCCATTCTCAACGCCATGGCCGATGAAATACTTCAACGCAGGAAGGCCATCCTGTATGCCAACGCCCGGGACATGGAGGCCGGGCAGAAAGCGGGTTTGTCCCCTGCCCTGCTGGATCGGCTCCAGCTGACGGACACCCGCATCGATGCCATGGCCCAGACTATTCGCGAGGTCGCCGCTTTGAAAGATCCTGTCGGGCGAACAATCCGGCGCTGGTCAAGACCCAATGGGCTCGTGATCCGAAAGCTTCGGGTGCCCATTGGCGTTATCGGCATTATTTATGAATCCCGACCCAACATCACGGCAGACGCCGCTGTGCTTTGCATCAAAACTTCCAACGCCGTCATTCTGCGCGGCGGCAAGGAAGCCATGGCTTCCAACTCGGCTATCGCCCAGGCGCTCCAGGCAGGCGGCGCCAGCAAGGACCTGCCGGATCATGCCGTCCAGCTGATCCAGACTCCCGATCACGACGCCATTCGCGAACTGGTTCAGATGGAGGGCCTGGTGGACCTGGTCATGCCGCGCGGCGGCGAGGCGCTGATCCGGGCGGTCATGGAACACGCGCGCGTTCCGGTCATCAAGCATTACAAGGGGGTTTGCCATGTGTTCGTGGACGAAACCGCCAACCCGGACATGGCGCTGGCAATCGTTGAAAACGCAAAATGCCAGCGGCCCGGCATATGCAATGCAATGGAGACCCTGCTGATTCACAACAGGATTGCGCCCTCATTTCTACCCCAGGCGGCCCGACGCCTTGCCGAGCAGGGCGTGGAACTGCGCGGCGACCCTGCCAGCCGGGATTTGGTTCCAGCCATCCAACCGGCCACGGAAGACGACTGGTATACCGAGTATCTGGCGCTGATCCTCTCTGTGCGCATCGTGCCATCCGTCAAATCAGCCATTGAGCATATCAACCACTACGGCTCGCACCATTCCGACGCCATCGTCACCGAGTCAAAGGCATCCGCCAGCCTGTTCACGCAGGAAGTGGATTCGGCGGCCGTGTATGTGAACGCCTCAACCCGGTTCACGGACGGCGGCGAATTCGGCCTGGGCGCGGAGATCGGCATCAGCACGGACAAACTTCACGCGCGCGGCCCCATGGGGCTGGAAGAACTGACCACCTACAAGTACGTCGTCAGCGGCCAGGGCCAGGTTCGAACATAATGCGGATTCTGACAATTCAGGGGCAACCCGAAAACAGTCTGCGCAAAGCATATCGACCCTGCGCCGGGAAAAATCATTCGCTCCAGTTCAGGATGACTTTGCCGGATTTGCCCGACTTCATCACCTCAAACGCCTGCTGATATTCGGTATAGGGAAAGCGATGCGTAATGAGCGACGCGATATCCAGTCCGGTCTGAATCATCATGGTCATCTTATACCAGGTTTCGTACATTTCCCGGCCGTAGACACCCTGGATCGTCAGGCTATGGAATACGACCAGGTTCCAGTCAATGATGGTGTTGGGTTCCGGTATCCCCAGCATGGCTATTTTGCCGCCATGGCACATATTCTCAAGCATCTCGCGCAAGGCGGAGGCGCTCCCCGACATTTCCAATCCCACGTCAAAGCCTTCCTGCATCCCCAGTTTTTTCTGAGCGTCTTTGACACGCTCTGTACCGGGATTCACAACAAGGGTGGCGCCCATTTTTTTTGCCATGGCCAGACGGTCCGGATTGATATCGGTCACGATGACATACCGGGCGCCGGCATGCTTGACGATGGCGGTGGCCATGCACCCGATCGGTCCCGCGCCGGTAATCAGCACGTCCTCACCCAGCACCGGAAAGGACAAAGCCGTATGCACGGCGTTGCCGAGCGGGTCGAAACAGGCGAGCACATCGGTGGGAATCCGCGTGTCGGCATACCAGACATTCGTTTGCGGCAGCACGAGGTATTGCGCAAATGCTCCATTACGGTTAACACCGATACCGCGGGTATTCGGGCAGAGATGGCGGCGCCCGGCCAGGCAGTTCCGGCAACGCCCGCAGACCAGATGCCCCTCGCCACTGACCAAGTCACCGACCCGGAAGTCGGTCACGTTGGCGCCGATGGCCTCGATGCGCCCAACAAACTCATGCCCGATGACTAACGGCACGGGAATATTTTTCTGAGACCAGGAGTCCCATTTGTAAATATGAATATCGGTGCCGCAGATGGCCGTTTTTTCGATCTTGATCATGACGTCGTTGATGCCCATTTCCGGCACCGGCACATCCTGCAGCCATATCCCGGGCTCAGCCTTGCTTTTCACCAGCGCTTTCATCGTATGCATACAATCATCCTCCTAAGATTTGTAATGGGTAAGTGACTGAAGAGTGTAGCGGCGGTTCGTGAGAACCGCAATCTTGACGCTCCACGAGGTCGGAACCTTTCTGACGTTTATCCGCCCGCGGTGGAACCCGGCCTCTCCAACCGGAAAATCAGCATACCTTAGAACCCGTGTTATAAATTTGTCGCCAGAATTCACTTCGGCGGCTTTTCAACAGGTTTGGTTTTCGACGTTGTAGTAGACGCCGAAACATCCGCCGGTTTTACCTCAATGAGTTCGGCCGGCGCAAGATCGCCTTTTTCCTGCTTGAACTCGCGCTTATCCAGGGGAAGCTTGGATCGGGGCGTGTCATACGGATTTCTAGCCCGGCGCGCGGCGTTCACATCCGTCAAACTCAACCCGTACCGACCGGCCAGCCATTTCCACTCATGCTCCCGGAACATCAGGGTCCGGTCCAGGCTGTTAATCAAGTCCGCGACGTTCAGAGTCTTAAGCCGCTCGATATCAGAACACCACGGCAGACTGCGCAAGAGGGTGGCGGGAACCGTCTGATCGTCACCGATGACAATCGTTTTTGGGACGCCGGCCGGGATGAATGACTTGTCGGTAAAATCCGGCAGGCTTACATGCTTCCAATCCGAACCGGACCAGACGTGAAGCACCGGCTCTGCCGTATTGGCTTCGCCATGGTAGGCCACGACCGCGACCGACCGTAACCGGATCATATCGAACGCCAGTTGGACCGTGCGCGGACGCGCCGGAACCACCAGCAAGGTCACAGATGACGGCGCACCCCAGACGCCTTCCAAAGTCAACCCGATGGCGGCCAAAACCAGGATTCCACAAATTTTACTCCTCATATCACACCTCCCCGGTTAAAAATCAGGGTTACTCTACCATAGTGCACCCCATGTCTGCAACCCCATACAAAGTGTAGCAATTCTAGGCCCAAATATGAGATGCTTCACTTCGCGCAACATGACAACTTCAAAAAAAGTAAAAAACAAAGGGATTGTCATTCAGAGGCGCTTTCAGGCGCCGAAGAATCTCGTTCTTTCCGATTTGGACAACACACCCTCAAATGATGGCACGCCTTGGCGGAACATCTTCGTAGGCGCGGCACTCCTCAAGAGGGGGGGCAGGTTCCCGCCGCGGCGGTATTTTTTCCCGGGTTCCCCCCTGAAAAAATCATCATTTTTTCAGGGCTTTTTTAAAATCACGCGTCAGGAGGGGCAGAATCTTGAAGAGATCGCCGACCAGACCGTAGGTGGCCATCTTGAAAATGGGGGCATCCGGATCCTTGTTGATCGCCACGATGATATCGGACGACGACATGCCCGCCAAATGCTGAATCTGACCGCTGATGCCGCAAGCGATATAAATCTTTGGACATACGGTCTTCCCGGTTTGCCCAACCTGGTGGGAATAGGGAATCCAGCCGGCATCCACGGACGCGCGCGACGAACCGACGCCGGCGCCCAGAACCTCGGCCAGATCCCGGACCAGCGAAAAGTTCTCCGGCGCCTGCAGTCCCCGTCCGCCGGAAACGATGATATTGGCCTCCGCGATATTGGTCGTGGTTTCCGTCTCGGGCACAAACTTTAAACGGCGCGCCCTGGATTGCAACACGGCGGCGGCCACTTCTTGAATCAGAGTTTCCCCCGTCCTCTTCGGATCAACCAGGGCTTCCTTCATGACCTTATGGCGCACGGTCGCCATCTGCGGGCGATGATTGGGCGTGATGATTGTGGCCATGATGTTGCCGCCGAAAGCCGGGCGAGTCTGAAGCAGATTGCCGGTGTGCGGATCAATCGCCAGACCCGTGCAGTCGGCCGTCAGACCGGCCTTGACGGGAACGGCCACGCGCGACACCAGGCTCCGTCCGATGGTGGTGGCGCCGCAAAGCATGATGGCGGGCTTGTGCCGGCGGATCAGATCGACCAGTACCGCCGCGCAGGGTTCGTCCTGAAAATAAGCCAGTTCGGGGCGATCGACAACATACACCCGGTCGGCCCCGCGTTGAATCAATTCAGCGGATTTTTCGCCGATCTGGTGGCCCAGAAGGACGGCAGACAGCTTCATACCCAGCTGATCGGCCAGTTTGCGCCCCTCGCCCAGTAACTCATACGTGATGGACTGAATATTGCCACCCTTCTGCTCCGCGAAGATCCAGACATCTTTATAGACGGATAAATCAACCTTGGGCGCCTCATTTTTCCTGATGATAATGGCTTTGAACTTCTTGCAGGCATCCACACAGGCGCCACACAGGTTGCATTTCCCCAGGTCGATGACCGCAAGTTTCTCAACGATAACAATGGCGCCGAACGGACACGCCTTGATGCACAGGGTACAGCCCACGCACTTTTCCTTAAGCACGACAATCGAGGTATCTTCCATACATCCTTCCATTCTTACGAGGCCGCCGCTATCACGGCATCCTTCAGCTTTTCAACAACCCGCGCTACCATCTGGTCCGGTTCCCCCTTGAATATGATTCCGCCTTGCCGGGGAGTCGGCGTGAATATTTTCATAACTTTGGTGGGTGAACCATCGAGTCCCAGCTTGGCACTGTCGCAGGCGAGGTCGGCGGCCTTCCAGTGAACGATCTGGGCTTTCTTGGCCGCCAACTTGCCTTTCAACGACGGCAACCGGGGCTCGTTGATCTCCTTGACTACCGTCAGAACGCAGGGCAGCGGCGATTCAATAACTTCAAAGCCGTCTTCCATGAGCCGTTCGGCCACAATATGTTTTGCATCCACAGTTTCAATTTTACGCACATAGGTTATCTGGGGAAGATCCAAGTGCGCGGCAATACCGGGACCCACCTGGGCAGTATCGCCGTCGGAGGCCTGCTTGCCGCAGAGGATGATGGTGTAATCTCCGATCTTTTTCAACGCCATGGATAACGTGTAACTGGTAGTCCACGTGTCACTGCCGGCAAACGCCCGGTCCGAAACGAGGATCCCCTGATCCACCCCCACGGCAATGGCGTCGCGCAGGGCGTTCTCGGCCTGGGGCGGCCCCATACTGATGGCGGTGACCTTGCCGCCCAGCTTTTCCTTCAACCGGACCGCCTCCTCAATCGCGTACATATCAAAAGGATTGATGATGGACACGACCCCTTCGCGGATCAGGGTGTTGGTTTTTGGATCGATCTTGACATTCACCGTATCCGGAACCTGCTTGATGCAGACAACAAAATTCATACCCAAGATCTCCATTCAATTTGATGACAACAACATGGAAGGCGTTTATTCTATTCATCATCGGCGGCTTTGCAAGCGGATTGAAAATAAAATTGTATCCCATTTTACCCGCCGCCATGCAAGCATCCCGCGATCCGGTGCACAAGAAAATCCTCGAAAGCGCCCAAGTCCTTCCATTCCGTAGCCACCCGAACATGACGCGCCGTGTCATCCATGCGGGTGTATCCGTCATCCGTGACCCGGATACCCAGGTCTTCCATGACCAACAGCCCTTCGGCAAACGCCAGATACACGGCCACCGTATCATAGAGAATCGAACTCTGTACCTCCGGTTTTCCGTTCAGCCAGATTCGATAATTTTCGATTACCGCCCGGGCTAACGGGTCGGTAGCCCTGCAGACCGCTTGATATTTCGGCCCTTGCAGGCGAATCACCCCGCAGGTATCCAGCGGCGTGATGACCATTTCCCGCCAGGACGCGCTAAACAACGCCTGAGCCGCCTTGATATCCCGCACCACGTTGAATTCGGCAATGACCTTTTTCGCTCCAGCATGACCGCGGCGCAGGGAACCAAACATGCCGACGCATCGGCATTTGGCCGCAATCCGCGGTTCCCTCCTGAGAGCTTCCGCGATATTGGGAACCGGTCCGATACAGATAAGCGTAAGTGGTTCCGGTGAACTCATAATGGTATCGACCAGGGCTTGCACCCCGTCAGGATGAACGGCGCCAGGATAACGGCGCAACTCGTAATTCCTCATCCAGGGTTCCTGGGATTCCCTGCCCGGCTCGCTCCCCTGGGGGATCCCGATACCGATGGGAATATCGGTGCGTCCCGCGATCTCCAGCAATCCGGCGATAATGCGGGCGCGATAGGTTGTGTCACCCGTATCACTCACCACCAGTTTGACATCCAGTTCCGGCGATCGCAGCATCAGCGCCAGCGCCCAGGTGTCATCAATATCACCGCCAATATCCGTATCAAGAATGACGGCAATCCGTTTCTTATTGACATCCATTATTAATATCCTTTTCCTTCAGACCGATCCCGGGTTGGGTCCTCCATGGCCAACCGCGATGCCGACTTTATTACCGCGGAGCCGATGGAACATCCCGATCAGAGGTATTATGGGGAAACGGGTTCAGAGGATGACCCTCCATCGAAATCGAATGCTTCTGTTGCCAGTCCGGCTTGGCGTCCAGGCGGGAACTTATCCCCGTGTACATGCGGGTCAACGTGTCGCGGGCTTCCGGCTTCTTCATGACCGCCAGGCCACGCTGATAGACATACGAAGCCAGCCCCGGATTATTCAGATGAACAATAGCCATATCGATAATGCCGATATAGGCCCGCACCTCGTCCGGATCGTCCCGGATGATTTGCTCATAGAGCGTCATGGCCTCCGTATAGCGCCCTTGTTTGACTTGCCCTTCGGCGGTATCGTACTTAGGCGGGGGTTTGGCCGCATACTCCTCGGGAAAATACAGCATTCCCCACGAGGCACTAAACAGGTCGGTAATCGGAGGCGCCAGAAATACAAGACCTAACAAAAACAGGACCAGTCCTGTCCAACCCATGAAAACACCCGTCGTCCCCTCTGCTGATCGGGAGAACAAGAACAGTCCCGAAAGAACCAGGGGGCTTACAAATAGCGCTCGCCACCCGATCTTGATCCAGATTTCTCTATAGGCACTCATACGATTTTATCTGCGATCGCGCCAGAATCGGTTCACGATCTCCGCAAAATTCTCCAGCAAACGGCGGCCATGAAAAAACGGCGCTTCATATTTTTCAGGATGGAACTGGACGCCATACAACGGCCGGTCCCGATGGCGCATGGCTTCGATGCGGCAGTGGGCGCTTGAAGCCAGCCGAACGAAACCGGGGGGAAGCTCCTTGACTTCGCAATAATGCGCGCACCGCATCAGCATGGTTTTCGGCAGGCCCCTGAACAGCGGGTCCTCCTTAATCCGCTGGACGGGAAAGAAACCGTCGGCCACATAATCGCCCGAGAGATCGTAATCCGGACTCCCCTGCCCCTTGCGCGGAACGTCGGCATCCCGTCCGGTCAGTTTCCGCATGGGCTGATCAGCCAGACGTTTGATTTTTCGCAGATCGCTCGCAAAGGAAAACCCCATGAGCTGGTGACTGCCGCAAATACCCAGGATGGGCAGGTCGGCGTGATGGAGCACCTCGTCCATGCCATAAAATGATGCTACCTTGCGCGACTGGAAATGCTTTCCGAACCCGTTCATGACAACGGCGCGAGGCTTCAGTGCGTTCACCAGGTTCAGGCTGAACTCCTGGTACGACACTACCAGGCAGGGTTCCCCGGCGGCCCGTTCCAGCCGCACCTTCGTAAGCCCAGTCGCCGTTGAAAGCCCCTGCTCGTAATAATCCCGGCGCGCCTGCACAACGACAAGTATATACATAATAATCCTCTCAGAAGCAGACTGCACCCAATAGTATCTTATCAAATGTTAATTACCAATGAATTGTCGTTTGTGAATCACGCGACTAATCCCAGCAACTCAACGGTCTGGAATAATTGTTAATGTAATCTTGATCCTGCGACATATAAGCAGGTAGGCATACCATAGGGCGCGGGCCTGCGCCCGCCAACCGCATGATATGGGTGCGGTCCAGATTTTCGTCAACTCCCTTTGGAAGAAAATAGCGCCGCGCGGTGGATGGGGTGGGCCTATCGCAAGCTGTCGCTGGTGACCAGGGCGTAGGCGTTGTGGTTGTGGATGCTCTCCAGGTTTTCGCTGGCCACCTGGAACCACGTGATGCGCGGATCTTTTTTTAATTTGCGGGCAACGGCGCGGGCCACGTCTTCGGCGAAGCGGGGCCGGGAATAAGCCCGTTCTGTGACGTGCTTCTCATCCTCCCGCTTGAGCAGGGAATACAATCCGGAACTGGCTTCCGCCTCCGCGATTTCGATTAACTCCTCGATCCACACCAGTTCCCGGCTGCGCACCTGGAGCGTAATCCAGGAACGCTGGTTATGAGCCCCGTGGTCGCTGATCGCCTTGGAACAGGGACATAGCGTGGACACCGGGACCATGACTTCGACAATCAGGTCCAGGGGCGCCGGCCGGCATTTCCGGCTGTAAGTCGCCAGGAACGCGCATTGGTAGTTCATCAGCGACCGGGCCTTGGAAACAGGCGCGGATTTTTCCATGAAGTACGGAAAGCGGATTTCCAGGTGGGCCGTGGTGGAATCGAACCGGTTGACCATGGTCTTGAGAATGGCGCCGATGTTCCGCAGGGATATTTTGCCGCGATGCTCGTTGAGCAATTCGATGAACCGGGACATGTGCGTCCCCTTGAAATGATGCGGCAAGTCCACATACATGCTGACGTTGCCCACCGTGTGTTGAACCTTGTTTTCCCGGTCCAGGACGGCAATGGGATACTGAAGATTCTTGACGCCGGCTTTCTGGATCGGGATCTGCCGGAAATCGCGCGTGTTCTGAATGTCTTTCATAACGGAGTTGTATTCTAGCGGCTCTCCGGGGAAGCGCAATCGAAATGGTGACGACCCCCAGTCGGCCGCGTTCTCCATGCAGTGTGGCGAGTCGAGTAGACCGGAGGAATCTCACCCCCAGTCCCTCACGGAACCGTACTTGAGCCTCTCGACTCATACGGCTCTTATTGTTTAATCGCGGGAAGGAGTCCCATCTGCCAGTGGTAAAACAGCGTCGGT
>JAHIJO010000116.1 GCA_018898455.1 Verrucomicrobiota bacterium | reverse complement strand
CGCGTTCACCACGTTGCTGACTATGCACCGGTAATTGCCCGCGTCACCGGACGCCACCGGATTGATCGTGTAAGTTGCGCTGGTCGCCAAGCCGATATTCGTGCTGTTCTTCTGCCACTGGTAGAACAGCGGCGCCGTGCCCGATGCCGCCACCGTGAAACTCGCCGAGCCGCCAACGTTCGTCGTCAGTGAGACAGGCTGGGTCGTGATCGCCGCCGCCGGCGACGTGGCAACTACCACCATCACGCACGGCACATTCGTCTGCGGCGTGGTCCGGTCGTTGCTCGCCACCACAATTTCCCCGGTGTAGCTTCCCACTGCCAGGGCGCCGGCATCGAACGTTACCGTGATGTTCGTCGAACCACCCGGCGGGACGTTCGTCACCGATGCCGGCGCCGGCGTCAGCCAAAGCGCTCCCACCTGTGCCAGCGCCCGCGCCACGTTCACCCGTCCGCTCGATACGCATGTCAGCGGCGTCGCCGGCACATCCACCGTGCGCATCAGCGCATCCTTGATTTGCGCCACCGTCAATCCCGGGTTCTGCGAGAGCAACAGTCCACAGACCCCCGCCACGTGCGGCGTGGCCATCGAGGTGCCGTCCATGAGCAGGTACCCGCCGCTCCGCTTACAGCTCAAGATGTTCTCTCCCGGCGCCGCCAGATCCACCGACGTGCGTCCATAGCTCGAGAAGGATGATTTCGTATCACCGGCGCTTGTCGCCATCACCGAGATGATGTTCGGCGAGGTATAGCACGACGGATAGGCAGGCGAAAGATCATTATCCCCGTGGCTGTTCCCCGCCGCCGCGCAGAATACAATCTCCGCCGCCGCCGCGGCGTCGATCGCGTCTTTCAGCGCCTGCATGTAGGGATCGCCGCTCCACGAGTTGTTCAGCACCTTCGCATGATTCTGGATCGCATACTCAATGCAGGTGATCGCGTCCGAGGGGTAGCCCCAGCCGCTGGCGTCCATGAACTTCAGCGCCATGATCTGCACCTGCCAGCACACCCCCGCCACCCCCACACCGTTGTTGCCCACGCCCCCGATTATACCCGCGACGTGCGTGCCGTGATTGTGGTCGTCCATCGGGTCGCCGCTGTGCGTGATGACGTTGATCCCATACACGTCGTCCACGTAGCCGTTCCCGTCGTCGTCAATCCCGTTGCCTGGAATTTCGCCCGGATTGCGCCACATGTTCGCGGCGAGATCCTCGTGATTGTAGTCCACGCCGGTGTCAATCACCGCCACAATCGTTGACCGGCTTCCCGTCTGCGTGTTCCACGCCCCCAGCGCATCTATTTTTTGCATTCCCCACAAATCGCCGAAGCGGGTGTCATCCGGAATTTTCACCATCTGCACCTTATAGTCCGGCTCCGCATACAGCACACCCGGCGTTCGGTTCCATACCCTCAGCGCGTCCGCCATCGTCTGCCCGGCCCCCATTTTAACCCGGCATAACCCGGGCACAATCGTGTATTCCCGTTCTACGGCCGCAGCGCTATCCACCTGTGCCAGCAATCCAGCGCGCGCCGACTTCTTCATCCCCGATGCAAACCGCACCAGCAGTCGCCCCGGACGGAACTCAACTCCGGGCGCCGCCTTTGTAAAGTCCCGACCCGGCGGCGGCAGACCCACGCCCTGCCCTACGCCCACCGCCATCCCCACACCCAGCCCCACCATCCCTACCATCCCACTACCCGTCTCTCGCGTGCTATACAGTTGGAACGACAGGTTTCCATCCGCTCCAGCCGCGTTACTGATCGTGAGTAATCGTTGCGAACTGCCGCCCAACGCGTTGGTCACGGTCAAGGACGCCGGCGTCACCGTAATCCGCGGGGTGGTGAACACCTCCAGTCGCACGCCCCGACGCTGCTCGGCAATGGTGGTGGTCAGGTTGCTGAACAGCACCGTGTCCCCATACACACCCTGGCCGAGCGCCGCCGCCGCCACGTTCACGCTCACCGTCATGGACGCCGACGCTCCGCTGTTCAGCGTTCCGCCCACCGGCATCACCGTCACCCACGCCTGCGTGCTCCACGCCGCCCACTGAATCGTCACCGGCCCCGCATTGCTCACTCCATAGACCATGTTGCTCGGAGCGAACGGCCCGCCCGGATGTCCGCTCGCCTCGAAGCCGCTCGCCGGCGTCACCGCCAGATAATCTTGTATTCCTTCGCCTGACAGCGCCACCTCCACGCGCGGCTCGTCCGCGTCGTCGCTCTCAATCACCACCGCCGCGTCGTCGGACCCGATCGCTTCCGGAGCATAGATCACGTCGAAGGTCAGATTGCTGCCCGCCGCCAGCGAATATGGGAAGGCCGGCAGATTTGTCAGCGTGAATGGCCCGCGAGACGTTCCAGCCAAATTGATCGCGGTGTCCTCCAGATCCACGACGGCGACATTATCGAAGTAATGAACAGCCTCGCTGAAATATCCGCTATCCCCAAACAGCGCCACATGTCCCGCATTCGTAATCGACGTGTCGGCGCCCGACCACGCGAGGTTGCCGTTAAAATAAACCGTTATAGCCGCTCCGAGGACGTTGATGGCCACTATGTTCGTCGCTGTTCCTGTGTTCAGGTATGGCGACGTGGTCCAGCTTTGCAGTGATGAGAACGACCCTGCAACGTACTTGCCAACCCAGTAGAAGCCGTCCCCATCAACCCCTACGCAGTAGGCGCTCCCAGCGCTCTTATTATCATAAATGAAATCATCGCTGGCTCTCACGGCTATGCCGGCACTACTATTCGGATCACCCGTCGAATGCATCGTCGCTTGCGCGTGACAATCCTGCCACCGGTCCCCCACGTAGGTGGACTGCATAGAGATTTGCGACGAACCCGCCTGCGCCCGATATTCTCCAGACACCACCTGCCACTGCGGATCGGTGGTCTCCACCCACCACTGCGCCAGCCTGTCATCGAAATCCTCCTGATACATGGCAAAGGAGATGTTACTGATGAGAAGTGAATGCGTCGCATTCGTGTTGCTGATTGTGACATGTTCCGTCCTTGACAACCCCACGATCACCGGCCCGAACGGCATGTTCGTGTCGCTGTTCGGGGGAATGGAATCGAACACGCCGATTTCTCCGGGAATCGCCGTCACCGTCAGCGTGGCCACCGCGCTCGTCGCCGCGTTCACCACATTGCTGACTATGCACCGGTAATTGCCCGCGTCGCCGGCCGCCACCGGGGCGATCGTGTAGGTCGCGCTGGTCGCTGAGCCTATGTTCGTGCTGTTCTTCTGCCACTGGTAGAACAGCGGCGCGGTCCCCGATGCCGCCACCGTGAAGTTAGCGGCAGAACCCAGGTTGTTGGTCAGCGATTGCGGCTGGGTCGTGATCGTCGCCGGCCCATTCACCGTCAGCGTCGCCACCGCGCTCGTCGCCGCGTTCACCATATTGCTCACTATGCACCGGTAATTGCCCGCGTTGCCAAGCGCCACGGGATTGATCGTGTAAGTTGCGCTGGTCGCCAAGTTGATGTTTGTGCTGTTTTTCTGCCACTGGTAATATAGCGGCGCCGTGCCGGACGCGCCCACCGTGAAGCTCGCGGAGCCGCCAACGTTGGTCGTCAGCGAGACCGGCTGGACCGTGATCGCCGCGGGCGTGTTCACCGTTACAGTCAGAGTTGCCACCGCGCTCGTTACCGCGTTCATCACGTTGCTGACCAGGCATCGGTAATTACCCGCATCGCTGGCCGCTATAGACCCGATCATATAGATCGCGTTCGTCGCTAAGTTGATGTTGGTGGTATTCTTTTGCCACTGGTAGAACAGCGGCGCAGTCCCTGAAGCGCCCACCGTGAAGCTCGCCGAACCACCCGCGTTCGTCGTGAGCGAGACCGGCTGGGCCGTGATTGCCGCCGGACCATTCACCGTCAAGATTGCCAGCGTGCGGACGTTGTAGTCGGGGGCCGTGCCTTTAAATCGAACCCAGCCGATGGTCTCGCCCCAGGCGTAGCCGTTGAACCGGCCGGTGGCCATTTCAATCGTCGCCTGATGGTAGGCCGAATTGAACTTGATCCAGCCGACGTTCTCGCCCCAGGCATAGCCGGAGAGATTACTTGAAGTCAGGTTCACGCCCCAGTCCGTGGCGCTGGTATTGTTGTAGGGGCCACCGGTGTTATCGCCCAACTTGATCCAGCCGATGTTTTCGCCCCAGGCAAGGCCCGTCAGATAGCCGTTCGTCCCGTCGAAATACACCGTCACCCCGCCGTTCGTCGGCGAGGCGTTGGCCCAGCCCGCATTCTCGGTCCAGGCGTTCTTGTTGGTCGGGTCTATATTCCCGGCCGCCCACGCGCAAGGCAGAACAAGACAGGCCCACGCCAACGCAGACGCAGATAATCTTAATCCCATCTTGTGTCCAGACATTGTTCTCATCGTTTTCGTCTTTCCTTTTGCCTGTATCTCAAATAACTCAAAGAAACAAACTTGTCTAGCGCCACGCAAGATCATCTCTTCAGGGTCCGCCACGGACGGGCCACACACAGTCCTCGAACATCTTATTACCGCCGGTGGTCATGCGGCCATTGCGCGTGTCCATTTCCCACGCGGAGCCCGTATTACTCGCGGACGTAGTGCTCGAGAAGTAGGGATACAACTGGACGCCTGTGAATGGATGTCCCGTCGGCAATGAAGGATTGGCCTTGCCGGCATCAATTAAACTGGACAGTTCATTCTTGTTCGGCAATCGCCAGTCCGAGTAGCCGCCCCTACCGTCAGTTCCATCCAGCGCTTCGCAATAAATAATCGCAACCGCCCAAGTTCTTATTGTGGCATCGGGATTCTTCAGCCACATCAATCCCGTCAAATTGTCAATCACACAATTAGAGGATGCGCCTGTCCCCACTGTAAACCGCGGATTAGGCCATGCCACGCCATTCGTGTAAGTTCCGTCATCCCCCGCCTGATACGTGTTCGTCTGCCCCGTTCTCAGAACACCGGCAGAATAGGTGCATCTATCGGCCGATCCGGCAATGCCAAAGATCGTCACGTTCGTAACAATGTTCCCTGCCGCCAGGTCGGCATCCACCGCCGCCAGGTTCGTCGCTGCGTAGTAACCCGCGTTCACCACCGTTGTCGCGGACGACAACGTCCGGGACGGCATGAAAGCACTCACTCCTTGGTAGATATCCTCCAGCGTATGCATCGTCGGACCCGGCGCATTCGTCGGGTCCAGACTCCCGGCCAACGCTCGTCCCGTCATCAACAGTCCTGCCGCCACTACCGCCGCCCTCACCATTTTTCCATACTGTTTTCTCATCGTCGTTCTCCTATTAACGGATCCATAAAACAAAGAATCAAACTTGTCTAGCGCCACGCAAGATCATCTCTTCATTGTCCGCCGCGGACGGGCCACACATAGTACAGGAGCGTCTTAGGGCCGATGAGCAAGTTGCCAGTGTTCATGGACACGATAAGCGCGGAGCCCGTACTACTCGCGGACGTAGTGCTCGACCAATAGCTTTCCTGGACGCCTGTGAATGGATGGCCCATCGGCAATGCGGGACTGGTCTTGCCGGCATCAATCAGACTGCCTTGTTCATTCCAGTTCGGCAACCGCCAGTCCGAGTAGCCGCCCCTGCCGCCAGTCCCATCCAACGCTTCGCAGTAAATGATCGCAGTTGCCCAATTTCTTGTTGTGGCATCGGGATTCTTCAGCCACATCAAGCGTGTCAAATTGTCCGTCACACAATTATTGGATGTGCCTGCCCCCACCGTAAACCGCGGATTCGGCCATGCCACGCCACTCTTGTAAGTTCCGTCATCCCCCGCCTGATACGAGGTTGTCTGCCCCGTTTTCGGAACACTGGCAGAATAGGTAAGGCTATCGGCCGATCCGACAATGCCGAAGATCGTCACGTTCGTCTTGATGTTCGCTTCCGTCAGGTCCGCGTCCACCGCCGCCAGCGTCGTCGCCGCGTAGTAACCCGCATTCACAACCGTCGTCGCGGCCGAGAGCGTCTTCGGTGACGCGAAGGTATCCACTTTTTGATAGATTTCCTCACACGTATGCATCGTCGGACCCGGCACATTCGTCGGGTCCAGACTTCCGGCCGACGCTCGCCCCGCCATCAACAGTCCCGCCGCCAATACTGCCGCACCCATCATTTTATTATGCCGCTTTCTCATCGTCGTTCTCCTCCCTTGTATCGTTCATAGGGCGTAACAACTCAGGTAGTCAGGAGTCAGAATTCAGAATCCAGAATAAAATACGCAAGAATCAGCCATTGAAGACCGCAAAGGACATTCCGCCAAGACCCTGCGTTTATCGCCTGTTCTCTTCGTATTCTCTGGCCCATACGAGGTTCCTTATTCTGTCTCCTGACTCCTAAATTCTTGCAAAACACAAGTTTTGCAATTAACTCCAACGTTAAGTAATTACGCGGCTATTATCCGGTTACCGCTACACACGATGGCGTTTACAGGCTTGTCCTGAAAATATTTTTCCACCATGGCCATCTCTTGTTCAAAGCATTCCGGGCAGTAGGTATGGGTGTAAATAACGTCCCATGCCAGGAAGGTGGGTTCCGGGAACCAGTTGCCGTTCACCCTGATACTCCGGCACTTACAGCACTTGGTCGTCATCAGTTGCGTTTTCATAGGATTTTCCATTTTGCGCCAAGATTCCTTTGAAAGCAGCGAATGAAAGGCATGGGCGGGCACAGCGGATCAATCCCGCTCTTTGAACGAATCTGCCAAATCATCATTTCCCGAAACCGTTGTGGATACGCAGAAGTCATCGAAATAAGTGGTTTCCATGCTGGACATCACGCCGCATTCCCCGCCTGACAAGGAATTTTCTTTGTCATGCGCCTCAATCGTCCATTCTTTCGGTTCAGATTCATTTTCTTGCCATATCTTGCCTCGAAGCAATATGCCCTCCGGTGTGTTTGTCAGACCGAGTTTGAGTATCTGCCATTGTCCATTGGATGCTCGATGCGGCCTACAGCTCAAGACGACATAATCGCCACCAGACTTTTGAGAACCGGCTCGATATTTTTTCAATACTATTTCCTCGGTGCTGGCATCATGACTAAATATGTAGAACCCCTTATCCTTCCGGTCATAGGCAATTACGGCGGCCATTAAGTGTTTTTCATCTCCCAGCATCTTGGCTCTGCATTGGACGGAATAATTACTCCAGCCTGAGTTCCCAGTCAGGCAGAAAGAGGCAATATTCCGTATCTGCTTATTGGCAACCATCGCAAGCACCTTGTTATCCATGTTTCCGTCCATTCGCACGGCCCACAGTTTTGGAGCCAATTGCCAACGTTGCGGCACTTTGCCGATCTCATCTTCCTCGAAATCATCATAAAAGAGGGTCTTGATTGTCTTTCCCGGCTGGCTGTCCTCAACCACTTTGGCTTCTTCTCCGCAATTGACCATGATACTCGCGGTTGCCGCCACATCCTCCACTTTCACCTGGCCCTCAAGGACCTTTACCGTCATGACGGTGCGCTCTTTCGATCCTTTCATGCGCTCGCCCGCCAGGGATTCAGCTCTTACGGAAAAACGCGTGCCCGTAACCCGCACACTGCCCGCGCCGGTCCGGACCACAAAAGCGCCGTTACCCTTGGCCGTGTTGTTGAGGATTTCACCTTTGGCCAGAAATACGGTTTGCCTGGCATTGTTCCAGGGCATCAGCGCCTCCAATGTGGTATTCTCTGCCATTTTAATTTCAGTCGCATTCTTGAGATAAACAATGGCCCGGCTGCGAGCCGGCGTTTGGATTCTGTTGCCCGACCTCACGTAATCGCCTTCAATCAGTGCTATTCTCATTATGGGGCTGGTCAATCTTTGAATAAGCGGCCCCGAAAAACGGAACAAACCGATTCCAATGATAAGCGCGGCCGCCGCGGCCAAAGCCGGCCAACCCGCGTACCTGATAACCCGGCCAAACATGATCCGGGAAGAACGCGGGTGGGGTGCGGATACAACGCGCGGCGTCAATTTTCTGCCGGCCGGGCTCTCCTCCGACAATGACTGTAACTCCCCGGGAGACATTTCCTGCAGTGCAATCGGCAACTCGGCCTCGAACCCCGCCAAAACGAGCAGATTTTTCCGCAGTTGCGGATCGTGTTTTAGGGTCTCGTCTAACCGGCCAATTTCGTCGGCCGGCAACGCGCCTTCCAGGTAATTTGCCAGGTCAGTATCATTAAAGTTTTTCATGAAGTAGACAATCTTTCCTCGACCAATTGCTTTTCGATGCAGGCGCGCAGAAACCGGCGAAACCGGACCAGCGCCATTTCGATAGCCGCAGTGCTTTTTTTCATCTGGAGGCCGATCGTGGCTATCGTCAGTCCGTCGAAATATTTCAACCGCATTATCTGTCTGCCAAGCGCGGGAATCCGGGACAGGCATTCCCGCAGGTGCTGACGGCGGAAATCCAGTTCGTCACCATGCTCCATGGCCGTTTCGGCGAAGAGCTCGATCGTCTCCGGCGAAAGAACTTCACGCGAGCGGGCCTGTGTCTGCCGCCATTTCAGCACCTGCATGCGCGCGATCCCCATTACCCAGGCCCGGAACGGACGACTCTCGTCATACTGCCCTATCTTCACGCACACGACCTTCCAGATTTCTTGCAACACATCATCGGTTTCGCGATGCCCCATTGTACAGCTTCTGACATACGCGCGCACAACCGCGTCCTCATTAACGTAGTGCCGCAGCAAGGTCTCATTCATCGAATTTTTAGATGGATTTTCCATTGTGTAATTATTCTCTTGTATATAATCCTCGCAATAACTCAAAACCCAACACCAACCGCCCAGATAATTCTCATTATGGCCATTTTTGCCGTCGTTTTATATGTAGGAGATGGTTTATCCCTCGATTTTCGCGGTATAAAGCCGCTCCTACATCAAACATACCATTCCGGAGGGCCATAATGAGAATTGCTGAACCGACCCGATAACCGCGATAACCTTGTGCGTTTGGATGCTTGATAACCTATGGGGGTATGTTAGTGCCTAAAAATTGCACAGCAATGTGCAATTTTCACCCTCCGGGTCGATCGGGTATGAAATAAATGGAAATCCCGTGTTAGGTATCGCAAGCATTTGATGAGTATATATGATGTGGAATTCAGGGCTTCATGCGCATAAAGGAGAATCCTATATGAAAACGCAACTGATGATGACCAAGTGCTGCAAATGCCAGCGCGTCAAGATGAACGGCAACTGGTTGACGGAACCCATATTCCTGATACTGAAGTTGACGGAACCCATATTCCTGATACTGAACGTTATTTACACCCATACCTACTGCCCGGAATGCTTTGAACAAGAGATGGCCATGATAGAGAAATATATCCATAGCGAGCCTGTAAACACCACCGCGTGTAGCGGCAACCGGATAATAGCCGCTTAGATCATGCCTAACAGGGTAACACTTTTCCGTTCACCGAAACGATAATATGACCCTCCCGGCGTAACCACGTTTCGATCGCCAACCTCCATGCGGCATCTGGACTATCCCCACTTTTTCCGGTCAAAATTTCAGGCATAACTGGAGCGGATGATCATTTAGGAAAGGGGAAGTGCGAAAAAGATCGTACGTTATCTAGAGCCCATTCGAAAAGGTCTTCGAATGGGCTCTTTCCGTTGCCGCGGATTCACGATTCCGGGTTAAAAAAGCGGTTAAATCCTCTTGACAAAATGTGTCGCAACATGCTACAAGTAAAGTGCTTAAACAATAGGAGGGTCTTGACTATGACAGCCTGTGCGACAAAAATAAAGTTGCCTGAAACAGTAACCGTTGGCAACCTTTTTTATCGCTTCCGGAAACGGACTTTTGCGATTATCTGGATGAAATAGAGGAGTTGGCGAAATCGGCGCCGGAAATCATCGCAACGATTGAAGCAGATTTGGAAGTTCACGCGCGGCAAGAGAAGAAAATCCGGCTTGAGGATAAGAAGCATTTTGCAAACCGTACGGCGGATTTGCCGAAGCTGGATATAAAGGAACGGAACCTTTTGGCGGAGAAATTGAATCTTGCGGTTGGTCGTCCCCTGATACCGGGGTATACGGTTTACGTGTTTCTGATGGTACGAGGGTTTCTCGGTTCGTTGACGGCGCAGCCCGCACCAGCGTGGTTCCCGAATTGGTGAGTACGGATGATGGATATGCCTCCGCGAAGGGACGCGGCGAAGTCCCGGCGCTGGGGGTAAAGGACATCAGCATCAGCAGCGCCAAGGGCAAACGCTTGACCGATCCGGACGACTGGCAAAGCGATGTTTACCGGAACGCGCGCCGGGAACGTTCGGCGGTCGAGTCTTTGATGTTCACCATAAAAGACGGATTTGAGTTTGGCGAATTGGGCCGGAGGGGGTTGAAATCGGTTCGCGCAGAACTGTTGGAAAAAGTGCCGGCATACAACTTCTGCCAAATCATCTTGGTGAGAAAAAGGGCAAGATGCGCTCGATAAGGCGGCGTAAGCCGGGCTGGCAGACTTCCCTGTGTGTTGCTACGGGGTAAGTTCATCGGAAATATTCCGTGAAATGAATCCCGCGGATCAAATACAATATGACGCGTGAAGATATTGAGCATTAATACGATCTCTCTCTCGATGATTCATTATCACCGCCACCGTAGAAGTGGTAATGCGCTATTTGGAAATTAATTCTTTCACAGCTTCTGAGGCAGTACATGTTTGAATTAATTTTAGTATTGAAGATCAATGCTTATTTGATAAGAATGCCTGCCGATCATATCAATAATTCCAAAACAATGAAACGGAGATTCCTCCAATGAGATCGCAACAGTATATCATAATGGTATTATGGACAACGTTTTGCGCAATGATTGTTCTCCCGTCCCTATGGGCGGATGACTCCAACTACCAGCGCTATATGGTGGGCGACCGGGCGGCCGGCATGGGCGGCGCCGTGGTTTCGATCGCCGACGGCGTGGATGCTTGCTATTACAACCCCGCCGGACTGGGCAAAGTCAAAGCCAACACCCTGTCCATTTCAGCCAACCTGTATGGATTCAACGGGTACTTCATCGATGACGCCTGGTTCCCCGGCGAGGACTTCAAATCATCATCCTTCATCAGCATCCCGACCACCATGGGCAGTATTTTCAAGCTGGGTACGAACGCGGCAGCCGCGTTTTCCGTGTTCATCCCCGATAAAACCACCCTGCATGAAATCAGCGCCTTTACCGATATAAATCATTACACAACCTACAGCAAGGACGATCAACAGCTCTGGCTGGGGCCCTCCATCGGCGGCAACATCAATCCGCAAGTCTCGCTGGGTCTCTCCGTGTTCGGCGTCTATCGTACCTACAGCGAATTTGAAAGCGTCTACTGGGGAAACAACCCGGCGTTATCCCTCTCGCAGGATATCAAAGCTTATACGGTCAACCTGGTCTCCATCCTGGGTGTACAGCTTCACCCGGCGGACACGTGGAATATCGGCCTGACATTCAACACGCCTCAGTTTGCCATTCTGGAAAACGGCGAAGTGCAATACCAATACATGGTCCAAGACCAGGACCACGGCTCGTTTTATGCCGATAATTTAACGGTGAAAAACGACGTGCCGATGAAGATGTCGGCCGGTGTCGGCCAGGAAGTGACCGATGTCTATGCCTGGGGCGTGGACCTGTCCTGGCATCTCCCCACGAGCTTTACCTCGATCGAGGGACGCAGTCAAACCGGAACGAACGTCGAAGAACGGATTCAGCGCAAAGCGGTGCTGGACGTCAATCTGGGCGGCGAGTATATCATCCAGAAGAAATTCCCCGTGCGCGCGGGATTTTTCACCAGCTTCTCCTCCGCTCCGGACGTGAATATCAGCGATGACACCAGTCTCGGCCAGATCGACGAATACGGGTTCACCTGCAGTGTGGGCCGGCGATCGAGCATTATCGATGCCAACATCGGCCTCAACTACCTGTTCGGAACCGGCAACGATCTCGGCTATGATCTCGACCAGCAAGGCAACTTGGTGCGCAAGATCGTCACCGCCCGCGAGCAACGCGTTTACCTGTTTTTCAACACCTCCTACCATTTTTAACCGGACATGACTTGACAATCGACATCCTGTGATTGATGCTAAAAAGTTAAATGCGATATCAGCCGCCAGGCAATGCAATTCGCCAGCAAGGAGTATCATTTATCGGTATATTTTGAATGTAAGAAGAGGGTCTGGTTTTGAGCGCATGGCGCCTGATTGGGCGGTAATCGTCTGTCTTGTTGGTGCCGGAGATGTGTTGCAACGATTGGAATCGCGTCGATATGTCGAGATTAAAGACGAATTGCATCTTGCGATGTTGCAACGGAATTTGATGTGCAGGGATTGGAACTGGATTGGGTGTGCGTAACCTGGGATGCCGACTTCAGATATTCTGAAAATAATTGGGAACCCTGGTCTTTTTGCGAAAATGGCACGGATCAACGACGCGCCCGCCGCGCGCGATAGCCGGCGCGGGACTCCCGCACCAGGGATTTCGCGTTGCCGGGATTTACAAAGGCTTTCATGGAGATGGCCAGGCGGGGAAATTTCTCCTGAAGCTCGCGGTTCTCCGTGACGCATAAAACGCTCATGTCCATGGCCAAGGCGACATAGGTGGCGTCGTAGGCCGTAATCCGATAACGGCCGGCCAGCTCAATAACTTTTTCCGGTGACGGATCGGTTTCGTTGTCGCGCATCACATCAACAACCTGACGCCAGACTTCAGCGGCCGCTTCCGGAGAGAGCTGTTTGACCCAGATAGCCTTCGCCAGGATGTTCTGGACTTCATACCGCCAAAGATAAGGAACAATCCATACGGGATCCCTCTGTTCCACTTTTTCAGCGAGAGCAGACTTTTCGCTCGTGAGACATCGAGCCCTACGAAAACATGCCGTCTGAACCATGATGATAATTACTGAATTGCTGTATCCGCCAACAATTCGCTTGCCCTGTCCCCTTTGATGTGGAATATATGCGCAAGGATTTTGATTGATGCGTCTTGTTTGCATGGAGAGGTGACCGAGTGGTCGAAGGTGTACGACTGGAAATCGTATGTACCCCAAAAGGGTACCGGGGGTTCGAATCCCCCCCTCTCCGCCACGCAGTAGAGTTTCGCAAGGCGAAACACACAGCGTGGCTGCCCTGAAGTGTGCCGAGTCCGCGAGGCTCTACTTCAGGGCGCCATTCGAGTCGAACTCATAATTCTTCTTCCCTACGGCGAACGAGTCTTCAGCCTCCATGCCGTTCTTCTCGCTCATGCCCTCCGCCCTTTTGCTACTCTGCGAAGTCGCGATCCTTTGCTACGACCTTCCTTCGCCCACCGAAGCGAGGGCTTTGCGAAGGCGGGAGCACGAGCCGCCGCACACGGTACAGCGCCCGCAACTCCTTGACCTGGAATCCGATTTGCTTCTCCAGCGCCGCCAGTTTCCGCGCCAGGTCCCGGTTGTCCGCCAACGCTGCCCGCGTAGGGTGACAATCCGGGAGACTGGATCGGTCGGCGAGTAGACACTTGGTTTCTCAGACACGGCGCTTGTTCTCTTTGATCTTGGGCAAAACTAATCTTACCCCGCTTTTCGGACAGATGGAGCGAAGCGTTTCCGTGAATAGTTTGGCACATTTTGTCTCATAGTCAAGCGACGACAGCTCGCCGAGCGAACTGTGCAGTCTGCGACCCATTTGACAAACTCGGGGCAAGCAAGCTCGCCGCTGGCATACTTCCGCCGGCACTCCGACTAACCGGGAGGTGGGGACTATGGCACGGCCAGCAGGACAGGCAAGGGTCCTGATCCGGATCGGGATAGCGCTAATTCGTGGTTTTTCATTAAAAATCAAAATTCTTGATTTGACCCGCCTGCATTTTGTCTGTATGAATGGGACGTTTCACCACCGAGGAACTTAATGAAAATCGCAGTTTTGATCGGGGACGGCATGGGGGATTACCCGCTGGACAAGCTGGGCGGAAAAACGCCGCTCCAGTTCGCCTCGATCCCGAATATCCGCCGGATCGCGGCGGTCGGAACGGTGCGCCTGGTGACCACCGTGCCCGACGGCATGCCGCCGGGCAGCGACGTGGCCAATCTGAGCATCATGGGTTTCGATCCCCGCCAATACTATACCGGCCGCGCGCCGATCGAGGCGGCCGGCGCCGGCGTGGACATGGCCGACGACGACGTCGCGTTCCGATGCAACCTGATCACCGTCGCCCAAGACCTGATCCAGGATCATTCGGCGGGACATATCACCACAACGGAAGCACGCCAGATCATCGAGGAGCTGGGCAAGCGGCTGGGAAAAGACGGGCTTCGCTTCTTCACCGGCACGAGTTACCGCCACCTGCTGATCTGGAAAAACGGGCCGGCCGACCTGGCCACAACACCGCCGCATGACGTGCTGGGCCAACCCGTTGGCAAGCATTTGCCCCAGGGAAAACGGCTGGCCGAAGTCCTGAAATTGATGGAAGCCTCGAAGCCGATCCTGGCCAAACATCCGGTGAACCTGGCGCGCCGGAAAGCCGGCCAGAACGAAGCCACCCATATCTGGCTGTGGGGCCAGGGCCGCCGGGCATCCTTACCCTCCTATCAGGAAGCATTCGGGCTTGCCGGCGGAGTAATCACCGCCGTGGACCTGGTGCGCGGCATTGGTAAGCTGGCCGGCCTGGAGGCCAATCCCGTGCCAGGCGCCACCGGGTTCACCGACACCAACTACGCGGGCAAAGTCCAGGCGGCCCTGGACACTCTTAAGCGCCTCGATTTTGTTTTCGTCCACGTGGAAGCGCCGGACGAGTGCAGTCACATGGGCGATCTGCTGAAAAAGATCAGCGCCATTGAAGCCTTTGACCAGCAAATCGTGGGCCCAATGCTGAAAGGACTCCAGACCCTGGGTTGTCCCTATCGCCTGATCATCGGCACGGATCACTGCACGCCGGTTTCCGTGCGCAACCACACCAGAGACCCGGTGCCAATTGCAATCATGGAAGGACCGGTCAAGATGGCCCTGGCGGAGAAACCTTTTGACGAATCGGTGGACGGCGGAAAATCCCAGGGCCTGGTGTTCGAATGGCTGAAAACGGTATTTCGTTCGGCTCAGAGTTATGGAGCCGAACCGGAATTGTCTTTTACCCATCCCGCTCAGCAAGGTGAATCATGAAACACATTCTGGCGTATATCAGCGGACTGGCGTTCCTGGTGGGACTTACCGGTTGTGTCACGTTCAACGACTCCAGTTCGATCGCATCGGAACAGGAGGATATCAACATTCTCCGCGAGGACTTGAATCGTGTGCAGGGCCGGGTGGAAACCGTTGAACTGGAAAACCGGCGCATGGTGAATGAGGTCGAAAAACTGCGGGCGGATTCTTCCAACACCCGGAATGAGGCAGCCATTCAGGAACGCCTGGACAACCTGGAACGACAGATTCAGGCGGTGAACGCTTCCCGCGAGAAAGACAAGCAAGCCATCGTGGACCAGCTCAGCGCCAAGATCGCGGAGATCATGAGTAAAGGGTCTGGTCAATCGAGCCGCGGCGGCGCCGGCAACGAGTATATTGTCAAACCCGGCGAGACGCTCTCCGCGATCGCCGCGGCCTACAAAGTCAAGGTCGGCGCCATCCTTGAAGCCAACGACTTGAAGGACCCGGATAATCTGAGAGCCGGTCAGAAACTGGTCATCCCGCGCTGATGGACATCGTCTGGCCTCCGAACGGTGCAAATCAGCGGCGCGGTTTACCGAGTACGCCGGATTTATTGGTTAGCTTCTCTCCTGTCTTGATCACTTTGAGTCCGCAGTGTTCCGCCATCGGCCCGAAGTCCCGATCATGATGCAGGAGAGGAATGTCATGTTCAATTGCCACGGCCGCAATCATGCAGTCAACGGCATTGCGAATCGTTACGCCTTTGCGTCGCAACGTGCGGTACAAACGAGCCGCGTTAACAAAGGTTTGGTGACGCATGGGGAGGAATAGAAAGGTCTCAAAACGTGATGCGACCTCTTTGTGCTCGGCATCTTCACGAATCCCCTGCAAGACTTCGGTCAGGATAATACCGCAGATACAGATGTCTTCGCCGGCATTCAGCATCTGCTGGAGCATCTCGGTTGCCGGGGTGTCCTTGCCTCGAAAGAAGTCGATCCAGACCGTTGTATCAACAATGGTCACGCCAAGTGTCGTCCCTGCCGCCATGCGCTCAAGTTACCATGCCAGACGATCCGTCCCTTCAATTCCAGAACAGTCTTCTGCCGCTCATGCCGGAGAAGCTCCTGCAAGGCATGGTCAATCAGCGATCGTCTTGTGGGAATGCCGGTGACTGCCTGACACTGAGCCACCAGATCATCATCCAAAACTACATTGGTTCTTGCCATGGATGAACTCTCCTTTCCTTTTCTTAATACACAAAATATCATTGTTAGATGTGTATGGCAAGAGTTTCTTTGGAGAAGCCAATGGGCCGGATGGGCCATAGCGCAGACTGATAACGGCGCGGCAGCGCGCCGAGGAACATTGCCATTGAAGCGTTCGAGACCCGCCCCGCGCGAGTTGAGAATCGCCTCCGATGGCTGGTTGGGTCTGGTTGTTTCTTCCTCCGTCATAACGCCGCAGCAATCAGCGCAAAACTCCAGAACCAGTATGCCACCAGACTTACATGTGCCAAGAGGGCCACGAGTGGAGCTTTGATCGCGACAAGCCACACCACTGCCGAAATCGCCCAGAGGAGCAGGAAGACGATTAGCTCCTTACTGCTGCTCGTTTCGTCATTTTCATCCCTGGACCCAACAGGTTAGAACACAGAGCCGCCGTTTCCATACCGGCGGCGCCCCGAGCCGTTGGCTTTGCGGCAGGGGCGGGACTGCACTGCCACGTAGACGCCGGTTTCTCCGAGCACGTGTTCCAATTCACGGATCAGTAACTCCGACGGCATCACGTGAAACGAGCGGTCCGTGCTTAAAAAGACTTCTTCCCCCGCGGGAAATTGGATGCAGATTATCACGGGAGTCGGCCCCGGGTGCACCTTCAGCAGATTCCGGATTTGTTCGAGCAATGTCGTCCTGGCATTGGCCGCCGGCAAATGCAGGCTGAGACGCTCCGTGAACACGCGGGGAACCTGATCCAGGGGATAGGCTTCGGCCAGGATCATCGTCGGGCTTTCGTTGTTTTTCTTCACGGCGCCGCAGACCATCACCGGCGCGCCCTCGACGAGCACAGCTCCGTATTCGCTGAATGCCTCGGGGTAGACGACGACTTCCAGCGTCCCTTCCACGTCTTCGAGCTGGAAGACGGCCATGAGCTGTTTCTTTTCCTTGGTCACCTTCTGATCCACCTTGGCCACCAGCCCGCCGATGCGGGTGACACTATCCTCTTCCATCTCGGCCAGGCCGGCCACCGTGGCCAGCCGATAGCGCTGGAGCAGAGACTCATATTGCGACAGCGGATGGCCGCTGATATAGAATCCGAGGAGTTCTTTTTCGGCGCTCAGCAGGTCCTTTTCCGGCCACGGCGGACAATCCGGCAGGAATTCCGCGGCGGCGGGATCTTTCATGAGCGAGAATAAGTTACCCTGGCCGGTCCGGCGATCACGATTCGTGGACTCAGCGCGGTGCAGGGACATCTCGATGGCATTGAAAAGCCGGGCGCGATGGAGGCCGAATGCGTCGCAAGCCCCGCACCGCACAAGCGTTTCAAGGACTTTTCGGTTAATCAGCCGGGAATCCAGGCGCGAACAAATATCCATTAATCCTTTGAAAGTCCCGCGCGCTTCGCGCTCCCGGACGATGGCTTCGGCGGCGCCCGCGCCGATATTTTTGACGCCGGCCAGGCCGAACCGGATGGCTTTATCCAGCGGCGCGAACCGGACGTCGCTGGCATTGACATCGGGCGGGAGGATAGCCAGACCCATTTCGCGGGCTTCGTTCAGGAAGACGGGAATTTTATCGGTTTTGCCGATTTCGCTGGACAGCAGGGCGGCCATGAATTCTTCCGGGTAATGCGCCTTCAGGTATGCGGTTTGATAGGCCACAATCGCATAACCGGCGCTGTGCGATTTATTGAATCCATAGCCGGCGAACTTGGCGATGTTTTCAAAAATCTTTTCCGCCTTTTTGACCGACATGCCGCAGGTTTTGTGACACCCCTCCATGAATGTCCGGCGCTGTTTTTCCATTTCCTCCGGCTTTTTCTTACCCATTGCGCGGCGCAGAATGTCGCCCTGCCCCAGGGTATAACCCGCGAGGACATGCGAGGCCTGCTGGACCTGTTCCTGATAGAGCATGATGCCGTAGGTTTCCGACAGAATGGGCTCCAGGAGCGGATCGTCATAGGTCAACTTGACCTTGCCAGTCTTACGGGCCACATAGTCGTTGAGCATATTCATCGGACCCGGACGGAACAGGGCCACGAGGGCAATGATGTCCTCGATCTTATCAAGACCGATGCGGCGGGCCAGGTCGCGCATACCGGGACTTTCAAGTTGAAAAACGCCCACGGTGTCACCGCGCCGCAGGAGCTCGAACGTTGCCGGATCGGCGATGGGAATCGTCTCGATGTTTAGGGTGTTGCCCTTGGTCTTGGCGACTAGCTTGAGGGTCTCGTTGATCACCGTCAGCGTTTTCAATCCGAGGAAATCCACTTTCAACAGGCCCAGCGCCTCAATATGATCCTTGCTGTATTGGGTGATGACTTCTCCCGATTTATCCAGGGCCAGGGGCAGAAGATTGACCAGCGGTTGTTTGCCGATGACGACGCCGGCGGCATGTAATCCGGCATGGCGCGGCAGGCCCTCCAGCACTAGCCCATATTCCATGATTTTCTTTGCCTGGGGATCCGACTCGCTCGCTTTTTTCAGTTCGGGACTGAGTTTCAGGGCGGCATCGAGGGTGATATCAATCACTTCCGGAACCATTTTCGCCAGGCGATCGCACACGGGAAGCGGCACTTGAAGCACCCGGCCGACGTCGCGGATGACGGTCTTGGCGCCCAGCGAGCCGAAGGTAATGATCTGCGCCACATTATCGCGTCCGTACTTTTCCTTGACGTAGTCAATGACCTCCCCCCGCCGGAATTGGCAGAAATCAATATCGAAATCCGGCGGGCTGACGCGCTCCGGGTTCAGGAAACGTTCGAACACGAGTCCAAAGCGGAGCGGATCGAGACCGGTTATGCCGAGCGCATACGAGACAATGCTTCCGGCGCCGGACCCGCGACCCGGCCCCACCGGAATCTGCCGCTCGCGGGCAAAGCGGACACAATCCCAGACGACCAGGAAATATCCCAGGAATCCGGTTTTCTCGATGACACCGATCTCATAGCGCAAGCGATCCAGGATCGTCCGCTCGCGCTCATCGCGGGGCTGATCCGGAATTTCAATGCCATAGCGTCGGCGCACGCCTTCCTGGCAGAGCTTGATCAGAAAGCTTTTTTCCGTATCGCCGGCCGGCACGGGAAACACCGGAAAATGCAATCCCCCGAAGTCAAGTTCCACGTTACAGCGGTGGGCAATCTCCAGGGTATTGGCGATAGCCTGCGGTTGATCCTGGAAGAGCTCCGCCATGAGATCGGGATTCTTCAAGTAGAACTCGGGCGAAGGATAGCGCATCCGGTCGGGGTTGCTCATGACCGTGCCGGTCTGCATGCACAGGAGCACCTCATGCGCGGCGGCGTGACTTTTCTCAAGATAATGAACATCATTGGTCGCCACGAGCGGCAGGCCGGTCCTTCGGGCGAGTTCCAGCAGGCCGGTATTCACCCGCCGCTGATCGGGAATACCATGATCCTGAAGCTCGAGGAAGAAATTATCCTTGCCGAAAATATCGGCATATTCCCCCGCCCTTTGCATCGCCGCCGCCAGGCCGCCGTTCAGGAGATCATCCGCCACGCGGCCTTTCAGGCAGGCAGAAAGGCCGATCAGCCCCTGGTGATGTTGAGCCAGGATTTCACGGTCGATCCGCGGCTTGTAGTAAAACCCCTCCCGATGTGCCGCAGTGACAAGTCGGATCAGATTGGCATAGCCGGTTTCATCGGCGGCGAGGAGCACAAGATGATAGGCGGGCGCCTTGGGACCATCAGTTTTGCGGTCCCGGCGGCTTCCCGGCGCCTCGTATATTTCACAACCGAGGATCGGTTTAATGCCTTTCTCGCGCGCCGCCTTGTAGAATTCGATCAGGCCGTACATGACGCCGTGATCGGTAATCGCCACGGCGGACATGCCGGCTTTCTGGACCGCGTCCATGAGACGATCAATGTGGCAGGCGCCGTCCAGGAGGCTGTAGCTGGTGTGCAGATGCAGATGCACAAACGGCGTACGGTTCATCATAACGACAATTCCCCAAGAGGTGTTGCGGCGAGTGAAAAGCATACTCCGGCGGACGCAGATTGTCGAGAGGAACGCGCGTCGTACAAGAATTCCGAAAGTTTGCATCCTGAAGGCTAAAAGCGGATCGAATTGACAGGGCATAGCCCGAAGCAGGACGGCGCGGACGTTGGCGGGGCAGATTCTCGAGCTTGGCCGGGCACTATTTTCTTGATTTAGGCGCGGGG
>JAHIJO010000115.1 GCA_018898455.1 Verrucomicrobiota bacterium | reverse complement strand
CCGAATAGCCACCGTACTTTTTGCCGATCCCGCTAGGACGCGGGACAAGCTTGTTATCGTAGGATTTTAGCCTCGTTGCCGCGCTCTTCCCGCCCGCCTACAATCCGTCAGCCGACGGATAGCATTGCGGGCAGGTATTTTCCGCTCTGACGAGTCATAATCCCGTGCTGCGGCGATGATTCGCATGGCATCATGGAATGTCTTCCCCTCGATTTTCATAAAGAAGTCAATGGTGTTGCCGGCCAGTTCGCGTTCGTGCCAGATCCAGAACGATTGTTTGACGACGAGCCCGGCCCCTCGACTGAGATCGGGGCAGGCGGGATGTTGACCGGCAGGATCGGGCAATATCTTGAAATTGCCGTTTTGGACGGGCAGGATTCGATAGCCGCGTTCGATGAGCAGGGGCGCGAGTTCAGCCTTTCGGGCAGCGCGTATAGCCGATTTGGTCCAGATCTTTGTTATGCCTAAAAAACGGATTTGGCACAGATTATTACGGCATATTCATTATCGGCACAAGAAAAGACTCGCCTTTTAGGCCAGTCCTGCTATGTCAACATCAGGCATGAATGGAAATGAAGGTCCCGATAAATCGGAGGCAACTTAAGATGGATTATTCTCACGCCAAGCCACCAAGACCTGCCCGCAGTCGCTACGCTCCAGCGTTGCGGACGGGCGCCAAGATAATTAAAGACCGTTAACCGCGCGTTTGATACCGATTTTAATGAAAGCTTCACCAAAATTGATCAGTACCTTAAAAGCACAATCAACAACCACTTTGGCCACATCATTTTCCGTTATCTTCTCCCCCTTGGCGGCTTTGCGTGAGATCATTCATAACCTAACTTTGAAATTCCTATCCATATATTTAACCAACGACGGACGGAACCGACGGTGAAGCAGACGGGCCAGATGCGATTTGTATCACGATCCATCGAGCGGGTTTTTACTTCGCCGGCCGATGTAGTTGTCGCCCTGACTCCGGCGGACGTGATCCCCTGCCTGGAACGCGTGGCCGCTGCGGTGGCGCAAGGGTCTTATGCCGCCGGGTTCATCACGTATGAGGCGGCCCCGGCTTTCGATCCGGCCATGCGGACCCAGCCACCCGGGGATTTGCCCCTGTTGTGGTTCGGGATTTATCAAACGATGGAACAAGGCCCGGTCGTGCCGGACAAGTCTTACACCGCATGCGACGTCGGCCCCTGGACGCCGTTGGTGTCTGCCGAAGAATACCAGCATAATATCCAGCGCATCCGCGAATGGATTGCGGCCGGCGATACTTATCAGGTCAACTACACATTTCCTCTGCAGGCCACATTCCAGGGTGATGCCCTGAGCTGGTTCCGTCGGCTATGTGCCGCCCAACAGGCGGATTATTGCGCTTACGTTGACCTGGGTCGGCATCGCCTGCTTTCTGCTTCCCCGGAATTGTTTTTTCGCCTGAAGGGAAACACGCTGGAAACCAGTCCCATGAAAGGAACGCGCCCAAGGGGCCGCTGGGCGGCTGAGGATCAGGAGATGGCGCATGCGCTGATCGCCAGCGAGAAGGATCGCGCCGAGAATATTATGATCGTCGATCTCCTGCGGAATGACATGTCCCGGATCAGTGAGGCCGGTTCGGTGCAGGTTCATTCCCTGTATGACGTTGAATCCTTTCCCACGGTCTGGCAGATGACGTCCACAATCCGTTCCCGGACCCGGGCCTCGGTCCCGGAAATTATCCGAGCCTTGTTCCCTTGTGGCTCTGTAACCGGCGCCCCGAAAATCAGGACCATGGAAATTATCCGGGAACTGGAGCCCCATCCGCGGGGTGTTTACTGCGGAACCATCGGGTGGTGGACGCCTGATGGGCAGGCTGAATTCAACGTTGCCATCCGCACCGTCACGATTGACGCCCAAAGTGGACAAACGCGCTATCATATCGGGAGCGGGATCACGTATGGATCGTCCGCCGAGGATGAATATGAGGAATGCCTGATCAAAGCTTCTCTGCTGACGCGCAGGGACCCGGAGTTCGAACTGATCGAGACCTTGCGCTATGACGGCGCGTATTTTTTACTCTCCGAGCACCTGGAACGATTGGCGGCCAGCGCCAGGTATTTTGGATTTTCATGCGACCGCCCGGCGATTGAAAAAGCCCTGCTCGCGGCCGTGGGAACGGACCCTGCGGACGACAGGAATCTCCGTTCCCCTACCCTGTTAAAAGTCCGGCTGTTGCTTCGAAAAGACGGGGCATGTCAAATCCACCGGGAACCCATTGCGTCGCAGGCAACCCTGCGGGTCGGGTTCGCCGCCCAACCGGTTGATGCGAGCGATGTTTTTCTTTTTCACAAAACCACCTGCCGTGCGGTTTATCGGCAGGCGCTTGCGGCGCGTCCGGATTGTGATGATGTTTTGCTGTGGAATACGCGGGATGAAATTACCGAAAGCACGATAGCCAATGTCGTTCTTGATCTTGACGGAGCCCGTTGGACTCCCCCGCTTGCATCCGGATTGCTCGAAGGCACGTTTCGCCGGCATCTGCTTGCGCAAGGCGCGATTGCCGAGCGTGTCCTGACCAAAAAGGACGTGCTCCGCGCGCGCGCCATCCATCTGATCAATTCCGTCCGCCAATGGATCGAAGTCAATTGGATGGACCGATAAATATTTCACACTTCACGTGAAATCTTCTTTCGTCATGCAACCTCTTTCTTACGAAAGCGCCTGAGCACATAACGCACTGTCCCAACCGGGACTGCCAACGCCAGAATTGCACACGCGGCGACACAAATCGTCTGGTTGGTCGGTAAGTCCGCCGTGAAAGAGGCATACAGCCCTATCGCCGTTGCCGCCACGGCCGCTATCACAGCCAGAATCATCACAAGCCACAGTTGGCGAGACAGGATCAAGGCGAATGTGGGCAGCACGATCAGGTAACAGAACACCAGAAGAGTTCCCGCGATTTTCGAGGCGGCGGCAATGGTGATGCCAAGCACCATGAAAAACAGCATTTCCCACAACGCCGGTCTTACTCCGAGTACGTAGGCGGCTTCACGGTCCAGAAAGGCGTAAAGCGTGGGTCGCATGAACAGCAGGAAGTAGAGCAACGCCGGCAGGAACACCGCGCCAATGACACAGAGGTCGGCATGGGAGGTAAGGATCAAGTCGCCGTAGAGAAGCGCCTTGATTTCCTGAAGACCAAAACCGCTCTGCGAAACGAGTAGCACGCTCAGACTCGACGCCAGCACAAAGAGGACACCCAGAACGGCATCGCGCGGTATTCTCCGGTTCTCAAAGGGGTATGCCAGCAACGCGACTGCGGCCAGCGTGAGCACGACGCCGCCGACAAAGGGCGGCTGGCGTGTCAGCATCGCAATGGCCACGCCACAGGCTGCAATTTCCGACAGTGTTATGCCGATAAACACAACGCGTTTCAAGATGACGAACACCCCGAGGAGGGCACAGACCGAAGCGACGAGCAATCCGGCTACAACTGCCTGCGGGAACGACTGGATCAGAGATGTAAACACTGCAATCATAACAGTGCCGTCCTTTCCAATTTCGAATCCGCCATATCGGCGCGCATTCGGTCAGCGCTGACAAGCCGAACCCGGCCGTGGTTGACAAGACAAACCTGCGCTGCCAGAGCGCCCGCATCATGAATGCCATGGTGGGCAATCAGAACGGTTTTGCCCTGCTCGCTGCATAGCCGCGTGAAGTGCTCAAGCACTTCCTTTTCGGATTGCTCGTCCAGTTCGGAAGTCGGCTCATCCATGATAAAAACCTCTGCGCCGCTGACCAGAGCTCGCGCGAGAAGCGCCTTTTGCCTCATCCCACCCGACAATTCGCCGACGGTTTTTGCCGCATGGCCGGCAAGACCAAAACGTTCCAGCGCCTCATCCACCATTTTGCGTTGCGCTCCGTTGGGTCTCCGCCACCATCCGAGTTGAGGGAACAATCCCATTTCCACGATCTGCCGTGTTGAAACCGGATAAAGCGGATCAATGCTTTGTTGCTGTGGAACGTATCCCGGCGGGCTTCGATGAAATGGTGTCCGGATCACACCGCACCGGGGCTTAAGTAAACCGAGGATTGCCCGCAAGAGGGTCGTCTTGCCGGCGCCGTTTGGCCCAATAAACGGCAGGAGTGTTCCGGCCCGGATTTCCAGGCAAACGTCGTGCAGAACCTCCTGCCGTCCGTAGGCCATAAATACGTGCTCGCAGGCAATAATTACTTGTCTGTCACTCGTTGTGCTCATGGCGTTCCCGTGATACGGCTGACGATCAGATCCATAAGCGCCAAATAGTCAATGGCTTCGGCTTCGCCCCCAACGGAGTTCGTCACAACCACTATCCTTGCCCCTGTCTTATCCGCAACAAGGTCCGCCGCTTTTCTGCTGTAGAACGGCTCCTGCAGGATGATGCCAATCCCCTGGGCTTTCGCCAGTTCGATCACTTCGGCCAGATGCGCAGGACTGGGTGGAATGCCGGGCTTGGGCTCAAGTTCGGCGGCGACCGTCAACCCAAACCTGTCGGCGAAATAAGACCAGCTTCGGTGATAGGTTATGATCTTCTTGCCGCGCAGTGGCCGCATGGCGCCCAGCCAGCCGCCGATTTTATCGGCTTTACCGGCGTCGCTCAGATATTTCTCCAGCGTGCCTTCTCGCACTTTGAGCCACAGCCGACCGCCGTCTTCCGACTTCACCAATTCTGCGCCGAACATGCGTTCATCGAGCGACTGCTGAAACACCGCTGCATTGGCCTTGAAGAGCGCCGCGTCGGCAGGGGCAAGCTGGCCCAACCGTTCGGCAATGGCGACGGCAATGCACCGCCCGTTGAATGGATCGAGCCAGTAATGAGGATTGCCGGAAGGATGCACATCGCCCATGGCCCGCGTGACCGGTATAGCCGGGATTTCAAGAACATTCACGCATTCCGAAGCATCCAGATGGCCCTTGGCGCCGGGGCGGATATGCCGGTTGCGCGAGCCATCCAGAACGGGCATTTCCCACCCGATTTCCAGTTCCAGCCCGATGCGGATCCAGAGGTCGGCATCGCGGGCCCGCATGATATAACTCGGCTTAGCCTGCAGGAAATGCGGGTCCTCCCGACCCGTGCAGATGCTGCGCACCTCCGCTTTGTCGCCGGCTACGGCACTGGCAATTGCCGCAAGGTCCGATGTTGTGGTCACGATTTTCAGTCCGTCCGCGCCGGCATTCACCAGCGGGCCAATTGCTGTTGCCATAACGGCAACGACACGAGCGATTGTTTTCATGGATATATTTCCTTTGATTTAAGCAGTTTCATTATGAATTTTTAGCCCGGCGAAAAATTCATTTAGAATTTATGCGCCCCGTGGGAACCGATCGAAATCATCCATTGCAGAAAGAATTCGGTGGCCGGTTCGCGCCCAGCGGCCGTTTCGTAGCCTCCGTGGTTAACCTGAACGCGGAGCCGCGAAAACTCGGAAGGCGTAAAGTCAATCATGACCCCGGCGCGATAACTGCTGCCGAAGTCTTCCCGCGAGCCGTCCGGCAATTTGGTTGTGTTGACCAATCCGACCTGTTCCCAGCGCAATCCGCCGCGCCAGCGCTCGCAGAAGCCATAGACGGCCTGCAGGTAATAGCCGTCCTGATCGTCAATGCGGTGATTGCCGACCAGAGCGGGATTCAAGTCGTTGGCAATCATATCGAGGTCTTTGCGGCGGTTAAAATACTCGCCCTGCACAGTCAAATCGCCTTTGCCGTGGGGTTGAGGCGAATTGTATTTATACACGCAATCAGCGCCCCAGAACATGCTGTTGCCATCCAGCCAGTGGTCTGAATCTCCGTCCCCATTTCCGTCATGCGCCTCTTGGTCTTTGCCCATGGCGCCGAAAAGGCCGGCTTGCAGACCGTGATTGCCTGGCAGATCAGGCCCGAATTTTAACCAGCCGACGCCTACCCGCGGGCCGTTATGATGCGGCAACGGATCTTCGCCGCAATAGGCAAAAATCATGTCGTTTTTACCCTGGAACGCTTCCACCGCTGCCAGAAGGTAAAACGGCGTGGGCGCAAGCCATGAAAGCTGGGCGCCGATGTCATTCAGTCCGTGCGGGCCGAGGGTGAGCTGATAGATCAACGGCTGATCAACGAAATCCCATTGATGCGAGTGCTGGGCGTTGATATAGCCAAAGTCGCTGAAGAACTTGCCGCCCCGGACGGCGAAGCCATACGGCAGGCAGGTGGTTTCGATTTTGGCTTCTTCCATTTCGGCGCCGTCAAGGTCCACGGCCGCGATGGCCGAACCCTTGAAATACGGATCCACTTCCGCCGAAAACTGCAGTTCGAGGTGCCGCAGGTTGAACCCGTTTTCGGTTTCGCCGTGATGATGGTCTTCGCCCGAATGACTGTGGCCGAAGCCGGACATTTCTTCAGTAACGTGGCTGATTCCATCCGCAGAATCATCCGCGTGATAGAACATGTCCACGATGGCCGATATTTCCGGGTTGAACGATTGAAAACTCCGCCATCCCCTGACCATAGCACTTTCAGAAAGCGGCGGCTTCTGCGCGGCAGTACTTTCTGCCGCCAATGTAGGCGCAGAAGATGCGGCCGGCCTGGTTTCCACGATTTTTTTCTCAAGCGCCTCCGTGCGCAAACGCAGTTGACGGAGTTCTTCAAGCGTGTTGGTTGATGTCCCTTCATCGGCCGCAAGGCCTATGAGGGGCGCCATCAGGACGATAGCGGCAAGCAAGCGATATAGTGCAGTCTTCATAGATTCCTCCCATACTGAATGTGGTAAGTCAATAAACGGCGGCGCGAGCGGACAAACCGGCGTCGCGCGATAACCTGAGCAAGCGAGATGTCAGGCAACAGGAGGAGCGCGCGCTTGAGTTGGATCGCGCCAGGGCGAGGAAGCAATGAACGATTGCGGAAGAGATACGTCGCCAACAATGATGGACTCGGCAATTGGCGCAATGCGCGAAGCAGTCGTGATGACCGGTGTGTTGGCCAATTGGCAGATTGGACACTGGGCGGCCTCGTGCGAACCATGATTGTCGGCGCAATGCGCCCTGTGGAAAGCGGGAAGGAGGATCGTCCCGCCGATAAACAGCAGGAACAGCAACGAAGCTGTAGTTCTGATCAGTCCCTTGTTCATCTTATCCAACCGCAACTACTCGGGTCATTCAACGGCCAACTGTTGAATGACGTATATCTCAAACCCGTTCAACCCGCAAGCAAAAAAATATTTTGTTTTATTTCTTGACAAGCTTCTTCTTCTGGTGCTACCTTCGCGTAGAAAGGTAACACTATGAAAGCCAAATCTCTCTGTCGGTTCGGCATCTCAATGGCGGGCGACTTGGTCGGCCAACTCGACGGCATGACGAAGGCCAAGGGATACGCCAATAGATCTCAGGCTGTGGCCGACATGGTGCGCGCCCAATTGATCGAGCATCACGGCCAGATGGGGACGCGCGAGATAGCGGGCACGGTCACGCTGGTTTATGACCATCACAAGCGCAACATTCAGGCGCTTTTGACGGACATTCAACACGAACACGGGGACCTAATCATTGCCGCCATGCACGTGCATCTTGACCATCATAATTGCATGGAAGTGCTTGCCATCCGTGGGCGGGCTGATGTCGTCAAAGAGGTTGCGGATAAGCTTATAGCGGCGAAGGGCGTCAAACACGGAAAATTGACAGTCACAACAACAGGAAAGGAGTTCGGAAAATGCATGAAAGAAACCAGTGGGCACTGATCTGCGTAGGTACGATGCTCTTCGGCAGCGCGGTCGGGGCACAGGTGTCAAGCAACACCGTGATTGAAGCGGCGACGACAGCGAGCAACACACCGGCTGAAATCCTGGTGACCGCTACGCCGATCACGGCCTATGAAACGGTGGAAAAGGCCGGCGGCAGCGTATCGGTTGTGGGGCGCACGCAGATCGAGCGACAGGATGCGCGCGAGCTATCCACGGCCCTGCGCAGTGTGCCGGGCGTGACGATCGCGCGATTCGGCCCACTGGGCGCCTATGGCGGCGCGGAAGGCGGATCTGTTTATATCCGGGGCGAAGGCGCCGGGCGGCCGGGCAGTGAAATCAGGATTTATTCGGATGGTATTCCGCGCGAGTCGGGCGTCTGGACCCATCCGCTCCTGGACATCGCGCCGATAGACTTCGCGGATTCGATCTCCGTTTCCAAAGGGCCTCAGCCGCAAACCTATGCCGGCACGTTTGGCGCGGTGGATATCCAGTCGCTGCGGCGAGAAAAGCCGGGATATGAAACGGAAGCCAACTTCGGTTATGGCAGTTATCAAACGTGGCTGAGTTCCCTGATGCACGGCGGCAAAATCAACTGGTTCGATTACTATGGCGGCGCCTATCATAAAGAATCGCAGGGACACCGGGCGCATTCGGCCGCGAATCTGGATGGGCAGTATCTGAGACTGGGCGGAGACCTCGCGGATGAAAACCATCTGTCGTATATTCTGAATCGAACCGACAACTGGGTTCTCGATCCGGGACGTATTGACCAGCCAACGCCGGTCCGTGATAAATTTACCACCGAAACCCTGACGCAGGGCTTGCGATTGGATACCCACAGTGATGCCGTTCAGGGGTTTGCCCTGCTATATCTCGATGACGGGCAAATCCGCTGGGACAAGGACCATTTGACGAGCGCCACCAACTCTCCCGCTGGCAGTTCCGATACGGACTGGGATAATTACGGTTTCCGTTCGTTGTATGATGTGCCGATAGACAAATGGACCCTGTCGGCCGGACTGGAGGCAGGTTCGGAAGGCGGGGAATCCAAAAATACGACGCTTTCCGGCAAAGTGCCGTTTCAGTTCAAGGGTCACTTCAAGACCGTGGCGCCATATCTCGGCGCGCGGTATGCCATACCCGTCAAGGACGTGACGGTCACGCCTTCGGTCGGCAGTCGGTATTACGTCAGTAGCGAATTTGACAATGAGTTTGCTCCTTGTGCCGCCCTCACGGCGACCAAAGGTAATATGACGGCGTTTCTATCCCAATCGCGGGGAGTCAATTATCCGGGAGTTTATGTCAAAGGCATATCGGCTTCGACCCAGGACCAGTTGGAGGCCGAAGTGCTCGATAATACCGAGGGGGGCGTCCACTGGGACTTTTCCCATCTGGCCGCTTTACAGTCCTCGGTTTTTCACATGTATGGGAATAACCTGTTGGAGGTCACGCCGAACGGATTGCTGAATGTGGGCAAAAAGGCGGTTGACGGGTGGGAGACGTCGTTGCATCTTACGCCCTGGGAGCGGCTGTCCTTTTTTGCCGGTCTCACGCTGTTGCATTCGGAGTATGACAAAACACCCCGCTCGCCGAAGGTGAGCACCAGTGCCGGCATGTCGTTCAAAGTCCTGCCGCAGGTCAAATTGGATCTGGATGCGGAATACGTCGGTAATCAGTATGCCTATAATGGCCGGTCCGGAACACCGGCGCCGGAAGACCTCGAAGAAATTAACGGTTATCTGGTGGCTAACGCCAAAGTCACGCTGGATCTCACGGCTTGGACAAAGCTCCAGAGCGAGCTCTATGTTTCCGTGGAAAACCTGACCGACGAAAGCTACGAGTTCATGCCCGGTTATCCGATGCCTGGGACGAGTATATTCTCGGGCGCGCGCCTGAAGTTTTAATTTCATGAAACATCGCGAACTTGCCTATTGCGGACTCTTCGGCGCCGCGGCCCTGCTGCTGCCCGTGCTGTTTCACTTGATCCATCTCGGCCACATTTTCATGCCTATGTACCTTCCGCTCGTGACGCTGGCGTTTTTTGTCCGGCCGGGCATGTCGGCATTGACCGCCATGGTTGTTCCGCTCTTGTCCGGAATTGTTACGGGAATGCCGCCGTTCTACCCGCCGGTTGCGCCGGTAATGGCGCTGGAGCTGGCGCTCATAACTGGGCTCATTGGAACCGTCCGCTTATTATTCCCGCGCGTGAAGACATTGATGCTGTTGATCCCGGTTCTGGCGATCGGCCGGGTGGCCGGCGCGTCACTTTATTTTCTGCTAGCCGGTGTTATGGGACTACCGGCGAAATTTGTCGCCGGTATTTCGCTGTTGAGCGGCTGGCCCGGACTTATCATCATGATCATTGCCATTCCGGCCATTGTGCGGCTGTCGAGGATTCCCAAAGGCATAGAAGAAAGAGTAAAGACAAATGAGAACTAAACCCGTTTGCGATCCCCGCTCGATATTCTTCGACTCAATCGCCGCCGAATGGGATGCGCGGCAAGATCGGCCCGATCTTGCCCGGGATTTGGACGCTTGTCTGGCACAGTTCGGCCTGAAGGAAAACGAAGTCGTGCTTGATGTCGGATGCGGCACCGGCAATCTAACTGTCGCGCTTTTGCGGAGACTTGGGCCAGCGGGACGCGTTATGGCCATTGATATCTCGGATCAGATGCTTGCGCGGGCAAAGGGCAAAGTGAGCGATGCGCGCGTGACGTGGCGCCACGCCTCGGCCGACCGGCTTCCGGCTGCCGATGAGGAAATAGACCGCGTCTTGTGCTTTTCGGTATGGCCCCATTTAGAAAACCCGGCCGCTGCCGTAACGGAATTTTATCGTGTTCTGCGGCCGGGCGGTTTTTTACACATATGGCATTTAATATCGCGCGACAAGGTCAATCGCATTCATCAAGAAGCCGATCCAGCGGTTCAGCATGACCGACTTGCTCCAGTCGGCGAGACGGCATCCCTGCTCAAGAAGAACCGGTTCAGTATGATTGCAATGGCCGATGATGAAACGCGCTACAGTATTACCGGGCGCAAAGAGGAATTGTCGTCATGACTTCGTTCCTTGATTTCTGGGGTTGTGGGAAAGGTCCTTGCCGCCGATTAGCTCCGGCAACGCGTATTCTATGCGGGACCGTCGTGTTTGTCTGCTGTCTCGTTACCCCCGTTCATAAGCCCTTGGGTATTATTCTCCTTGCCTGTGTCGTCGCAGGCTGGACATTGCTTTGTGGTATTCCATGGAAAACCGTTGCCGGCCTGTGCGTGTATGCCTGTGTTCTTTTTTTGCCGTTGTTTCTGCTTGCCCCCTGGATTGAGACCAATGCATCCGCGAATAATCGCTGGGCCCATGCATTGGCGGTTCCGCTGGAGATAGCCATACGGGGCACGGCGAGTATCTTTGTTTGTGTGTCAACGTTTGCCAGCCTCGAATTGTCCGAATTTAATCGCGGTCTTACCGCCTTGCCCCTGCCGCGTATACTTATCATGCTCATCCTTCAGATCGTTCATCAAACCGCCATGCTCGCGAATGAATCGCGCCGCATGGCTTGCGCGCTGAAGATGCGCGGGATGGCTTTGGGATGTATTCCGCAAATTCGATTATTATCCTCTCTACCCTCCATTTGGCTCCTGCGACTCATCAATCGCGCAGAACGTGTTGCCGCGGCCATGGCTGTACGTGGAGTTGACACGATGGCCGTTACTTCCGCTGCCGCCCCATCGTCCACACTCGACGTGCTTGCCGCAACGCTCACGTTTCTCCTGCTGGTAATCTTGATTGCCTTCAGATGCATGGCTTGCTTATGAAGTCGGCGCTTAACTGTAACAATGCCACTGTGCGGTACGCGCCTGAAGCCCCGGCCGCAATCAGCGGCATCTCGCTGGATATCGCTCCCGGCGAGCGGGTGGCGCTTCTGGGCCTCAATGGTTCCGGCAAGACAACCCTGCTGTACGCATGCGCCGGCCTGGTCCCGTTTGAGGGAGCCATTTCGGTGTGCGATGTGCCTTTATTGAAGACAACCGAACGGCAGGTTCGAGACCAGATCGGCTTCTTGTTTGGCATTCCCGATGATCAGATTCTTTTCCCAAACGTGATGGATGACATTGCCTTTACCTTGGAGCGCCGGGGTATTCTCCCCACGGAAGCCCGTCGGAAGGCGCTGCCCATTATGGAGATGCTGGGCATCGCAAAGCTGGCCGCGCATTCGCCCCATCGTTTATCACACGGTCAATTACAGCGTGTGGCGCTGGCGGGCACGCTGGTTGCGGAACCGCCCCTGTTATTACTCGACGAACCCTCGACAGCGCTTGATCCGGTTGGTAAAGAAGAACTCGCCGGATTGCTTGTTTCACTGAACGCCGCGATGCTGATGGCAACCCATGATCTTGACTTCGCGCGTCGGGTGTGTCAGCGGTTTATCGTGCTTGATAATGGGATGATTGCTGAAGACACCTCTGATACCGAACGCATCGCATCCTATTGGTGTCACAAGGCGGTCCGAACCTGCCGATGACAGTTGAACCTGATCGTTAAAATCCCTCCCGTATGATCGTCCTTGACGACGGCAAAGTCGTGGCCGAAGGCCCGACCGTGGAACTCCTGAACGACAAAGACCTTATGCTCGTCCACGGCCTAGAACTCCCGCACATCCTGTGGCCATAAACACGTGTTCGCAGACAATGATCAGCGCAGTGTGTGTCTTCATACGGTTACCATGTATTTTTCCAGTACAAATAGGGTTGTTGCGGCTTCGACACTTGCTCAGCCTGCGCGGCGTTTAAAACAGGAATTGGCCGGTTGCTTTCATTGCGCAGCGTGAATCGTCCACTGGCGCGCACCCATGCGCTCTCGGGCCAATCGGCTGGAATACCATTAACAAGAATTGCCGCCGGCATGGCGTCGGCGGCACAGCATGACATGACAAAACGGAACAGGACACAGGTATTGGTCCCAAATTGTGCCGCAATTTTCGGATCGCGACGAAGCATGCCAACGACGGCAATTGTGCGCTCGGCATAGCCTTTTGGCCACCGAGAAAGATAAAGGAGCGAGACATCCTCATCCGATCCGGAAGCATCCCTCGTTCTTCCATCCGTGGCGGCATCTTGCAGCGGCATGCTCCGGCCATTAATTCCGGCCATCCCCGTCCACCGGCGTTGAAACGCATTGGCATCCAGCGTCGTGCCGCGGGCCACGCAGAGACATGCCAACGGTAGGATCAGAATCAATACCCGCGTAGCCTGATGAATATCGAACGGCTGGGGACGGGCATTGATGGCGCTGAAAATGAAGGCGAGCAACACCAGCAGTCCGAGCACGAGCAGAACAACGAATTCCGGGCGCAGAAAATCCAGATAAGCGCGACCCAGCAGCAGACCAGCGAGCGCATAAGTCCAAGCTCCCAACAGAAGCGGACGCCAGTAGCGGTAAAACAAAGCGCGCATAAGTTTCATGACATCCCCATTCCCAGCGTCTCCAGCGCCGCCACGACAACAAGCACAGCCAGCAGAATTAATCCGGCCAGAGCAATGATGGCGCGCCTGGTGAAGACGGTCCGATACATCAGCAGCAGTTTGAGATCGAACATGGGGCCCGTCAACATAAACGCCATTTGCGCGGGCAAGGATAGAAGCCCTCGGAAAGAAGCTGCGATAAAAGCATCGGCCTCGGAACAGAGGTTCAGCAGGATGGCCAGTCCCATCATCAGCAGGGATGGCACCATCGGCAAGGCGGTCAATTCCAGAAACAATCGGCGATCCACAAGCGTCTGGGCCAAGGCGGCGACCGCCGCGCCGATCACAAGGTAGTGGGCTACGGCCAAAAAATCGTCGGAAGCATGTCGAAATGCGCCGGCAAGCTTCCCGATCAGGCCTGCGGGGACAAATTGCGCGCCATGCCCGCAACACGAGCGCCCGATTTCGCGCGCTGCCGCTTCTTGATTATCTTGCGCATGTTCGCACATACCTGGAGACATCAGCAATGCCGGACGGCGCGCGAACAGACGTCCCATGGCCAGAGCCACGAATACGGCAATGGCATAACCGCACAGTAAGCGGATGGCCGCCACCCACCAGTCCATATTGTATGCCAGCATGGTTGACACCGCGACGATGGGATTAACTATCGGCCCTCCCAACAGGTAAGCCACCGCCGCCGCAAGAGGAAGTCCTTTGCCGGTCAAGCGCCGAACCACGGGGACCACGGCGCACTCGCACACCGGGAAAACAATACCCAGGGCCGCCGCCAGACAAATCATGGCCCAGGGGCGCCGGGGAAGATGCGTGGCCAACCTTTCGCGGCTGACAAACACCTCGATCAGTCCGCCTACGCAAGCGCCAACAAGCATGAAAGGAATCGCTTCCAGGACAATACTCACGAACACGAGCGAGAACGACCGAACATCAGGGCGGTCGCCAAAAAAACAAATCCCAGCTAAGGCAAGCAGCGCTGCCATAAACTTCAACGATTTGCCCAACGGAGGAAGCGGCGGCGGTTCAGGTTGCAGCGGGACGGGATCATGCCAGGCATTGGACCGGATATCCCTGGCCCATGCCAGGGGCTCATTATTGTTCTTTGTGCCGGGAGACGGAACATTGTTCATTTTCGTTATATCGGGATATCGCATTTCATTAATGCCCCGTTATTCGTTTTACAATCAAATCCAGAAGGGCCGGGTAATCATCAGCGCCAGCTTCTCCGCCCACGGAGTTCGCCACAACAACGACTCTTGCCCCGGTCTTGTCCGCGACATGGTTGGCAGCCTTTTGACTGTAGAACGGCTCTTGCATGATGATGCCAATCCCCTGGGCTTTCACCTGTTCGATTACTTCCGCAAGGTGTGCAGGACTGGGCAGAATACCGGGCTTGGGCTCAAGTCATTCAAGCACACCAAAATTATCGCCACCCGCGATCTTGAGCTTGTCGTCGAATTATGTTCCCGAGTGATCGTCCTTGACGACGGCAAAGTCATGGCCGAAGGCCTGACCGGGGAACTCCTGAACGACGAATCCCTCATGCTCGCCCACGGCCTGGAACGCCCGCATAGCCTGCGGCACCTGCATCCGCGCGGAGGAGCAACTACTAACTCTCCTCGTTCACGCCCACACCCCGGGAATCACGGCGCCACACTTATGGCATTTGCCGTTCACGACGTTGTTTTTGAGAATCCCAAGCCCATAGCGGTCTATCAACAGCGCCTTGCACGAATGGCAATAGGTGTCTTCGCCTTTCTGTCCGGGAAGATTGCCGGCATAGACATAGTGGCAACCTTCCGCCATTGCAGTTTCACGCACACGGGCAAGTGTTTGTGACGGAGTCGGCGGGATGTTCTTGATTTTGTATGCGGGACGATAACGGGTGAAGTGAATAGGAACGTTCGAACCGAGATTCTTCACAATCCAGGCCGACATGCGTTTGATTTCATCTGAATCATCGTTCAGGGTCGGGATGACCAACACGACAATCTCAAACCAGACGCCTGAACTCACCAACCGTTTCAGGGTGTCAAGCACGGGGTGCAGTTGACCGGAACAGATGTTTTCGTAGAACTTTTGCGAAAAGGCTTTGAAATCTATTTTGATGGCAGTCGCCACCGAGCACCATTCCTTCAGCGGTTTCTCGTTGAGGAACCCATTACTGACTATGACGTTGCCCAATCCTGCTTCTTTCGCCGCTTTGGCGCAGTCAAGGATATACTCAGTGAAAACGACCGGTTCGCTGTAGGTGTAGGCGATGGTCTTCGCCTTTTGCGCCAGTGCCAACCGGACAATTTCCTCCGGGCTCCTGAATGGCGCTGAAACGTCTTCCGGTCTGGCTTGAGAGATGTCCCAGTTCTGACAGAACTTACATTCAATATTGCATCCCACGGTCGCGATTGAGAACGCCTTGGTTCCCGGATAGACATGAAAAAAAGGCTTCTTTTCTATGGGATCGTTGTTCGTAACGCATGGTCGCCCGTAAACAAGCGAGTAATACTTGCCTCCTCTGTTTTCACGCACTCGACACCGGCCGCGTTGTCCATCGGGCACGACGCACTGCCATGGACAGAGTTGACACCGCACCGAATCGCTTTCCAATTTCTCGTAGAAACTGGCCTCATGCAGTTCGTTCGACGGTTCTATCGCCTCAATATGGGGACAAACCACACAAGCGGTTGTGGCGATCCCCGCAACCTTAAGGAATTCCCGGCGAGAGACGTATTTTTTCTGCCTCATTTGAAGTCTCACATAAGAACCAACCGAAGGATGCCGCCCACAAGCAGGGCAGTCAGGATCATGGCCAGGGCAGCCTTCAGCATGTCTTTCACGCCCAATTCCTTGAGCAAGATCGCAAACGCGGCCACGCAGGGAAAATACAAGGTAAGAACCGTCACCGCGATAGTCAGTTGGGCGGGAGAAAGCGCCAAGGGCACCAACATGCCCACGGCTAGATCCTTGCGCAGAAAACCGGCCAGCAAAGCCGGGACCGCCGCGCCAGGCAGGCCAAACCAGCATTGCATGAACGGTGCCACATGGCGGGCCAGATGTTCAATGATACCCAGCGCGTTCAGGATGTTGACAACTACAACCCCCAGGAAAAGGAAGGGCACCGCCTCCGCCACGAACCAGCGGACGCGCATCCAGGTTTTCTTGGTAACGGCCAGCAGGCTCGGTCTGCGATAGGGCGGAATGTCCAGAAACAGTTCCGGGCATTCGCCATGTGCCGTTTTGTTGAGCACCAGCCCGAGCAGGATGAACACGGCCGATAACGTTCCATAAACCAGCAGGATGTAGCGCGCGCCGTAATGGCCGAGCACGCCAAAAATCATGGCGCTCTGCGCCATGCAGGGCACTGTCACACTCACCAGGGTTGCGGCGATGAAGCGCTGCTTTCGCGTTTCCAGGGTGCGCGCGGCGAGCACGCCCGGCACGTTACAGCCCAAGCCCAGCAACACGGGAATGATGCCGTGCCCGTGCAGACCCAATTTGTGAAACACGTTGTCGGTCACCGTGGCCAGCCGCGGCAGATATCCCGAGTCCTCCAGCAGGGCCAGGGCCAGATAGAACGCGATGATATAGGGCAATACCATACCGAACGGCACGAAAAGACCGGTAGTGAGAATACCCATGGACTGGACATAGTCCACTTTCCCGTTAATCAACGTTCCGACTAAAACGTCATGCAGAAATCCTGGACCCAGCCAGCCGCTCAAGGCGGCAACCGGCAACCGGTACAAGTCGAACACCGGCTCAACGCCGTATCGAATGATCCCCTCGCCCACGAGCCTGACCAGCCAAAAGAGCGCGAACAGAACCCCCAGCGCCGTCAGCCAACCCGTGCCAGATTGGACGGTGGCATCCGACAGCCGATCCCAGACACTATGATGCCGGTGGGCCACGGATTGCACCTTGCGGACAATATGCCCGACTTCCGTCCAGACCTGGTCCTCGCCTTCCAGCCTGGGACGCTCGGAAATCCGCGCTTCGTCCAAGCGTCGGACCAGCTCTTTGATGCCTTCGGCGGTAATGGCGACCGTGGGAACGACGGGAACCTGCAGAATATTTTCCAATTCGCGGACATCAATATGGATGCCCAGATGCTGGGCTTCATCCCACATGTTAAGCGCCACAATGACCGGCTTGCGCTTCTCCAATAATTCGACCGTCAGGAGCAAACAGCGCTCAAGACTCGTGGCATCCACGACGTTCACGATCACGTCGGCCTGGTCCAGCAGGGAGACGGCCACTTCCTCCGCCTTGTTGGTCGCTTCCAGCGAATAGGTTCCCGGAGCATCGAGAATTTCCACGGGTTCTCCGTGAAGATTCATCCGCCCCTTCAAGTAGTCCACCGTCGTGCCGGGATAGTTCGAGGCGATCACGTCCACGCCCGTTAGCCGGGAAAAGAGCACGCTCTTGCCCACATTGGGGTCGCCGATGAGAAGAATGGTTTTCATAGCGCCCGCGCGACAATAATCTTCTGAGCCATCCCCCGTCCGATGGTGATATGCCGCCGTTCCACTTCCACAACCAGCGGGCCGGCGAAGTGGTGTTTTGCCACCATGCGGAGTAGCTTGCCTTCTTTCAGTCCCACGCTTCGAACTCGATGTTGAAAGCCGCAACCGCCATGCAAGGCAATAATCGTTGCCGTGTCTCCCTGTTTCAACAGTGCCAGTGATTGTTCATTCATAGCGAGAAGCCGTTGTCCATTGAGTCCTTATCCTTTTACAGGAATCCATGTCTGGTTGATTCAATGGCACGTGTGTCCATCTGCATGGCCGACACAAACAGCGTTTTCATCCATCTCGGGCAAGGCGCCGGCCTGGAGTTGACGCACGGCCTCCGCGACCGTGCCGCCGGCAAAACGATACACCTTGATCCCGGCGGAGTGCAAGCCCAGCAAGGCGCCAGCCCCAATGCCGTTCACAATCACCGCATCCGGCTTTGCACCAGCGAGCGCGTTGATCGGACTACACGCGCCGTGTATGTGACCCTGATCTCTATTGGCCAGCGGCGCAACGGCCAGCGTCTCCGCATCCACAAGCGCAAAGGCGGCCGCAGATCCAAAGTGCCCGTAAACGGGGCTTTCGAGTCCGCGATATTCAGCTACGGGAATGGCGATTTTCATTATTCCTGCTTTCCTTTCTCTGTCTCGGTCTTGCTTTTGGTTTCATCGGCAGTCGGTAAAGGCGTGTCCGTTGGTGTGCGTCCCATGCCGCGCCCTCCGAATCTTGCGCCATTAGCGCCTTTCCTTCCGCGCCGTTGGCCGCAGCCGCACGGGCCAAGGCCAAGTCCGCGTCCTCCACCAATGGGTCCAGTTCCGTCTCGCCCGGGCATTTTCTTCTCTCCTTTCATCGTCACGGCTCCGCCTTCCAAGCGGAGCGCCTTTCCGTGAGTAAGGGCGTCCGCTACTTTCCGCCGGGCTTCCTCCGCAATTCTGGAGAAAGTCGTGCGGGAGATTTTCATGTGTTCAGCCGCCTGTTCTTGATACATCCCGTTCAGGTCCGCCAGCCGTAACGCCTCGACTTCATCGAGCGTCAGGATGACTTCCTCAAGATCACAAAGCGGGATACCCGCTGGTTTGAAGTAAATTACCGAAGGTGTAAAACTAACTCGACGCATACAACAGGGTCTTGGCATCGGGTTACTCCATTCTCTTGTAAAAACCGTTATGAACATATGTTCATAACGGTTAAATGTCAATAAATGAATTTTACAGTATTGCATATTGCCGATTTTTCAATGGTCGCCGTTCCACGAGTGTGGCGTCGATTGACTGTGTTAACATGTCATATATCTCGACCCCGCTATTCTGTTCAATAAAATGCTTTTCCTGGATTCATCCTTGCTTACAATCATTCCCGATTGATTAAGCAAGGATGGTCATGACGCACGATACCATAGCCGCGATTGCGACCGCCCCGGGTGAAGCGGGAATTGCCGTCATCCGGGTTTCCGGCCCCGCCAGCCTTTCCATTGCCGACCGCCTGTTCTCCAGTTCCGGACATCACCCTTCCCGGCGTCTCCCGTTTTCGTTTACACATGGATGGATAAAAATTTCAGGCAAGGTACTGGACGAAGTCATCCTGCTCGTTATGCGCGCGCCGCACAGTTACACCCGCGAGGATGTAGTTGAGATTCAATGCCATGGCGGCATTGTGCCGGCCCGACGGATTCTTCAAGCTGTTTTGCGCGCAGGAGCCCGACTGGCGGGACCGGGCGAGTTCACCCAGCGCGCGTTTCTTAACGGCCGTATTGATCTGGTTCAGGCAGAAGCGGTACTGGATTTAATCCAAGCACGCTCTGACCGAGCGGCATCCGCCGCCCTGGAACAGCTCGAAGGAAGTCTAAGTCTTTTGTTTGAAGATACTTACAATAGCCTCCTTGCAGTCAATGCTGATTTGGAAGCTACCCTTGACTTTTCAGAGGATGATGATATATCGCCCACTATCATTCCCGATGTATTACAGCGATTGGAGATCATTCAAAAGCAGATTGGATCCATTCTGGAAACATGGGCGGAAGGCCACCTTCTTCGTGAAGGCGCCCTGGTGGTTATTTCCGGGAAACCGAATGTGGGCAAGTCAACACTGCTCAATATTCTCCTGGGAAAAGATCGCGCCATTGTTTCGTCTACTCCCGGAACAACCCGGGACATCATCGAAGAGATCCTGATTCTTGATGGAATTCCCCTTCGACTTGTCGATACTGCCGGGCTTCGGACAACGGCATGTGATGTAGAAAACGAAGGAGTCCGACGGGCCCGCCACCATATGCAAAAGGCAGATATTCATCTATATCTTATGGATATTTCACAGGATTTTGATGAAGAAGATGAAGATAATATTAAGAGGCTTGATCCCAATCGCAGTATTTTGATCATGAACAAGTCCGACCTGGGGAAGAAGTTGTTAATCCCTGACTATAAAGGGGTAACGATAATACAATCTTGTATGATATCCAAGGATGGCGTAAATGAAATTCGGAAGGTCATTGTTCAGAAACTTGGATTTATTTCATCCAGGCCACCACATGCTGTCATTTCTGAACGGCATAGACAAATCCTCATTTCGGTCGGAAATGAACTTAGTGAAGCGGTGACCATGCTTCTAGCATATCGGGATGATGTCGTAGTTTTAGCATCATCAAAAATCAGGATGGCAATTGAATCTCTTGGTCAGATTACAGGAAAAACATATCACGAAGAATTGCTCAATACCATCTTTTCAAAGTTTTGCGTTGGCAAGTGAATGAAGAATAAATTTGATATCATTGTTGTTGGTTCCGGACACTCGGGCTGTGAAGCGGCTCTTGCTTCTGCAAGAATGGGAGCCGACACGGCACTCATTACAATCCAAAAAGATGCTGTATCAAGAATGTCTTGTAATCCCGCAGTTGGTGGAATAGCCAAGTCACATCTTGTATTCGAAATTGATGCCTTAGGCGGAGAACTGGCAAGGAATACAGATTATTCTGGAATTCAATTCCGGCTTCTGAATACACGCAAAGGACCTGCCGTCCAGTCCTGCCGTGTCCAGTGTGATAAATCAGCATTCTCCTTAAGAATGCTTTCGGTATTATCCAACACGCGAAATCTGACAATCGTTGAAGCCATGGTGACAGACATATGGATTACCAATGGCAAATTGAATGGTGTAATAATAAATAATGAAATAATTTATGCAAAAGCAGTAATATTGGCGCCAGGCACATTCCTTGGTGGTGTGATTCACATAGGAAAAACGAATTGTCCTGGTGGTCGGAAAGGTGAATATTCGGCAAGCCAATTAAGCGCGTCATTGAAAAAGATTGGATTCACCCTTGGCAGGTTTAAGACCGGAACCCCAGCCAGGCTTCATAAGCAATCGATTGATTATTCAAAGATGATCATTCAGCTTGGAGATGATCCACCTTCATTTTTTTCAAGGATTGCCAGAAAGGATTGGAGAATGTTCCACGTGGAACATTCAATGATTGAAGATACGAATATGAGAGAAATGTTCCACGTGGAACATTACCATAATTCAATGAGACCCTGGCCCCCTGGATCAGATCAAATTCCATGCTATTTAACCCATACAACACCTGAAACCCACGAAATCATTCGAAATCATTTGCCTGAAAGTTCACTATATGGTGGACAAATTACAGCCACTGGCGTCAGATATTGCCCATCAATAGAAGATAAAATCGTAAAATTTCATGATAAGAATCAGCATCATGTGTTTATTGAGCCAGAAGGAAGAAATTCTATTGAGGTTTATCCTAATGGCCTATCTAATAGCCTTCCGGAAAATGTTCAAATTGAATTCGTTCATTCAATACCAGGACTTGAAAATGCCTCATTTATAAATTTAGGTTATGCAATCGAGTATGACTATTCTGATCCTACCCAATTATTTTTAACACTGGAATCAAAACGAGTGGAAAATCTATTCTTTGCCGGGCAAATAAATGGGACAACCGGATACGAGGAAGCTGCCGCCCAAGGTTTCATTGCTGGTGTGAATGCAACCAGAAAAGTGATGGGGAAAGATCCGATTATAATTGGAAGAAGCGATGCTTATATTGGAGTTATGATTGATGATCTTGTAACCAAGGGGATAGATGAGCCATACCGGATGTTTACATCACGAGCTGAACACCGGTTGACCTTGCGACAAGACAATGCCATTTATAGAATGTTGCCATTTGCTGAAAGCATTGGGATTGTTCATCAGCAAGATATCATGAAAACGAAATCTGATGCAATTGAAATTGACCGAGAAATTAACAGGTTATTAACAACATTCCAAGGGAACTGTTCGTTTGCCCAAATTTTACGAAGATCGGATATTCATTATAAAGACTTGCCTAGTGATATTCCAAGCCTTTCAGATGCAATCAAGAATCAGGTTGAAATACGCATTAAATATGAAGGTTATATTGCCAGGGAAAATTACCTTGTAGAAAAGTCAAAAGTGGTTGAGCAACAACGTATTCCGAAATGGATTGAATATAATAAGATCAAGGCGCTTCGATTTGAGGCTCGTCAAAAGCTGTTGAAGGTTAAACCTGAAAATTTGTTGCAGGCAGCTCGTATTCCAGGCGTCAATCCATCTGATATCGCCATTCTCTCAGTGTGGATCAAACGAGGCGAACCTGTTGGCCAATCATGAAATACACAGAGTTATTATCAGGAGCAGACTGAGGCCCTAAGCCCGATAGGCTGCTAAGCCGAACATCTGCTCTTTAAGATCAAGATAATACAGGTAATCCTCGGGTTTTACATTAGGCGGACAGCGATGATCACAGAATGGAATATACCCACCTCGTTCAACCAGAGGGATTAACGTCTTCAGATAGGCTTGAATAGCTTTTGGACCTTTTCCCAGCTCTAATTTATCAACTCCGCCCATAATACGGAGATCCTTGTCATATTCCTTCAATAATACAGCCGGATGGGCACATCCATTAACTTCAAATGGAAACAGACAATTTATCCCTCCCTCCATGAAGTACGGAAGAATAGGCCGGACATCGCCATCACAATCCATATACCAGATATCAATCCCGGCAGCCTTCAGTTTCCTGTGAATTCTCTTATAGCGGGGCGTAACCACGTTCTTAAAGAAATCCACTGATACGATCGGACCGTTTTTGAAACAGATATCCTCCCATCCTGAGGCAAAGTCAAAATCAATGTGTGCCAGGACCTGATCGAGGAAGTCTTCCACCAAAGTGCAACACGTTTCGACCATATCTTCCACCATATCAGGGTAGTCATAAACGGCATAGGCCAAGCCTTCAAAGGTCAACATATCCCTGATTTTCCCAATCATGGATCCGCACGATACCCCGAGCGGATAATTCCGAGTGAGCGGATGCGCCGTTTTGAGAGCTTTAAAATCCACTTTACGCGCCGGATCATCCCTACGCATACGCTCTGCCTTGCATCGCTTCCAATCGTCCGGAGTCACCACGGAAGCTTTCATGAAATGCGGAATGGTGTCATGTCCGTCCTTTGGAATTTCCGCCAATAAGCCATCACCATTCATGATTATTTTTGACGTATCATTCTCCGATACAACGCTTTGCGGAAATAGCGGCGCCAGCCATACATTCCCGCCAATGACTTTGAATTCATCAAAGTTAAAGAAGATATCGGCCTCGGTATTATTGGTAACATTATTTTCGACAAATAACGGCCATAGTTTGAAATTCTCCAGCCAGTACCCAAATTCCATATTGAAACAACGGTCAACAGGTTTGTAGTGCATCTGGTTGTTGAATCGCTCACGATCGGTCATCGTCCCTTTCCATTTCTGACGACAGGGCTTGATAGTCATAAGGTATTCCTTACATCGGATGATGAAAATTGTTCTGTGATTTCCCGTTCATGTCAAAAATCCATGCCCGCTGTCAAGATGAATCGGGGCGGACGCGATAGAGTTATTGACCCAAGGCTTAAAATCTTCTAGGTTACGCTCGTTTTTCATCCTTACGTTATCAGCGGAGCGAATACGATGAGCGCAGACACTACCCGGGAACAGTATCCTTTCACGGATGGCCCGCCGCCATGTGGAGCGCATAACCGGCCCGCCATTGATTTGACCAAGACCGAAGCCATTATCGAACGCACAGGCAAAAGCCGCGACCTCTGCATCAAGATCCTCCAGGAACTCCAGGCGGTTTACGGGTATCTGCCCGCCGAGGCGCTTCATTATGTGACGGAACATACCGCCATTTCACGACGGCAGATTTACGGCGTCGCCACGTTTTATGATCAGTTCCGCTTTACTCCCGTCGGCCGCCACCTGATCCGCGTCTGTCACGGAACAGCCTGCCACGTCAATGGGGCCAACCGCATCAGCCAGGCGGTCGAAGATGCCTTGCGGATCAAAAACAAGGAAACGACTGAAAATGGACTTTTTACGCTGGAAACCGTCGCCTGCCTCGGATGCTGCAGCCTGGCGCCGGCAATGATGATTGACGACACAACCTATGGTCGGTTGACTCCTGATGAAGCACGTAAGATTTTAAATAAATTTTCCGCCGAGCAAAAAATTTATAATGCCCCGTAACGGGGCGTAGCAACAGGTGGACGTTGAAATCAACTCAAGAGGGACAGTGGCGCATCGCGGTCGGTCTCGGCTCCTGCGGCGTCGCAGCCGGGGCGCTGGACCTTTACCATCATCTGGAATCCATTCTAGATCCCGCGCGCGCCGTGCTCCGGAAAACCGGATGCGCGGGTCTTTGTCACCGGGAACCCATGCTGGAGCTGTATGCACCCTCCGGTGAACACTGGACCTATGTGCATCTGGATCGTGAGGGTGTGGAACAGATTGCGCGGGACCATGTCGGCCGGAACCAGCCAGTGGAAAAATACTTGTTGAACGGCGCCAGCCGGGCCGAAGCGGTCAATCGTTATCTAACCAAGCAGAAAAAAATTGTTCTGGAAAATTGCGGCGCCATCGATCCGGAATCCCTCGATGCCTATGTGGCCGCCGGCGGTTACCGGGCAATCCGCAAAGTCCTTCAAACCCAGAAGCCCGCCCAGGTCATCGAGACCATCACCGCCAGCGGCCTGAGGGGACGCGGCGGCGCCGGCTTTGCCACCGGACTCAAGTGGAAATTTACCGCGGCGGCGCTTGGGGAACAAAAGTATTTCATCTGCAACGGCGATGAAGGCGACCCTGGCGCCTTCATGGACCGCGGTGTCCTGGAGAGCGATCCCCATCGAGTACTGGAAGGGATGCTGATCGGCGGTTACGCAACCGGTGCGTCAATCGGTTACATGTATGTACGCGCTGAGTATCCGCTGGCGGTGAAACGGATTAACCTGGCCATTGAAAAAGCACTGGCCGCCGGGTTCCTGGGACGGAACATCCTCGGTTCCTCATTTTCATTTGAAATCCGCGTGCGCGAAGGCGCCGGGGCTTTTGTCTGCGGCGAGGAAACGGCCTTGATCCAGTCTATCGAAGGCGACCGGGGCATGCCGCGTATCCGTCCGCCGTTTCCCGCTCAGAAAGGACTGTGGGGAAAACCCACCACCATCAATAATGTGGAAACCCTGGCCAACGCGCCCTGGATCATCCTCCATGGCGCCGAAGCGTTCGCCGCCATGGGCACCGAGAAAAGCAAGGGCACCAAGGTCTTCGCCCTTGCCGGAAAAATACGCTACGGCGGCCTGGTCGAAGTTCCGATGGGTATCACCCTGCGCGAGATCGTCGAAGATATCGGCGGCGGCAGTATTTCCGGTCATCCCGTCAAGGCGGTCCAGACCGGCGGCCCCAGCGGCGGCTGTATTCCCGCCAGCCTGTTCGACACGCGCATCGATTATGAAGAACTGAACCGCACCGGCGCAATCATGGGGTCCGGCGGCATGGTGGTTATGGACGATACCGCCTGCATGGTGGATATCGCCCGGTTCTTCCTGGCCTTCACCAAAAAGGAATCCTGCGGTAAGTGCACCTTCTGCCGGATCGGCACCCAGCGCATGCTGGAGCTTCTGACCTGCATTACGGAAGGGAAGGGGACCGACGCCGACCTGAAGCTTCTGGAGGAGCTGGCGGTAAAGGTCAAGTCCACTTCCCTTTGCGGCCTGGGCCAGACGGCGCCGAATCCGGTGTTGACGACTCTGCGCTATTTCCGGAGCGAATACGAGGCGCACATCCGTGATAAGAAATGTCCGGCCAAGGTCTGCAAGGCCCTATTGACCTACACGATTGATTCTAAAACCTGCGTTGGGTGCACGGTTTGCGCCCGGATTTGCCCGGTCAAGGCCATCACCGGCGACCGCAAAAAACCGCATTTCCTGGATCAGCAGAAATGCATCCACTGCGGAGCGTGTGTGGAAGCCTGCAAATTCAATGCCGTGAGGATGGAATGATAAGGTAATGGTGATGGGGAATGGTTTATGGCTGATGGAGAAGAAAAGACCAGAGAGAAAAAAATCAGACGTGTCGAGGACATGCCTGTTTACCAAATGTTTTACTCTTTGGCACTGGAAGTTGAAAAAGCAAGCCGGCAGTATCCTCGTGATTTTTTATGGTTGCGGACTCAATCGCTACGCTCATCGGAATCAGTCTGCGCCAACATGACAGAAGGATTTTATTCTCAATACAGCACGGAATATTTACAGTCCCTATATCGCTGTCGTCGGGAAGCGCGCGAAACCATGACTCATATTCATTATGCCAGAGATGTCAAAATGCTCGAAAAGACGGTTGCCGAAAGCTTACTGTCTCAATACGAGGCAACTTTATGTCAGCTCAGCAACCTGATTGCTGGCATCGAAAACAAAATCCGTTTGCGCGGCAAATTCAAACCCGGCATCGGTGTCATCAAAGAAGAAAGTGCGGATTATCAATCCCTCATCAACCATTCTTATTAACCATCAACCATTCTTCATAACCATTCCTTACCATGTCCCCTGATATAATATTAACGATTGACGAAAAACAGGTGACCGTGCCGGCCGGTGCAACGATCCTGGCGGCGGCGAACAAGCTGGGGATCCAAATCCCGACGTTGTGCCATAAAGACGGACTGGAGCCGTTCACGTCCTGTTTCCTCTGCGTGGTGGATATCGAGGGCCGGGCCAATCCGGCCCCGGCCTGTAGTACCGCGGCGACGGATGGGATGGTTGTGCAAACGCAGTCCCCGCGCATCCGCGAGACGCGGAAAATGTGCCTGGAGCTCCTGCTGTCCGATCATTGCGGCGACTGCATCGCGCCCTGCGTACTGACCTGTCCCGCCGGGTGCAACATCCAGGAATTCCTGAAGGACATTGCCGAGGGCCGTAATGACGACGCCGTTCATGCGATCAAGGAAGCCCTTCCAATTCCCGGCGCGCTGGGCCGGATCTGCCCGCGCCCCTGCGAGGCGCAATGCCGACGGGTGCGCGTGGAGGAACCGTTGGCGATCGGCTGGCTCCACCGCTATGCGGCGGATGAGAATGCCGCAGGCGGCCGGATCCACCGGCCGGCGCCGGGCCCTGATACCGGCAAAATTGTGGCGGTGATCGGCGCCGGACCGGCCGGTATGGCCGCGGCTTTTTTCCTGCGTCAGTTCGGCCATGCGGTCACCGTGTTGGAAGCCCAGCCGGAACCAGGCGGCATGCTCCGCTGGGGTATTCCGGCCTACCGGCTCCCGCGGGAATCGCTTGGCAAAGAATTAAACGCCATTATCGAGATGGGCATTGAGATGCGCTATGACCGCGTCTTGGGCAAGGATTTCTCCCTGGCCGACCTGCGGCGGGAAGGTTTTCACGCCATTTTCATGGCCGTGGGTGCGCCGTATTCCTCGGCGCTCCAGGTGGAGGGTGAGACCCTGCCCGGCGTCCTGGGCGGCGTGGAATTCTTAGCCCGATCCGCCCATGGCAAGAAGATGCATATTGGCAAGCGCGTGGTCGTTGTGGGCGGCGGCAACACCGCCATTGACGCGGTCCGTACGGCGCGGCGCTTGGGCGCCATGGAAGTCACCATCCTGTACCGGCGGACGCGGACCGAGATGCCGGCCCTGCCCGTCGAGGTGCAGGAAGCGGAGCGGGAAGGTGTGCGCTTCCGATTTCTGGCCGCGCCCCTGGCCATCCGGAAACAGGACCACGGCCTGGCGATCCGCTGTCAGCAGATGAAACTGGGGGAACCGGATGCTTCGGGCCGGCGTCGCCCGGTGCCCGTGTCCGGCCAGGAATTCGACCTCGAAGCGGATACTGTGATAGCCGCGATCGGCCAGAAGATCGACGCCGGTATGCTCCGGCAAGAAGGCCTTGAACTGGACGCGCAAGGCACAGCCATCCGGGTGAATTCCGCAACCATGCAGACCTCCAGTCCCGACGTGTTTGCCGGCGGCGATGCCGTGGCCTGCGAAGATCAGAAAATTGCCGTGTGGGCCGTGGGATCCGGGCGCCTGGCATCCATCGCCATTGACCAATACCTGACTGGTCAACCTGTGGTCGGACGCCCGGCGGTATTCAAGATGGCTATGGGTAAAGATCCGGAGACGATTACTTCCAGGCGTTTCGCGGGAATTGAAAAGAACGAGCGCACGCCTATGCGCGAACTTGAGCCCGAAGACCGTGTGACCAACTTCCGGGAAGTGGAATTGGGGCTTACACCGGATGTGGCCCGCGGCGAGGCGCGGCGTTGTCTGGCTTGCGGGTGCGGCGCCGCCGGCGACTGCGTCATCCGCGAGTACGCCCTGGAATACGGCGCGGATCCCGACCGGTTCATAGGCGCCCGGCGCGACTATACGGTGAACACGGAACATCCGGATATCATTCTGGAACCCGGTAAATGCGTCAATTGCGGCCTCTGTGTGCGTCTCGGTCGCGATGCCGACGCACTGGGGATTTTCGGGTTTGTGGATCGCGGATTCGACACCCGCATCCAGCCTTACTTTGAATTCGCCGCAAACGAAGCCGGGAAGCGGCTATGCCTGGAGTGCGCTGAGGCCTGTCCGACTGGAGCGATTTTGAAACGGAGCGACCTGGGGGCGCATATCTGTTTCGCTCGTCCACCGGAATCGGTATAATCCATTCGACTTCCAAGGACAAAACGGATATTATATAGAACAAGAAATAAGTTCAGCATTATTCCATCGTCCAATTATTCCATGGGATGAAAGTTGATTTATTCATCATAGAAGGAGCGAATCATCATGCGTAACAATATTAATAGGTGGTTTGGATGTCTGCTGGCGATTGTCATGAGCACCGGCCTGGCAAACGCGGCGTCGGTCACCAACATCGCCGCCGGTGCCCGGCATGCCCTGTTTCTGAAGAGCGACGGCACGGTCTGGGCCTGGGGTTGGAATTTATACGGGCAGTTGGGCGATGGCACGTATGAATTGAGAACCACCCGGACACAGATCAGCAGGTTCTCCAATGTCGCGGCCATTGCCGCCGGTGGGTATCACACGCTGGCCGTCAAATCCGACGGCACGGCCTGGGCCTGGGGCGACAACAATTTCGGCCAGATCGGGGACGGCACTTATGCCATCACATCGACCCCGGTTCAGATCGCCGGGTTGGCGAATGTCACGGCTATGGCCGCCGGCATCCTTCATTCCGTGGCGCTGAAGAGCGACGGCACGGTCTGGGCCTGGGGCTATAACAGTCAAGGTCAGCTCGGCAACGGCACCTGGGACAATACGAATGTACCCGTGGTGGTGAGTGGCCTGACCAATGCGCGCGCCATTGCCAGTGGCCAGGGCCACGTACTGGCCGTCCTCTCCGACGGCACGATGCGAGCCTGGGGGTATAACAGTGAAGGAGAACTCGGGAACGGGACCACGACAAGCACAAACGTTCCGGTGACCGTGGTGTCGCTGACCAATGCCAGCGCGGCGGCCGGCGGGCATTATCACTCCATGGCGCTGAAAAGCGACGGCACGGTCTGGACCTGGGGCTGGAACGGTTACGGCCAGCTCGGGAATGCGACGTTTGTGTCATCCATCGTGCCGCTCCAGGCGAACGGACTCTCAAACATCGTTGCAATTGCGGCAGGTTGGAATCATTCGCTGGCATTGAAATCCGACGGCACGGTCTGGACCTGGGGGTATAATGAATATGGCCAGTTGGGTAATGGTACCACGGATAACACCAATGTGCCCATTCAGGTCAGCAGTCTGACGCAAGTCGTCGCGATCGCCGCCAATCAGAATTTCTCGTTGGCTCTGGATGCCGACGGCAATGTCTGGACGTGGGGTTCCGGAGCCAATGGTGAGCTTGGGAACGGAATGAGCGGTTATTATCGTCAGGCCAGTGGTCTGACTAATCCTGGGCCGATCGGCGCGGGCGGTTATCATTCCCTGGCCGTCCAAAGCGATGGCACGGTCTGGACCTGGGGACGCAATACAACCTGCCAGTTGGGTAACGGCACGAACGTGACTACGAACATGCCGGTGGCGGTCACCGGTCTAACAGACATCCGCAGCGTATCGGGCGGCGAGAAGTTCTCCCTGGCATCGAAAAGCGACGGCACAGTCTGGGCCTGGGGCAATAACGTGTACGGCCAGATGGGCAATGGAACCTGGGGCACAATGGATACCGGCACCAACATCCCGATCCAGGTCAGCGGCCTGACCGATGTCCACGCGGTGGACTGCGGGTATAACCACGCGCTGGTGGTGAAAGGGAACGGAGAAATACTGGCGTGGGGATACAACACCCAAGGGGAACTGGGCAACGGTACTCTGGACGACACGAACCGGCCGGTTACAGTGTCCGGCATATCCGGCATCATTGCCGCCGCCGGCGGAGCATATCACTCCATGGCGCTGAAAAGCGACGGCACGGTCTGGGCCTGGGGTTTGAACATATACGGTCAGCTTGGTGACGGAACATTTGTCACCACGAATCTAGCCGTTCAGGTTAGCGGTCTGTCGAATGTCAGCGCCATCGTCGCCGGCATTTTTCATTCGGCGGCGCTGAAACAGGACGGCACGGTCTGGACCTGGGGCGGAAATTCGTATAATCAGCTTGGCAATGAGATCGGCATTGCCACGAACCGGCCGGTGCCGGTGATCGGGATATCCCATGCGACCGCCATCGCCGCTGGAATACGTCATACCCTGGCCGTGAAAAGCGACGGCACCCTGGTGGTGTGGGGCGATAACACCTATTCTCAGCTTGGCAACGGCCCCTGGGTATATGCGCTGACGCCCGTGCGTATGATCCAGTTCGGAACACTGGCCATCAATGTGGCGCCGGACAACGGGTCCTGGCAGCTTTCGACCTGTCCGTTGTCCTACACCGGTCCAACCGCCGGCACCGGGAATCTCGCGGCGGTTTCGGCAGTTATCGGCTCCTATGTGGTGACCTACGGATTCATCGGCCGGTACCAGGCGCCAATCACGCAAACCAACATGGTGTCCGATGCCGAATCGGTCACGTTCACCGGTAGTTACCTGCCGTATTATCATTACGCCTTTGGCGATTACGACGCCGACGGCATGACCGATCCGGCGGTGTACCAGGCGGCAGGCAGTTATTGGGATGTACTGCTCTCGACGTTTAACTATGCGCAGGCAACAGCACACTTCGGCAGTTCGGCTTACTTGCCGGCACCGGGCGATTACGATGCCGACCGCAAGACCGATCCGGCGGTCTATCAGCCCGTGACCGGCGAATGGATTGCCGAGCTTTCGTCGTTCGGCTATGCCACTGCCTCTGCGAATCTGGGCGGATCCGGCTACAGCCAGGTCCTGGGCGATTACGATGCCGACGGCAAGGCCGACCCGGCCATCTATGGTGATTCCAACGGGTATTGGTATGTCATGCTCTCAGCCAGCGGCTACGGGATCGCCTCGGCGGCACTGGGTGGCATTGACTACCATCCTATCCCGGCTGACTTTGACGGCGACGGCAAAACCGATCCGGCCGTTTATGCGGATGCCAGCGGTAACTGGTTTGTCATGCTGTCGGGTACCGGATACCTGATCAGCACGACGACCCTGGGCGGGATGGGATATATCCCGATCCCCTGCGATTTTGACGCCGACGGCAAGGCCGATCCGGCCGTGTATCAACCGGCGACGGGTACTTGGATTGTCTCTCTCTCGGCCAGCGGATACAGCTTTGCGTACGCCATCCTGGGCGGACCGGACTACACGGCTACGCCAGGCGATTATGACGCCGATGGTCAAGCGGATCCGGCGGTTTACCAGGAAGCCACCGGTGACTGGTTCGCCATGCTCTCCAGCTACAACTATGTGACCGTCACCGCAAATCTGGGCGGATCTGGGTATACACCGGTGCAGTGACAAAGACGGCAAGGCCGATCCGGCGACCTGCCTGCCGGAGATAACTGCCTGGAAAATATATTTATTCTCAAAGGCCTATCGGCTTTATACGGTTTGTCCGTCGACCCGGAATATCACCCCACACGGGAATAAATTTTTAGAATCAGGTTATATTCAAGCAGGAGTGATTTGTGCGTCAAAACAGGAGTGTGCGCAAAATATCAGCGGCCGTTGTTCTGACGGGCTTGCTGGCGGGCGGCGCCAGCGCACAGGACTATCATTACGTGGCGCAGGCCGGGCAGACGTCGACCAGTCCCTACCTGAGCTGGGATACGGCGGCCAGCAATATCCAGGACGCCGTGGACGCCGCTGTGGATGGCGACACCGTGCTGGTAACCAACGGTCTTTATGAAGCCGGGGGCCGGAATTCCGAGGCCGGTGTAATCACCAACCGCGTGGTTGTCGAACTGGCCATCACCGTCCAAAGCGTCAACGGCCCGGCCGTCACCGCCATTCGCGGGCAGATCGCCGATGACCCCTCGGCGACGCGCTGCGTCTACCTGGATAAAGGGGCCATTCTAGCCGGCTTTACCCTGACCAACGGCGGGGCCTATTTTGACAGTTTTGGCGAGAATAGTATCGGCGGCGGCGCGTTCATTAATGACGATGGGACTTTGTCCAACTGCTGGGTGCGGGGGTGCGCCCGTTCCGGTGTCGCCGTTGGGTTGTGGGGCTCCGTGGTTGACTGCATCCTGCAGGGTAATTCCGGCATAAATGGCGGCGGCGTGTTTTTCGATGCGGACGGAGAAATCACGCGCTGCCTCATCCTTGACAATACGGCGCTGATCGGCGGCGGCGTGGCTTTGGGCGCCGCGACCATGCGCGATTGCCTGGTCTGCGGGAACACCGCCACCGATCCGACGATGGGTGCCGGCGGAGGCGTATACGCTTTCGGCAACGACATCATCAACTGCACGATCGCCTGGAACGAAAGTTATTACCTCGGCGGCGGCGTGGCCGACCCGGCGGACCCCGCCTCCGGCCAAATGCCGAGCACGATCATCAACACGATCATTTATCACAACACGGCGCCGGTCGGCAGCAATTTCTACCTGCTGGGCACATCGGTGACCTACTCCTGCACCGCTCCATTCATCGATGCGGAGGGGAATATCGGCAGCCCCCCGCTGCTGGTCGGCCTGGATAACCCGCATATCCTCGCCGCCTCGCCCTGCCGCGGCGCCGGCACGTTGGACGCGGTTGAAGCGGACGAAACGGATATTGACGGCGAACCGCGGGACTGGGGCGGGGCCGTTGACATCGGCTGTGACCAGTTCGTTTCCACCAATATCACCGGTGCGCTCGGCATGAACATCGATGCGCCGTTCACCAACGCCCTGGTCAATACCACCCTGCGGTTCCGGTCCGCCATCGGCGGCAAGGCGAATGTGAACTCCTGGAATGTGGCTGTTCCCGGCGGAACCAACATTTTTACCAACAGTCCCGACTGGACTTACGCGTGGTCAACGGTCGGCGTATACGCCGTGACCTTGTCGGCGACTAATCGTGACGGTATGGGTGTGGCCACCGTGACCGTGACCATCGCCGAAAGCTTCACCAATTATTTCGATCCGGCCGGAAGCCATGCGGCGCCATTCACGAACTGGGCCACGGCCGCCACCAACCTCCAGTCCGCGATCGACGCCTGTTACGTTGGCGGCGGGATGGTCCTGGTTCAGACCGGCACCCATGCCTGCGCGCGGGAGGTGTTCATCAACCGCGGGATAACGGTGCGCGGCGCTGGGTCCGGCACCAACGCCGTGTTCGTGGGCGGTGGTACCAACCGCTGCTTCACCGTATCCGATCCTGCGGCCGTGCTGGAGCGGGTCGCGATCCGCGGCGGTTATGCCGAAGAAGGCGGCGGGATATATCTGTCGGGCGGCACGGCGCGGCAATGTCTCCTGACCGCCAACTCCGCCGGGCTGGAGGGCGGTGGCGCCTACCTGCAACGCGGGGCGCTCATGGAAAACTGCCGGCTGGTCGGGAACAGCGCCGCCTTATGGGGCGGCGGCGTTTTCCTCGACAACGAGGCGCACCTGGCCAATTGCACCGTGATCAGCAACTGGTCCGATAACTATGGCGGCGGGGTCTATGCGATGGGATTGAATATCCGGCTTGATAACTGCTACTTTGCCGGCAATGCCAGCTGGGGCGGCGGCGGACTATTCCTCGGCGGAGGTACCGCGCAGAATTGCACCCTAGTCAAAAATATCGCCGAGGGGAGCGGCGGCGGACTCTATACCTACGTCGCCACGTCGGTGAACTGCATCGTCTATTTCAACGAGGCCAGCCTGGAGACGGACGATAACTACTACGATGAAAATGGCGGCCAGGGAACCGTGATGAGCTCCTGTTGCGCCATCCCCCTGCCAGCCGGCGCCGGGAACATTGATGTGGATCCACTGCTGTCCGGTATCCAGAATCCGCATATCCTGGCGGCCTCGCCCTGCCGGGCGGCCGGGGACACGAACGCCGTCCCGGCCGGGCAGACCGATATCGACGGCGAGTCGCGCACGCATGGCGGCACTGTTGATATCGGCTGTGATGAGTACATCGCCGGCGCCGTGACCGGCGCCATTACAGCCGCCATCCTCGGCGACACCAACACCGTGTTCGACGTCGCGGAACCGATGAGCGCCGACCTGTCCGGAAAAGTGGCCGGCTTTGTCTGGCGCGTGGAGCGCGGGGACGGACAGTATGACTATTTCACCAACCGGATGGATATTGCCCCGGTCTGGACCAATGCCGGCGACTTTCAAATCGTTCTCTCGGCCAGCAACGAATCTCACAGCGTGGTGGTTACGGCGGTCGAGCATGTGGTGGCCGGCGGCTACACGAATTACGTCTCTCTCTCCGGCGCTCACGTTTCACCCTTCACCGACTGGGCCACTGCGGCCACCAATATCCAGGCCGCGATTGACGTTTGCTACAATGGCGGCTTGGTCCTAGTCCAGACCGGCCGCTATGCGATCGCCGCCGAGCTGCTGCTCGATAAAGCCGTTGCCGTGCAGGGCGTCGGCGGCCCGGAGCAGACGATCGTGGATGCCGGCGGAAACTGTCGGGGCGCCACGCTTTCCGTGGACGGAGCTTCCCTGGCCGGCTTGACGATCTCGAATGGATATGCCCTGAGTTGCGGCGGCGTTTACATGCTGGGCGGCGTGCTGAGCAACTGCGTCATCGTCAGCTGCGTGGCAACACACATGACCGGCGGCGTGGAATGCCATCGCAACGCCATGGTGCGCGATTCGGTCATCCGGGGCAACTCCGCATGGGACTGGCCGGGCGGCCTCCTGCTCTCCGGCAACGGCCGGGCCTCGAATTGCGTCATCGAGGATAATACCGTGCACAATGCCGCCGGCGGCATCTATTTCCAGTATGGCGGCCGGGCCGTGGATTGCACCGTGCGGGGCAATGGCGCGGCCAGGGGCGGGGGACTGTATTTCCTGGAGGGCGGCGAAGCGCTCAATTGTCTTGTGTTCAGCAATGCGGCGTCGGAAGGGGCCGGCGCGTGGTTTGATCAGGACGGCTTTGCGAGCAACTGCGTGTTCCAGCTCAATTGGGGCGTCAACGAGGCCGGGGGCGCCTGGTTCAGCGAGGGCGGCGAAATGGTCCAATGTTCCATCCTGAACAACCATGCCGATATCGAAAACGGACACGGCGGCGGGGTCCTCCTGGATGGCGGTGGAACTTTGCGCGACTGCGTTATCGCCAGCAATGAAGCCGCCTTTGCCGCCGGCGTCTGGTTCCAGTCGGGCGGCGAAATCCGGCGGAGCGTTATCCAGTTCAATAATGCCCGGTGGGGAGGGCCCGACTGGAATAGCGCGGGCGTTGCCGGCGGATTTTACATGTACGCCGGCGGTACGCTGGCGGACTCGCTGGTCAGCGATAATTTTGCCGATCAGGACGCGGGCGGCGGCGTGATCGAGTATTCAGGATTCCTGGCGGGCTGTAGCATCGTCAACAACACCGCTTCGAACCATGCGGGCGGTGTAATGGTCTTTGACTATGGCAATATAGTCAACAGTATCATCTGGAGCAACCGGGCCGCGATCTCCAACAATTATTACCTTGACCTCGATCCTTACTCCTTGATTAGCATCTCGAATTCCTGTTCCGATCCCCTGTTGCCCGGGACGAACAATCTGGCCGTGCACCCGCAGTTTGCAGACGCCGCGGCCGGAAACTGGCGCCTGCACTGGGATTCGCCCTGCGTGGATGCCGGCGCGGACCTGGAGGCATCAACCAATACGGACCTGGCCGGCAATCCGCGCCTGGCCGGCGCGCACGAGGACCTGGGCGCTTACGAATTGCAGGCGCGCGATCACCTGCTGGCGACCACCCGGTTGCGCCGCATGCAATTCACCGCGAACTGGCGACCGGTGACCATGGCCACCAACTATTGGCTGGACGTGGCGTGCGACAGCGGCTTCGCCGATTATGCGCCGGGTTACCAGAACCGGAATATCGGCCTGGTCACCAACCTGACGGTGACCAACCTGAACCCGACCACGCCCTATTATGTCCGGGTGCGCGTGGAATCGGCCTATGGGGTGGGTGTGAATTCAACCGTGTCCAACATCATGACTGCCACGCAGAGCCTGGCCTCGGGGCAGAACGCCAAGTTCGATTGGGATGGCGACGGCAAGGCGGACCTGATTGTCTTCAATCCCCTGACCGGACAATGGGCGGTGTTGTTGTCCGGCACGGGTTATACGTCGGGCTTGAACGGCTATTTCAGCGGGCCGGGCTTCACCCCTGTCTGCGGGGATTACAACGGCGACACGCTGACGGATCCGGGTGTGTATGGAGAGGCTTCCGGATTGTGGCAGGTGCTGATCTGGAACGGAGCCGACTTTGACTTTTATGAGCAGGTGTTTGGCGGACTGGGCTATGCGGCGGCGCCGGGAGATTTCGACGGGGACGAAAAGACGGATTTGACGGTTTACTATGAGGCCACCGGTCTGTGGGGCAGTTGGTTCACAAGCACCGGATTGCAGACGACGGGAGGATGGGGCGGGCCGGGCATGAAACCGGCGCCGGCGGATTTCAATGGCGACGGCAAGACCGATCCGACCGTGTACCAGGCAACGAGCGGCATGTGGTATGCCCTGCTCAGCGGGCCGGGCGAGTACCAGCCGGCGGAGCAGTGGTTTGGCGGACCGGGCATGGCGCCGGCGGCGGCGGATTACGACGGCGACGGCAAGGCCGACGCCGCCGTCTATGAGGAGGCGCAAGGCAATTGGTATGTGCTGATGTCCGGCGACGGGAGCATCCAGACGTGTGTCCTGGGCGGGCCGGGCTGGAAGGCCGTGCCGGCGGATTATAACGGTGATGGCAAGGCGGACCCCACGGTTTACGAATTGGCCACGGGCGCCTGGATCGCATTCCTCAGCGGCCCTGACGGTTATACCTTGGGCACCGCCATGCTGGGCGGTGCCGACTGGCTACCGCTGCCATAAGGCAAGGCAGAAGACAGCATGAAATTTAAAGAACCTGAGGGGACAAGCGAAAGGGTTGCGGATATAGTTGCCCAGGCAAAGTGCGGTCTTGAATTGTTATTCACGCGAAATCGCCAGGTTAAACAAGGGAAATAATTTCGGGCTGTCATGAATAGCAATGCTTAATCAATAAACTCGAACAGGGAGAAAGTCATGCCCAACCAAATCAGGCGGGGAATCTGTTGTCTGGCAACCGGATTACTGTTGGCCGTTTCGGCCGACGGCACAACCGTCACCAATATGGCCGCCGGCGGCTACCACACCCTTATCGTGAAAAGCGACGGCGCGCTCTGGGTTTGCGGCCGGAATGATGAGGGTCAGCTGGGTTTTGATACCAGCAACCAGAACATTGCGGTCCAGACCAAGCTTGCCAGTCCGACCAACGTGATAGTCGTGGCCGGCGGCATAAAGCACTCCCTGGCACTGCTGGATGACGGCACCGTCCGGGCCTGGGGCGAAAACAGCCGCGGCCAGGTGGGGGACGGGTCTACCAATGAATATGTTTATCTGCCGATGCCGGTGGTGGGGATGTCCAATATGATCGCGCTGAGCGCCAATTACAGTCATTCCTTGGCGTTAAAGCAGGATGGAACAGTCTGGGCCTGGGGCGACAACGCGTCTGGCGAACTGGGGAGTGGTATTGCGCTTACCAATTTAACCTTTGATCCATCCAAGACCAACATCCCCCAACAGGCCCAGGGGATTGCCGGTGTCAGTGCCATTTCCGCCGGCGACAGTTTTTCACTGGCTGTCAAAACCGATCATACCTTATGGGCCTGGGGCAATAACGGCCACGGCCAGTTCGGTAACGGGACGAACAGCGTCAGTACCAATGTGCCCCAGCAGTCCGCCATTTCCAATGTCTCGACCGCGGCCGGCGGACGCTATTTTGCCATGGCGTTAAAACAGGATGGGACGGTCTGGGCCTGGGGCGATAATGACTCCGGTCAGTTGGGCAATGGAACCTGGAGCAACAGTTATGCGCCGGTTCAGGTCTTGAACTTGTCCAATGTCATGGCCATTGCCGCCGGCGACAGTTACGGCCTGGCCGTGCAAAGCGACGGCACGGTCTGGGCCTGGGGCCTGAATGCCGATGCTCAGCTTGGGCGTGTTGCCGTGGCCTCGACCAATGTGCCGGTGCAGGTTGCCGGACTGACGAACATCATCGCGGTTTCCGCCGGCTGGGGCCACTGCCTGGCGCTGGACCAGAACGGAGTTCTGAAAGCCTGGGGCAACGGAATGTACGGTCAGCTCGGCAATGGCATCATGGCGTTCCGGACTCTGCCGAACCAGGTTGCCGGTATTTCCAATATTACCATGTTGGCCGCCGGCGCCGATTTCTCAATTGCCGCACAGAGCAACGGTCCCGTCTGGGCCTGGGGCGGTAACCTGCAGGGCCAGCTCGGCAACGGCGCCAATATCGCCACCAACCTGCCGGTCGTCGTTAGCGGCTTGTCCAATGTGGTGGCTTTGGCCGGTGGCGGATCTTGGTATGTGCCCTCTTACAGCAAGGCCCATGCCCTGGCATTGAAACAAGGTGCCGTCTGGGCTTGGGGTAATAATGATCAAGGCCAGCTCGGCAATGGCACCAATACCAATACCAATCTGCCGACCACCATGGGCTTGGGAGACGCCACGGCCGTCGATGCCGGTAACTTTTTTTCGCTGGCCCTGATAAATGACAGCACAGTCTGGGCCTGGGGACAAAATACTATGGGCCAGCTGGGCAATGGCACAAACACGTCAACCAATCGGCCGGTTCAGACAGCGATTGCCGACGTGGCGGCTATTGCCTGCGGCAGTTATCACGCGCTGGCGCTGAAGCAAGACCGATCCGTCTGGGCCTGGGGCTATAACTATGACGGCCAGTTGGGCAACGGCACCACGGACGACACCAATCTCCCGGTGGCAGTCGTGGGAACGTCGGATGCCATCGCCGTGGCCGCCGGCAGCTGCAGTTCGATGAAATTGAAGGCCGACGGGACGGTCTGGGCCTGGGGCTGGAATTACGAAGGCTTCCTCGGGGTCGGATCCACCAATGAATCCATCACCATGCCTGCCCAGGTGGTTGGGTTGACTAATATCGCGGCGATCGCTTCCGGCGACAGCCACATGCTGGCGCTGATGAGCAACGGCACGGTCTGGGCCTGGGGCAATAATACTGACGGCCAGCTGGGGATCGGAACTGCCGGCAATGTGACCAACCGACCCGTGCCGGTCTTGGGGCTTACCAATGTGCAGGCGATCGCTGCCGGGGCCAATCATTCGCTGGCGCTGAAAGCCGACGGCACGGTCTGGGCCTGGGGCTTGAACGACTATGGCCAGCTGGGCGACGGGATCTGGTGGTACAACCAGGATCCGACCCAGGTGGTTGCGGTGGGTACAATGGCCATTAGCGTCACACCGACCAATGCATCCTGGACCCTGACTTCCCATCCGGAGGCCTATTCCGGCCCAACTAATGGAACCGGTAATCTGGCAGCCACCGTCGCACCGGTCGGCGCGTACGTGGTGGAATTCGGTTTAATGTCGGCCTACCAGGCACCATGGCCACAAACAAACTCGGTCACGGAAGATAATCTCACCACTATTACCGGTGTTTATGTGCCTTATCGGCATTATGCCTTTGGCGACTATGATGGCGACCGCCTGACCGATCCGGCCGTGTACCTGAACACGAATGGAAGCTGGAATGTCCTTCTTTCCGCGTCCGGTTATGGCATGGGTTCCGCTACCATGGGCGGCACCGAATACCTGCCGGTAGCGGGCGATTACGACGGTGACCGCAAAACCGATCCGGGGGTCTATCGAGAAGACGCGGTAAATTGGTTCGTCATGTTGTCGGCCAGCGGCTACGCCACGGCCACCGCGGCTCTGGGCGGTTCGGGCTGGATGCCCGTCCCGGCCGAATACGATGGCGACCAGCGGATGGACGCGGGCGTGTATCAGGAATCCACCGGCGAGTGGATCGTGTTGCTGTCCGCTTCCGGCTATGCCACCGCCACCGCTACCTTGGGCGGTCCCGGGAGTTATCCCATTCCGGCGGATTACGACGGCGACAGCAAGGCCGACCCGGCCGTGTATGATGCCGCAACTTGTACCTGGTATGTCATGTTATCGGCCATGAATTATTTCACCGGCTACATGCAGTTCGGCGAACCCGGGTTTATTCCCATTCCCGGCGATTACGATGGCGACAGCCTGGCCGACCTGGCCATGTATCAGGAGTCCTCGGGAAGCTGGCAGGTCAAAATGTCGGCCAGCAGTTACGCCACCGCGACCGCCGCGCTGGGCGGCCCGGGCTACGCCGCCGCACCCGGGGATTATGATGGTGACCGCAAAACCGATCCGGCCGTCTATCAGGAAGCGACCGATGACTGGTTTGCCATGCTGTCCAGCTACGGCTACCTGACTGTCACGGCCAATCTGGGCGGGACCGGCTGGACACCGGTGCAGTAAACAACAGGCGGTGCGCAGTTAAAGATCACCCCGTCGGTGCCAATTATCGCGCCGCCTGCCGGGCAAAATCTCGCGCTGATTTCATCGCCAAAATTGGCATTGTGGAAGAGGAATCCGACGAATCAATTTATTGGATGGAATTGCTCGTCGCGTCCTGCATTTTAACCCATATCAGGCTATGGCATTGATTAACGAGGCCAACGAGATATTGGCGATAACTGTCTCATCAATCAATACCGCCCGAAAACACAAATCCTAATTGTCTTTATTCCGCAATCCGCAATCTATTCAAAGTGACGCATTATGAAAAAACTGAGCAAGGTGATTCTCGGCGTGATCGTCCTCCTGGTCGTGCTGGCGCTGGTTATCGTTCTCACCCTGCCGCTAACAATCAATCCGCTGGTCAAGACCGCGGCGGCGACCCTCGGTCCTCAGGTGCTCGGCGTGCCGGTCGCGGTGGGGGACGTCGCCCTGAACCCGTTCTCGGGCCGCATGATCATCTCCCGGTTGAGCGTCGGCAATCCGCCGGGCTATGCGGAGCGGCCCGCCTGCGCGGTGGATAAAGTGGACGTGGACCTGGATCTTAGCTCGCTGTTGAGCGACGTGATCGTGATCGAGCAAATCCGGATCGAGGCGCCGGCGATCAGCTACGAAAGCAAAGACGGCGTGTCGAATTTCGACACGATCCAGGCCAACGCCCGAAAATCCTCCGCCGAGGCAAAGACCCGGCAACCTGCAGGCCAGGAATCCGCTGATAGAAAGCCCGGCAAGAAAGTGATCATCGAGCTCTTCACGCTGAATGGCGCCCAGGTGGCGTACTCATCCGGCATGACCTTCGGCAAGGCGGTCACCCTGCCGCTGCCCCCGGTAACCGTCAGGGACATCGGCAAGAATTCCGGCGGCGCGTCGGCCGCGGATGCGGCCGCCCAGATTATCAATGCGATTGCCGGCGGGCTCGGCCAGGCGATGACGGCGGCGGCGAGCCAGTCGACCGGCGCGCTTAACGATGCGTTCAAGGGTTCCGGCGCCACGAACACACTGCAAGGCCTTTCGAAGGGAATGTCGGGCGCGGCAAAGGGCGCCACGGATGCGGCGTCCGAGGCGGCGCAGGGCCTGAAGAAGTTCTTCAAATGAATTTTGCGCCGGGCGCAAAATTCAGCTTGTGTAAGATTCCTTTTCGTGGTATATGAGAAGCATGAAAACAACAATTGATATTCCCATTGATGAGTTAAAAGATGCCATGCGATTGACCGGCGTCAAGACAAAACGGGCCGCCGTGCTGACGGCGCTGGCTGATTTCAATCGGCGCCGGCGCATGGCCGAGGCAACCCGCGTGCTGGGAACAAGCGAGACGTTCATGACTCCCGAGGCGTTGCGGAAAGCTCGCCTTGCCCGGAGGATGGCATGATTCTTGTCGACACCTCCTGCTGGGTGCATGCGTTGCGCCGCGCCGGCAACCCGGTCATCCGGGCGCGTGTCAAAGCCTTGATGGAATCCGGAGAGGCCGCTTGGTGTCCGCCGATACGGCTGGAACTATGGAACGGAGTGGGGGGCGAGGGGGATAGGAGAAACCTCAGGCTGCTGGAAGATGTTCTGACGGAATTGCCCATTACGGCGGAGGTCTGGCAGCAGGCATTCAACCTGGCAGACCGTTGTCGGCGCGCGGGCAAGACCGTACCCATGCAGGATGTGTTGATTAGCGCTTGTGCCCGTTACCACCATGTTTCCATCGAGCATGATGACGCTCACTTTTCATGGCTGATGGCGTTGTAGCCTTATCCGGCGCCGGGCAGGGATTGATGTTCTCCCGCCATTATGCGATACCTACGCCCAGTTCAGCGGCCCTGCTTATCGTCCGGTGAGCGAATATCGGGAATCCGATGTAGGGAAGCGCGCTGGCGCGCGACCCGCCTGCTATGCGTAGCAGACCCCCCTCCCGTCGGCGTCCCGATACTCCCGACTCTCCGAGAGGTCGGAACGAGATCGGGACTATGGCGGGCAGGCCGGTGGGAAAAGGAGCAATTCTAAAACAGCGCAAAGAATAGCGATATGAAAAACATGCATTCGGTTCGTCGTGGCGGAGACTTCAAACGGAGAGGATTTCTACCGGTGGCGTTACTGGCGCTCAGTGGTCTGTTCGCCGCCAGTCCGCTGGCCCATGCCGCCTGGACCACCAACGCCGGGCTGAATGGCACTGTCAGGGCCCTGACGATTGCCACCAATGGCCATATCATCGCAGGGGGACTGGTTGGTATGGGCTATTGCGCGGAGTGGAACGGCACATCCTGGATCACCAACGCCGGGCTGGGTGGCACTGTCTATGCCCTGACGGTTGCCACCAATGGCCATATCATCGCCGGGGGAAATTTCCCAGGTTTCTGCGCGGAGTGGAACGGCACATCCTGGATCACCAACGCCGGGCTGGGTAGCAATGTCTATGCCCTGACGGTTGCCACCAATGGTCATATCATCGCAGGGGGACTTGCCGGTATGGGCTACTGCGCGGAGTGGGACGGCATATCCTGGACCACCAACGCCGGGCTGGCCGGTATGCTCACTGCGCTGACTATTCATACCAATGGTCATATCGTCGTGGGGATGGGGATCAGTCCATTCTATTGCAAGGAATGGAACGGCGCCTGGGCCGACCTCGGCGGCGGGCTTGGCAACGCGATCTATGCCCTGACGGTTGCCACCAATGGTCATATCATCGCCGGGGGAAGTTTCCCAGGTTACTGCGCGGAGTGGAACGGCACATCCTGGACCACCAACGCCGGGCTGAATGGCAATATCAGGGCCCTGACGGTTGCCAACAATGGTCATATCATCGCAGCGGGAGAGTTTTCAGGCAAATGCGCGGAGTGGAACGGCACATCCTGGACCACCAACGCCGGGCTGGCTAGCACTGTCTATGCCCTGACGGTTAATACCAATAATAGCCATATCATCGCAGGGGGAATGGTTGGTATAGGCTATTGCGCGGAGTGGACTGGTCCGGCTACCCCGCCCGCCATCACCACCCAACCGTCGAACGCGGTGGTGGGAGTGGGCTCGCCGGCCAGTTTGAGCGTCGGCAATAACGGCACCGCGCCCTTTGGCTATCAATGGCTCAAGGACGGGGTGATCCTGACGGGCCAGACCAACAGCACGCTGGCTTATGCCTCCTTCCAGTTCACCAACAGCGGCAGTTACAACGTGGTGATCACAAATAATGAAGGACTGGCCATCAGCTTTCCGGCCAGCCTGAGCGTATCCAACGCCCTACTGCGGGCTTGGGGCGACAATACATATGGCCAATTGGGCAATGGCACGAACGGCCCGGGTGCTGCCGATACCAACAAGCTGCCCATCGAGGTGACCAACAACGTGGTGGCGGCGGCCGGCGGTTACAAACATTCCCTGTTTGTGAAAGCGGACGGCAGCCTGTGGGCCATGGGCAGGAATAACTATGGCCAGTTGGGCAATGGCACGACGAACAACGCTAACCGGCCCATCCAGGTGACCAATAACGTGGTGGCGGTGGACGCCGGTCACTATCATTCCCTGTTTGTGAAAGCGGACGGCACCCTGTGGGCCATGGGCAGGAATGAATATGGCCAGTTGAACGGAACCGCTTCGCGGATTGAAACGCGGAGCGGTTTTTTATTTCCCATGCGCTAAGCTGACTCCAACGAGTTCCGGAATAAACCGGACTCGAAAAGGAGTCAGCCATGAGTCCCCTTCGTTCCCGGTTCTGTG
>JAHIJO010000114.1 GCA_018898455.1 Verrucomicrobiota bacterium | reverse complement strand
CGCGTCAACATCTTTATGAATATTTTTTTGACCCCGGATTCCTGACGATAATCAGGGTCATGGGAAATCTGACCTTTGTATGCGCAAGGTCGGGAAGCCCGCAGACGGCCCAAGATCGCCGCAGCATTTTTCGAACCGAATTCGACACACTGCTGGGAGAACGGCATACTTGGGTTGCGGGCACAAGCCCGCGTTAGTTTCCGTAAATGATGCCATACGGCGAAGATGTCTTTGGCTTCGTGTTCATTTAATACCCAACCTCCGAAGTAAGTCCAGCACCCGTTCGTAGGCATCCCGCTGGATGACGGCCCGCTCGTCGGGATCGGTGAGTTCGTCGAAATCAGCGACCGATTTTGGCCCGGGGTGGTCTGGCGAGGCAAATTTCTCGGAGATGTTTCGGAGGCCCTCTTGGATCAACCCGTGTCCAATGTGCGGAGCGAACTCGGCCGACAAGGCGTCCATCCCGCCGGGATAGTTCTTCACGCAGTAGTATACGTCCCACGGGTCCTTCTCCTTGAGTCGGGTAGCCATGGCCATACCCTTCATCGCCAGGAAGGGGATAATGGCGGCGATCCGCACCGTTGCCTTGTCCCTGGCGCCGTCCGGCAACGTGCCTTCGATGGTAACCTCGGCAGTAAACTGGAACGCCAACTCGCAGCCGCGAGCTTTCCGTGCCCGGACATCCTGGACTTCTTGAGTGCGATGCTTCCTGGCCGTCCCTTCGTACTCCCCGGCCAGAAGGTCAACCTCGACTTCTATCTGGCGTTCGCCGACCACGACCGTCCGCCGGAAGATGAATGGCTGGCCATCGTCCTGGCGGTAGCCTCGGCCCAGAAGTAGATTGCGAATGGTCTTGTAACCGGGATCTCGCAGGGTTTTGTGGTTCAGCGCCAGATCGATGTCGATGCTGCCGATGTGCCGCACCTTGTCCTGAGGGATCAGCAAGGCCGGCACCCAGCCCCCAACCACGACAATGTTGTCGCGGTATTCACCGAGAAGGTGGACCAACTCCAGCATCACGGAGCGGGCCGCCTCGACCTGTATGGCGTCGTAATCTCTCTTGGTCACCATAGCTTGGACAACTCCTGCTTCCAGACGGCCTCGGCGGCCTCTTCGCCGCGCCCCTTGTATCCCTTAAGATCGAGATAAAGTTGCACGGGACAGACAATCCTCAGCGCGTCCATTTCTCTGGCCTCATAGTAGACCCCTTCGTCATAGGGGATGATCAGGCTTACGTTTGCTCCGCTCTGAACTTCCTTCAACCCTACCTGCTCCAAGAGTGCCTCCGAGATCGTATTAACGTAGGCCATCGTCCGTTGCCCTCGCACTGCAGGAGCGACCCGACGTGCCCCGGAGAAACCGGTAAAGGCATACGGGGTGTCCAACTCCCGGCACGCCTTGGCAAAAGCTTCCTCAACTTCGTCTGTCCCCTTCATTGAGTAGAAGTCCCGCACGGTGTTCTTGCGATAGGTGTAGTTCTCGGTCCAGTCTATCAGAAGGTCCTGGGGATTCGTCAGGCGAAACCCTTCGTCTCCTTTGGCAACCCACTCGCGGTCAAGCAGCAGTTTTTTGACGTTGGCAACCTGCCCGAGGCTGACGCCTGCCTCGTCGGCCAGGGCCTGGGTCTTCCACCAGTTGGACTTGTGCATCAGCAGAACTCGCAGCAACCTCGTGGATTTCGGGGCGTACAGCGATCGTAGGTCTCGCTTCTGGGCGAAAGGGTTGCGAGTGCTCTCCCTGCGTATGAAGACCTGCCCTAAGGAAAGGCGGCAATTCCCCGCGAGATCGAGGTATCCGACCCCCTCCTTAGTACAGATCTCGGCGGACTGCGGCGAGATGTACGGGGCCATGAACACCCCGTATGCTTCGGGGAATGCGGCGCACCAGCGGAGAAGTTGATTTGCCGCATCCCTTGCCAGCCGGGGTTGCCCATTCGCCTTTACCTCAACAACGATCTGCCGAGGCAGACTACCCTTGATCTGGAGATCGACCACAAGGTCTGCTTCCGCATTTCCCCGTCGCTGGTTTTTCCTAACCTGCTGCACCTGAATGAAAGGGACCTCCCCCAGGCAAGCCCGGATGGTTGCAATCGCCCGTTCTTGGATGTCTGCTTCTTTCATTGTAATATGCGCTTTCAACAAACGCTGAAACGACCATATCGGATGAAAGACCGGACGTCAACAGGTTTCATTAAAAAATATATTTTCAGCCAATGATGAATCAGCCAATCCGGATGAAAATGGCTTACGGAAGCCAGAGGGCCTAAAAATAAGCAATAATCACAATTTACGAGACATGGCGATCACCCGTTATAGAGCATTTCAGATTTATGATTTATGGATTCAGGGTCCTGAAATTAATACTTAACGAACTTTACCTTTGCTTGCAAGCCCCTCCTACGCGACCTACGCCAGAGCGCTGCGCCCATGCGAGGGCCGCTTCCCCCTACGCGCGACCGCTACGGCGGGACAAGTCTGCCGTCGCTCGGATAGCTTCCGTCTTCGCCAAGGCTTCCACCGTCGCCAAGAGGCTATGGCGGACAGGTCGCCGGACGAGATGGCTGGACAGGTCCACCGTCGATCGAATAACCTCCGGCTCTATTATATCGTTCGAAAATTTCACAAGCATAAGGATTTCCATCTTTCGCCAAACAATCGAGCATTTTCATTGCTAAAGCGCGGACTTTTTTATCCGGATTGCGCAAGGCAAATTCACATACCTGCGCATCCGCATATCTGTTAAACATCTTTTCCGCATCGGCATAACTACAACCAGGCAGGACGCGCTCGTAACACGCATGAACCTTATTTTCGAGAAAACTTATGTCGGCAATGTCCTGCGCTCTTTGCGTTCCCTCCTTGGTCAGCAACATATCGATTTCATCCATTACGCGGACGTTACCCAGACTTATCGAAGCATGCTGCCACACTTCCTCAAAATCAGCCGTCTCAAGATTATTCGGCTTGCGAAAAACATCAACAGGACGGTCCAATCCCATGATACGTATAACGCCGCAAACAGCCAAAACCTGCGGCATACCGGACGCAGTTATCACCTGTTTTAAAGCGAGATCATACGGACGCGCAAGCGGAGCTTCGCCCAAAGCATTGATCAAAGCCTCAGACCAAACCGACTCATCCGCCATCGGGTCAAGCCAGATGTCCACGTCCCTGGTCATTCTATCGAGGCCGTGCGCTATAATAGCAAGCCCCCCCAGCAAAAGCACACGATGCCGCACGGCCAGTATTTCTATGAATCTATCGGCGGTAATCCCCATTGTTTTTTCACCTTCGCTATGGCGTCCGACACATGAATAAGATCCGCTATGCTTTGCGGGGGGCTTTCCAGCCAAGGATCGCTGTTTGGCGGGGTCTGGATGCCGGGTGTCCCGCCAAGTTTACGCCCACCAAACCGCCGCCAGGTTCCCGATAATTTTCGCCAATCAGTAATATGCCGTTTCATTTTATGTGTTAATCTTTTGAATATTTATTTTGGCCCGGATTCCTGACGAAATCAGGGGAAACCAGATTCAGCCGAGGGAAGACCTAGGGTCACCCATTAAATTAGTAATTAACGAACTTTTTGGCATGATTCTCCGCCTTAAGCGGATCCGCTATTGGCGGAAATGTTCAGCGGTTTCCGTCAGCTAAAGCCGCCCGCGCCGGTAACCAAGATTTTTTATTTTTCCAGTTCATGGATGCAAACAGTCAGAATCTTCCTCGCCAAGGGACATGCAGGGCAAACAATCGGACATACTCGTCATAATTTTTGTATAGCAAGGGCTGGATGATCCCTGCGAAGACGGGCCAACGCTTCCCCAATAATCTCAAGTTCACGCTCAACGACAAGTTGTAGTCCACGATCTGCCTTAAAATCATCAAAGCTCTTGCCATGACAAAATGACTGTATCTCGTCAATAGCACGGAGAATATCCTCGTAAATCTTTTGAGGATTATGCCGCATAAATGAGTCGCTTGGTTGCTTCCATTTCACGCTTTAAAACGCTGTTGCGAACGCTGGAGGGGCACATAATATCCACCGGACGTTCGAGTAAACGCTCCAATTCTGCCTTAAAATTGAAGTATTGGTCGAAGCTGCCGGCGACGCCGTTTCGCCGGAAAACGGCAGCCAGATCAATATCGCTATCTTGCCCGAAGTCTTCCCGCAATGCCGAGCCGAAAAGATATAGTTCTTTTACACCGTATTGTGCACAAAGATTTGCAATTTGATTTATTTGTTTATCAATAATATTCATACGGGTAAATTTATACCAATTATCTGATTATGTCAATCGGTGGCGGGCGGCTGCCCCACTGTCAGCCGGTACTGGCGACCGACAAAGCAAAAGCCGTACCCCAGTTCGAGCAGAAAAGAGCGCAGGCGTTTGATCAGCCGGTCTTCGAGTTCACGCTCCTTGATCTCCCGGCGGATGCCGAGGAATTCGAGGTTGTATGCACTTTTCATCGCCTCTTCCGCCTGTTCGGCGAGGTATTCCGGCGAGGTCATCACGGTCGAGTTGCTTGCGTTCTTCATTGCGCCGGCTCCGGGTCATTGCACGCATTGGGCATTAAGGCCTGAAGGACGGTTCAGGCCAGCCCTCAAATTAGTTTTATCCTACCCACCATATCCGTTTCTTACCAGCCTACAACCCCAACATTTTCATAATGGGATTATTGAGTATTCGCGCAGCACGCCGGCGCTGTTGCTTGGCGCGATTCAACCGGGTCTGCAGAAAATTGAGCTCACTATTATTTCCGCCATTGCCCGCCTGCCGCAGTAATTCTTCGGCATGATCGAGTTCCGCGCCGGCGGTGCGAAGCTTGCCCCGCACCAATTCCAGAACCCCCTGCCGCAAAGCCACCCCAAGATGATCTACTATCCGGTAATAATTCTTACGGTCAGCCTTCTTCCAAATTCTCTGAAGCAGGCCCAGGCTTTCCAACTGCCGGGCCGCAATGCTGACCGCGGCCTTGCTGAGCCCGAGATTCCGCCCGATGTCATCCAGCGAGCTGTCGCCGTCGGTCAGATAGATATCGCCCAGCACCTGCCCGACAATCCGGCCCAGGCCGAGATCCTGGGTGGTCCGGCCGGCCACCTCGATCAGGCGCGTCCTGACTTCCTGAATTATTATATTTTGCTGTTTTGTCATCTTTTACAATTCTGTAAAATCTGTTTAAAACATATCACATTCCGTTTGCGCGTCAATATCTTTATGGGGATTTCTTTTGCGAACAGCCTTCAGCCTGTCAACCACTCCTGTTTTCACGGGGAAGCCAGATGAGGCGAAGGGGTCAGAGAAGTCCGAGAATCTTGGTGTTTCTCATTCCAGACTCCACTGGATCAAGAAAGGAATGCCATCAATGGATCCATGGATAATGGCGGCTCAGCCGCAATATGGCCTTATCAAATGTCTTTAAGGATGCGCCAATCCGATCCGCCAGTTCCAAATACGCGGCATCATAAAACGACAGGTCATGCATCAGGGCCAAATCAAAAATACGCCGGTAGACAACGACGCCATCCGGGGTATCGGTACCGATCGGCAATTCCCATAACCGCGCCAGGACACCCCGAGCTTGATTAATTTCCAACCTTTTTTTTCGGACAGCCGTTATCAGGACATTGCTTATTTCATACCAAAACAGCGAGGGCACCGAAATAATGATTCTATCCGCCAGCGCCTGTTCCAATAAATCATCCGTTTCCCGACCTTCGGGTTCCATCAACATAACGGAAGCCATCGCGGAACAATCTAAAACCCATTTATTGGCCATCAGGAACGCCCCTCATTAATCCAGCCCCGCACTTCGGCGCGCGAGACGGAAATTGTCCGGCGCAGGTTGCGTAAATAGTCCAGGGCCTCTCGCGCGGCGTGAAAATTATCCGTAACGCGAACACTTGTGAGATGCGCCACAGGCTTACCCCGACGGAGAATTTCAAAGGTTTTTCCTTTTATCACGTCCTGGAGCAACTGGCTAAAATGCGTTTTGGCATCAAACGCTCCGATCTGTATTGTTTTCATAGAAGATAAAATAACACAAACAACCAGTTTGTCAACTAGTTTATCTTAATGTAGCCAGCGCCATATTTCTCAAGGGGAACGAGGGGTCACCCATTAAAGGCCAAGTCAATAGAAAAAAACCCCCCTTCAGTTTCCGATCATGGAAACTGCCTTGCTTTGACGCCAACACCGACCTTGCCAGTGACCCTTTTCGCGACGGTTTTTTCAATCGTATGATTCAAAACGG
>JAHIJO010000113.1 GCA_018898455.1 Verrucomicrobiota bacterium | reverse complement strand
GTATGATTTGATAGCTCATCGGGCACTATAACACACGGATTTGGGGCAAAGTATCCTTTTAGGGTACTCTTGCCCCTCCTCTTTAATACGATATGCCCTGTGTTTTCAAGACCCACGGAATAACGGGACAGGCTCTATTTATTTGACAATCCGCCATAAATCAAGTATGATTTCATAAATGGAAACGAAAATTTCCTTCAAGTGGACATAAAGATTTTACGCTGAACCAGGGCTAAAACAATAAAAGGAGACGGCAGAAATGAAAAAACAGGATGAAATCAAAAGGAACTTTTGGAATGTTTTGTCTCGCGTAAAACACGGGGGCGGGCTTTGGAAAATGGCCTGGGCGGGGGGCTTGTGTCTTTTGTTACAGGGTGTTTTCCCGGCGGATGTTTCCGGCGCAATTCTTTACGTTTCGCCTTCAGGATCGCACACCGTCCCTTATGATTCCTGGGCGGCCGCAGCCACCAATGTCAGCGCGGCAACGGCCATCGCTCAAGATGGCGACAGCATCCTGGTTGGGAATGGAATCTATCTTTTGGCGGAACAGATTGCGGTGACCAACGCGGTGACAATCCGCAGTGAAAATGGCGCGCTGAATGCCGTTATTGACGGCAACAATTTGTGCCGTTGTTTTTATTTATCCCATGCTGACGCCCTGATTGACGGATTCACGCTGCAGCGGGGCAAAGCGGATGAGGGCGGTGGCGTGTATTTGCGGGAAGGGGGCACGGTTCAAAATTGCATCATCAGCAGCAATGCGGCGCCTTCGGGCGCCGGGGCATTCATGTACTACGGCGGCTTGATCCAGAGCAGTTTGATTATCGATAATCGGGCAACCACTACGAACGTTCAGCCGGCCGGAAATTTTTTCTATGGCGGCGGCGTGCATTGTTATAATGGCGGCACGGTTCAGGATTGCACCATCCGGGATAATGCGGCCACTTCGGAAGGTTGTCCGTCCAATACCAGCTACTATTGTTACGGCGGCGGCGTGTACGCCTGGCATGCCGGGATCATCCAGAATTGCCTGATCGCCGGCAATCAGGCGATTGCCAGGAATGCCGCGGCGGGCGGTGGCGTCTATCTGCACGAGGAAAGTTTACTGCGCAACTGTATTGTCAGCAGTAATATCGCTGCGGCGGGCGGCAGCGCTTTCCCCACCGGTGAAGGCGGCGGCGTGTATATTGATCTTGCCGGCACCGTTGAAGCCTGCACCATTGTTCAGAACCGGGCCATCGGAACATACAGCGGGGCGGGCGGCGGGGTGTTTACCTTTCGGATTTCTAGCGCCATCCGGAATACAATCATCGATTTCAATAACGCGACCACCGGCCCTAATTACTCAAACGACGGGACCAACACGCAATATTCATATTGCTGTTCAACCCCGCTTTTGCCCGGAACAGGCAATATGACAACCAACCCCTTGTTGGCGGATATCACCGCCGGCGATTGTCATCTGCAGCCCGGATCGCCCTGCATTGACGCGGGAAACAACGATGAGGCGCCGGCCTTTGATTATGAGTTTAATGATCGGCCATTGGATGGGAATGGCGACGGTTCGGCGATCGTGGATATCGGTGCTTATGAATATACCACTAATCGTCTGTCCGCCCCCGCGGCGGTAGCGGCCTCGGATGGCACATATGCCAGCATTGTCCGGGTAACCTGGGATGCGCTCAGCGGCGCCTCCGCGTATGACATCTGGCGCAATACCAATGTGAATTTCCTGACGGCAACGCGCATCGGCGAGAATGTAGCGCCAACCTACTGTCATGATACGAATGCTATTACGGGATATTCTTACTATTACTGGGTTAAGGCGAAGACAAGCCCTTTCAGTTCATCCGATACCGGCTGGCGCGCCTACCTATCGTCCAGCATCTGTGCCGATTACGATGGTGACGGCAAGGCCGATCCAGCCGTGTACGAAGGGTCGAATGGCACGTGGTATTTTAAACTCTCAGCCTCCGGATATGGATTGGTCACCGTCTCGTTTGGCGGCATGGGATACAGTACGTGCGTTGGCGATTATGACGGAGACCTGAAGGCCGACCCGGCCGTGTACCAGGCGGCCACAGGAAATTGGTACGTGCAACTATCGGGAAGCGGGTATGCCGTGGCAACCCTGCCGGCCTTCGGCGGCTCGGCCTATCAGGCTGTGGCCGGCGATTATGACGGCGATGGGAAAACCGATCCGGCAATCTACAACACCACCAGCGGGGATTGGCAGGTGGCCATGTCCAGCTTGGGATATGGCATCGCCTCGGCATCCGGCTTCGGCGGCACGGGCTTCACGGCCGTTCAGGAGAACTACGATTCCGACAACCGGACCGACGCGGCGATCTACAACCAGACCAACGGCAACTGGACGGTCCTGATGTCGGCCAGTAGTTATATCACCGCCACCCTGTGGAGCTTCGGCGGAATTGGCTACATGCCGGTGCTGGGTGATTTTGACGGCGATGGCCTGGCCGACCCGGCGATTTATCAGGAAGCCACCAGCACCTGGTCGATCAAACTTTCCGGTTCCGGTTATGCCGCCGCCACGTTGGCGGGATTCGGCGGCACCGGTTATGAAACGTTGGCCGCGGATTACGATGGCGACGGCCTGGCCGACCCCACCCTGCTGGATATGGCGACCGGTATCTGGCACGTCAAACTTTCGGCCAGCGGTTACGCGACAGCCACATTGGTCTCCGGCTGGACGCCCTGACAGTGAGTAGTTGGCCCGTAAGAAGAATTCCTGACGGAGTCAGGAACGAAATGGGTGCTACGTCAGCGCTGAAGGCGCTAACCACGTCGCCCCGCTGCGGGGCAAGTGGTCACTTGGCAGCTGACGTGAGTGGCCACCACGCCCCAGCGTGGTGAACTTTGCCACGCGGCTTTGCGGCGACGTGGGAAACGGGTGAAGCAGCCTGCCCCTCCATAGCGTTCCGGCAGGGGGGTGAGCTGGAGGCAAAGAGTGATTTGTTTTGCCTTGTCGCGGCATTTGAGCGCAATTCAATAGCGCGCGCATCCGTCCACCTCCGGTAAAAATAATATTTCGTAACCTAACCGGAGAATGTATTATAATAGATTCATGGTGAAAGTGTGTAGCCCATCTTCTACAGTTAAAAAACGCGCATGTTGATAATGAACGACTTACGAGGACGACGAAGAGCTGTGCCAACACATTTCCAAAACCGACGCATTACGCCATTACAGTTCTCTGATTGTGACCGGGACGGCTACGCCGG
>JAHIJO010000112.1 GCA_018898455.1 Verrucomicrobiota bacterium | reverse complement strand
CGATATTCTCGAAAAAAAATGTGATGCCGTTATCACTTGGGCCAGCCTTCAATCCAACTGGTGTCTGCAGACGGCAGCAGCCGCTCGCCGCTATGGTATCGCGCCCATTCTGCTCCTTTTCAGTCCTGTGGGTGTACCCGAAGAATTTGACGGCAACCTGCTTCTCGATCATATCCTGGATGCGGACATTCACATCCAAAAAGGGGAGGAAGGAAGGATTGTTACCATGGAAGAAGCCGAGGCCCATGTGGAGGTCCTCATGCGGCAGGCCATGGAATGGGGCTATACTCCCTATCACGCTCCCATCGGCGGCTCCTTCGTCGGCGGGTCCATGGACCGGCCCCTCGGAGCGATCGGATATGTGGAGGGATTTCTGGAATTGTATGATCAGGCGCAGCGGCAGGGCCTCTCCTTCACCCACGTCATTCATGCCTCCGGATCGGGCGGAACCCAGGCCGGCCTCGTTGTCGGAGCGGCCGCCGTCGACGATTCCGTTCACATCATCGGCATCAGCGTGTCGGAGGAAAAGAAAAGTTTTGCCTCACTCGTCAAAGACATCTGCCGGGACACCATGGATGCCCTGAAACTCGGATTCGATCTGCCGGATGAAAAGATGGATGTTCGGGACAGCAATTTGAGGAATTAGTGCGCCGTCGTTCTGACAAGATTGAGAAGGAACTCGTTTACATGGACCACCAGAAATCAACGACAGGCGGCAGGCTGGATGTCCTCATGGTGGACAGCGGCAAGTCACTTGTCGTTGTTGAACTGAAAGTCAAACAGGACGACGGCATGTTGTTCCAAGGTCTCGATTATTACGATTACGTCAGTACACGTGCGGAAGCATTCGCTCGATTGTATAAACACCACTCTGTCGATGCCACAAAACAACCTCGTCTGTTCCTGATCGCTCCGAGTTTCTCGCAGACCTTGGTGAATCGGTGCAAGTGGCTCAGCATTCGTCCATCACTGTTCACGTATGTCTGCCTCAAAATCGAAGGCGAGGAGGAAATTATCCCCGCCTTTTCAGAGCAGGAGATTCCATCGGCACCCGATGTCATAGAGATCACTCACTTGAGCGATCACATGAATTACATAACTGATGCGGCAGTGCGCACGCGTGTCGAGGCCCTTCTTGAAGAAATTAAGAACTGGAAGCCAGGAAGCATTTCGCTGGACGCCATTTCATTTGCCATTTCCATGAAAATCAACAATCGAGTCTTCGCTTATCTTTACCCAAGGCGGCAGTACTACCAGATAGGCACATACAACGCAGACGATGAGTGGACGCAATATCCAATCAAATCCGAAGACGATCTCGAAAAAGTGAAGCCCATCGCGAAGGCAGCCATGGATAGCCGGATGAAATGATAAGTCGAACCAGAGGCCGGACTTTACGGCTCGAAGACTCGCCGAAAAGTCAGCCTTAACGTTCTATTTATTACCCCCCTGCTTTTTTTGATAACACGGAAGCAAAGATTCGCCGCCGGCCCACTATTCGCTGGCGACATAGTCAAACCGGTTTGTTTCCTGGGGCCAGGCGATGATCGCATTTTTGGCCGAGTTCAACGGTTGGACGTTGGTTGAGATGATCAATAATTCCCTTCCCGCCGCCAGACATCAAGCATCAGTTCGTAGCGATGGAGCGGCATGCCCGTGTAGATGCAGTTGCTGGTGGAAAAGATGTATCCGCCGCCGGGCATGCCATGCTGTAGCGCATAGCGGGCCGCCGCGATGCACTCGGCGTCGGTTCCCGTCTGCAGCAGGGCGCAGTTGACGTTGCCGATCAGGCACAGCTCGCGACCGTGACGGCGCTTGACCTCGGCCATGTCCACGCCGGCCTGGGGGTCGAGCGAGTGCAGGGCGTGCGGTCGGCATTGGACCAACTGATCTAGGATCGGCATGATATTCCCATCTGTATGTTTGATCGTGTAGTAGCCCATGCCCCGGTAGGCCGTCACGAGCTTCGCCAGGTAGGGGGTGACGAATTCGGCGAACATTGCGGGGCTCAGGAACGGACCCGTGTTGAGGCAGTAGTCGGCACAGAGCGCAAAGCCGTCCCACAGGCCAAGGTCTTTTTCCTTCTCGGCGCGGGCAACCTGTTCGGCAACCAAGTCTTCGCAATCGCGCTTGATGCCGACGGGATCGTCGACCAGCCGCAGGGAGAAGTCCACCATGCTGTTGCCGCCGGGGATGCTCAAGGTGGCGTCACCATGCCGCATCAGGAAATACTCCTTGCCGGTCTGGCGGCGGATATCATCCGCTATCAGCCGCTCGCTGTCCGGCACCCCTCCGATACCGTGGATAAAGATCGCACTGTGATCGTAGCGACTGGCAATGGCAATGTAGACGGAGGCCGCGTCGGCGATCTGCAGTTTCTGTTCCTTGGCCGACATCTGGTCCCACTGGGAAAATATCCGGTGTCCCGGCCACACTTTTCCGAACGCCTCCATGGTCAGAAAAAACACCAGTTCGAAATGGGGCACTCGTCCGGACAGCGGACGACGTTCCAGTGCGGTAACGAATCGTTCTCGTGGAGTCATCATGGGCGTATTCCTATATGCCGAAGGTTAAGGCCAATTCTTATACCATAGCGTGGCGCCGTCAACCATCTTTTACCATAATGCTTAATGATTATCAGTTATAGGGGGGTGTAGCGGCGGTTCGAGCTTGTCCTGCTCCCAGCGGGAAGAACCGTCCGTCAGCTGACGGACCGTTCTATCGAACGGCCCCTACAACCGGAAAATCAGCATATATCCAACCGGTCCTCACCCCATGAATGATGGGTTACCTATTATCCGGATTGCCGCGTCAAAGGATACTTAAATATGGTTGTCTTTAGCCAGCCATCATCTATGCTGTCTATGCAACCTCTATCAGGACGAGGAAACCAATGTTGAAATCAACCATAGCTTTTCGGAAAGATCTGGCCGTTCGGCACCAGGCGGACATCCTGGTTGTCGGCGGCGGACCGGCCGGTATGGCCGCCGCCGTGGCTGGAGCGCGCCAAGGCGCTTCGGTCCGATTGATCGAAGCCCATAGCTGTCTGGGCGGCATGGGCACGGCCGGCATGGTTCCATGCTTTATGCAATTCACCGACGGTGTCAATTTCCTGGCTGGCGGCATGGGGGCAGAGATTTTAAAACGCTTGCGAACAGCGGATGGCACGGTACCTCCTGAAGGAATGGGCATCCGGGCAGAAGTCCTGAAGCGGGTTTATGACGAAATGCTGAAAGAGGCTGGCGTTGCTTTTTCGTTCCACACCCATCTGGTCGATGTCACGCTGGAGAATGGAAGCGTGGGGGAGGCGATTTGCGCCGCTAAATCCGGCTTATACGCGATTAGGGCCAAGGTCTTTGTGGACGCCACTGGAGACGGCGATTTGTCGGCCCTGGCCGGAGCGCCTTATAAAAAAGGAGACGATCTCGGCCAGATGATGCCCGGTACGCTGTGCAGTTTATGGACGGGGATCGACTGGGATAAGGTGCGGAATGGGGGCCTGGGCGCCGGCAATCACCGGATCGAGGATGCCTTCAAGGACGGTGTATTCACTTTGGAAGACCGGCACTTGCCCGGCATGTATCAGGTTGGAACTAACATCGGTGGCGGTAATATCGGCCACACGTTCCAGCTCGACGGAACCGACGAGGAATCCCTGACGGCCGCCTACGTATGGGGCCGGAAATCCCTGCTGGAGTATGAGCGCTATTACAAGCAATATCTCAAGGGATTTGAAAAGATGGATCTTGTGGCCACGGGAGCGCTTCTAGGCGTCCGCGAGACCCGGCGCATTATCGGCGATTACATCCTGAATATTGATGATTTCAACAGCCGGGCCGTATTTGATGACGAGATCGGCCGCTACTCCTACCCGATCGACATCCACATTGCCAAGCCGGATAAGCAAAGTTACGAAAAGTTCTACAAGGAAATCACAACGCTCCGGCTAGGGAAAGGGGAAAGCTACGGCATCCCCTACCGAATTCTGACTCCCAAAGGACTGAAGAACGTCCTGGTGTCCGGACGATGTGTCAGTACGGACCGAAACATGCAAGCCTCCATCCGGGTAATGCCCGGCTGTTATATCACCGGCCAGGCGGCCGGCGTGGCGGCCGCCATGATGGCCGAGGCCGGTCTCGACTCACGCGGCATCGATATCCGGTTGTTGCAAAAACGGCTTACCATATTGGGCGCCTATCTGCCGAACTTTGCCGGAATGGATTCAAATGAAAAAGATCACCTCGAAACTGATTGACGCCTTGACGGATCGGGCCGGCGCACACGTCCGGAAACGCACTAATCATAATATGCATGAGTCGCCGGCGGACCCCATTCAGCGGTTGTTGATTGCCGCCAAGCGAGATTCCTATTTCCGACCTCACCGGCATCCACAGACATGGGAGTTTGCGGTCGTGCTTCGCGGACAGTTCGATGTGGTGCTCCTCGATGATAGCGGGCTGGTGACGGAAAGGATGGCGGTTGGGCCCGCTGCGGATACCATCGGATTTGAACTTCCGGCGAATGCCTGGCACGTTTGGCTCCCGGCGGCCGACGACTCGGTATTCCTCGAAATAAAACAGGGACCTTACGACGCGAGCCAGGCGGCCGATTTCGCCGCCTGGTCCCCGGCGGAAGGCGCCCCCCAGGTGGACCGGTTTGTCGAAATCCTGAGACAGGCCAAGGTCGGCGACTGCGTTGCCCAGCCACCGGTTGGATAAGAAAGTGTTCATTGTTCGGTGATCGGAGAATTGGCTGGTGGAACCCCGTTATGCCAACGTGCGAATATGGCGAGGAAGAGGAATCATTGCTTCCTGGTTGACTGTACCCCCGAACACTGAACACCGGACAGTAGCGCCATTTTATTAACAACAAAAGGAGACCATCATGGCCAAAGCTAAAGCGCGTCATATCCTTGTCCGCTCCCAGGCGGAATGCGAAGAACTCAAGAAACAAATCGAAGCCGGCGCCGATTTCGCCGCCGTGGCCAAAAAGCATTCCCAGTGTCCTTCCGGACTGGAAGGCGGAAACTTGGGGGAATTTGCCCCGGGCCAGATGGTCAGGGAATTCGATGAAGTTGTCTTCACCAAGGAAGTCGGGAAAGTCCATGGTCCCGTCAAGACCCAGTTTGGGTACCACCTGATTGAAATCACAAACCGGATCTAACTTTAAGATAAATGATTATTAAGACTGAAATGAGATCGAAGACTCTCACCACCCGGGGGCGAAAATGCCTGCGGTGTAAACATCGAAACCGCATGCAGATTAACCTCGCGTCAATCCTTTCGATGGATCACGCCTGCCAAGGCTGTACCAGGGTGGAGACCTGTTGCTGCGCACGGTACGAGGTATGCGTTGATGCCAAAGAACTAAACCGGATCATCCAGGTCTTGCCTGAGGTGGTTAAACTCTGCCCTCATCTCAGAACGGCCGGCGGATACGACAACGTGTTTGATGAAGTGGAGCCGGGGATCTACGCGATCGATACGACCGAAAGCGGCCTTTGCATCTTCGCCTTTGTGTCCGACCATAGGATCCGGTGTTCGCTGCACACCGTCGGCTTGACTCTTGGAATCCCCCTCGCGCAGGTAAAGCCCAAAGCCTGTCTGCTCTGGCCGCTGGCCTTCTCGGAGGGCGATACCGCGCTGTCGCTTGAAGAAGATGCGCTTTCTTTCAGATGTAATTCCCGGAGACGGAATCCGTCGCGTCGGCTTTCCCCGGCCTTGGGTGAAGCGATCGGACTTGTCTACGGCAATGATTTGAGGGCTGAATTAGAAAAGAAAGCCAAGCAAGGAGTCCGGCGTGCCGCCGTCCTCATCCCCGCTTTCCGCCCTACGAAGCCATCGATCAATACGCCTTGGCAAAGACGACGCGGCGAGTGCTGGGCTGATCCGTAAAGATACAGCGGCCCGGTTCCGCTTCGCTCTCCAGTGGAATGCACCGGATGGTCACGCCCATATCTTTGGCAACCTGGGCTTCTGCGGCGGCGTCGCCGGCCCAGTGGCACAGGGCAAAGCCGCCGTGGATTTCAGGTTTCTCCGCGTTTTGCGGGGTAAAGAACCGGACCAATTCCTCCTTGGAATCAATGCGGCGCATATTCTGATCGCGATGGGTGCGGGCACGTTCCAGCAGACTCTGCTGGATTTCCTCCAACTTTGACACCAGTGTCCGAACCAGTTCCGCCCGCGGCACATTGACCCGCTCCTTGTGCGGCCGATCCCGGCGCGTCATACTCACGGAATCGGCGGCAATATCCCGTGGACCAATCTCCAGACGAATGGGAATGCCTTTCTTAATCCAATTCCAAACCTTCTCCCCTCCCCGCCCCTCGCGCGTATCCAGTTCGACGGTCACCGGCTGACCGCAATAGTTCAGCGCGCGCAATTCCGCCGCCAGACGATCGCAATAGCCCAGCACCTCGGTGCGAACAGCTTCCTTATGCAGGATGGGCAGGATCACCACGTGGGCGGATGCCAGGCGCGGCGGGAGGATCAGGCCGTCGTCATCGCTGTGTGCCATGACCATTCCGCCGATCAGGCGCGTGGACACGCCCCAGGACGTCGTCCAGGCAAACTGCTCCTTGCCGGCGGCGTCGAGGAACTTGATTTCGGAGGCGCGCGAGAAGTTTTGTCCGAGGAAATGGGACGTTCCTGCCTGGAGCGCCTTGCGGTCCTGCATCATGGCCTCGATGCTGTAGGTGGCGACGGCGCCGGGGAACCGCTCGGCGGCTGTTTTCTCGCCCATGATCACCGGCATGGCCATGTATTGTTCCGCAAATTCGGCGTAGACTTTCAGCATCCGCTCCGTTTCCTCGCGGGCTTCGGCTTCGGTGGCGTGGGCGGTATGCCCCTCCTGCCAGAGAAACTCGGTGGTGCGCAGGAAGAGGCGCGTCCGCATTTCCCAGCGGACAATGTTCGCCCATTGGTTGATGAGCAGGGGCAAGTCCCGGTAGGACTGGATCCATTTGGCAAACATGGCGCCGATGATCGTTTCGGACGTCGGCCGGACCACCAGCGGCTCCTCCAATTCTCCAGCGGGAACCAGTTTCCGCTCGGCATTGAGTTCCAGCCGATGATGGGTCACCACGGCGCATTCCTTGGCAAAGCCCTCGACGTGAGCGGCTTCCTTTTCAAGAAAACTGAGGGGAATGAACAGCGGGAAGTAGGCGTTGCGATGTCCGGTGGCCTTGAACATGCCATTCAGGACGCGCTGGATATTTTCCCACAGGCTGTAGCCCCAGGGCTTGATCACCATACAGCCGCGGACCGGCGACAACTCCGCAAGATCTCCGGCGCGAACCACCTGTTGATACCATTCGGGATAATCTTCAGCCCGGGTGGGCGAAATCGCGGTCATTGGTTTATCGGCCATTACGTATTCCTTTCTTTGGGGGGATTGTAGAAGGCGGCCGTGTTTTTGCAAGCGTCTTTGAGGAAGGATTGCGGAAGAATGGGGTCAACACTTTGCCCGGGTGAATCGGGCAAATAGAAATCCTAATCGTTTGGGGATGTTAACCAAAAGCATGTCCCCCCGGGATTCAACGGTTCCTTCGGAAACAAGCAACTCCCATTTGCATTCCTCAAGTCCGACATTCGGAAGCTCAAAAGAGATTTGATCCTTGGGGTGCAACTCGCGAAAAATCAGGATATAACCGTCATCATGGGTTTCCGACAAAGACATGAACCCCGTGTAGGAAAATCCATCCGGTTCTTCGCCAATCGGAATGATCGAACCGCCGAACAGGTTTTCACGATGGGTCTTCCATGTCTGAACCAGTTCGGAGACCGATTCAAGATAGAACCTTGGGAGATTTGAGACCTCAAACCACCCAAGCGGATTGGAGAACATTACCGTGGCAAAAAGGGTGGCCGAGGTATAATGGGAAGGCGCCAGAGGGTCATTGGCATACAGCTCGACGTTTCTCGTATTATTCAGGAACTCCATCCGCAACCTTCGCGGATCCACCCAGCGGGACAGCTTCCACAGATTCCGCAGCGTTTGGTGGGGCCAGTATTTATGCCAATCCGTGTAACGATTCTCCACAAAAAGGGGCCCCACCTCCATGGCGCCAAAATATCCGGGACGAATCCCGGCCGTGATGTCGAGATCAAACACCACCTTCCCCTGACTGCCATCCAGCGCGGCCTTGAAAAAACGTCGTAAGTTTTGGAATGCCAATTCGGTTGTCGCCTTCACTCCGTCCACCTTGAAGTGTTCAACACCCACGGTGGTGAAAATATCCAAAATCAGATCGGCATCTTGGCGCCAGTTCGAGAATTCGTTCCAGGAGTCAGGCGCGAACCATAAACCAATGTTCATGCCCTTGGCTCGGGCCCGATCCGCAATGGGCTGGAGTCCCAGCCTAAACCGCTCCGGATGCGGGGTCCAGAAATTGGGATCCGCATTCCAGAATCCTTCCCAAACCCCACCCCTTTGTCTCGCTTCGGCCGAATTGGCAGTTACCCCCCTTTGCCATCCGTCATCAATCTGAACCACATCAACCCCCAACTGATGCGCCGCATCGATTTCTGCTTCGATGAAATCGGCCCGAATTCGGCTGTCTTGTGAACGATCTCCCCAGGTGTTGGTCAGGAAACGGGGCAAGGCATGACTGGGCGTTGCCGGACGTTGCCTGCTCTGCCACTCATGCAGAACACAGGTCCGCTGTACAAACCCACCGCGATATTCAAGTATTTCCCAGGAGTCTGCCGTACAGCCCGGCGTCTCAAGCAAAGCAAAATCAAATCCGATGCCTTTGCGGGGTGTGATTCGCAGATCGCTGGCCACAGGAGTTGGCCGCGCCCACGGCAATGGAGCTTGCTTGATCAGGATCATGCCGGATCCTTCGGCAAGATTCTCGATCACAAAAAGATTGCCTGAAAGGGATAATCCCTCCGATGGATGAAGCAGCCACTGCTGCTCATGTACCAGTTCGTTGTGTCGATCCGTTACATCAACAAGAATGATCTGACTGAGACGCAGATGCGGCGAGCTTAGTGCGAATGCCCGGGCAACTTCTTGCCCGTGATCGGTATCGGTTGCCGACCCGACACATGAATCCGTCTCAATACCGGTTGCGCTCGGATTTCTATTCTGCGCCATAGACCTCGTCCTCATGCTCAAGTTTTTTGCAGGCATGATAGGTATTCGTTATGCCGAGTCAACAGAGAACTGACTTGGCATGCGCCCCAAATAATCCGGGATGTTCTGGGTGCTACGCGAAACCTGCTCCTATTTTGCGCCTCCTTTGACACGGCTCTTTCCTGAAATTCGATTCACGGCATGGCATTGGGTCCGCGGCTCATTGTGGAGCAGGCATAAATTACAGCTGAGACAGTCGCTTGCCCCCCCCTGCTTCAGGACGTTCAGGATATCCGGCCGGCGGATCAACGGGCGCGCCATGGAAATCGCATCGCAGGCGCCCGATCCGATGGCCTCGTTCATCATCCCCAGACTGCGAAAACCGCCGACAGCAATCACCGGAATTGAAAGTGTTTCCTTGAATTGCCGCGCCAGCGGCACGTAATAGCCTTCACTAACGCCCGGTTTGACCTTCCGCCTGCAGATATCGGAGCGGAATGCCCCTGAAATTTCAATGAAGTCCAGGCCGTCTTCCTGGAACCAGGTTACAGCCCGCAATGCATCCTCAATCCGCAACCCGGCAGGATCATCATCGCAGGCGCCCAATTTCATCCCCACTGGGAAGTTTGCTCCTACGGCCGCGCGAACCGATTGGACAACACGCCGCAGGAATCGGGACCGGTTCTCGATCGATCCGCCCCATTCATCAGAGCGCTGATTGGTAGCTGGTGAAAGAAACTGACTGCCAAGATATCCATGAGCGGCGTGGATTTGAACGCCATTCATGCCTACGTCCTGTGCGAGCCGGGCTGTTTGGGCAAACGCCGAAATCAGCATTTCGATCATGGCGAAATCGAGCGGCGCGCCTTGCATCGGGTCGTGCGGGCGATCCGGCAGGCAGGAGACGCAAACCGGGGCATCGCCGACAGGCCGGGACCGTCCGCCCCCGTGATTGAGCTGAGCCACGAGCAGACCGCCCGCCACATGGGTCAGCGCGACCGCCTGGCGCCAGGCTTCGACCTGTTGGTCGCTATATAGGCCAGCCATAAGCGGATCGAGACGACCAGCAGGATGCACCGCGATATGCCCAGTAATGATCAATCCCACGCCTCCGCGAGCCAGGGCCGCATAGGTAGCCCCCATCTGTTCCCCATCTTCAGGGTTTTCCATGGCCAGACGTTCGGCCGTGGCGCTGCGAACCAGGCGCGACGAAAGGACCAGATTCTTGATCGTCAAAGGATCGAATATCATTTTCATGGAAGTGGGTCCCTCCTTTGCGCGGTAGATTCGTATTCAAGAATCAGCGGCACCGAAATACAGATTTGAATGGATCTGGTTGAAATTACCCTGCTGCGGCCGGCGCCGAAGCCGGAGGACGCGGCACAGCGACCGCCGGATGCAGGTAAATCGGGGTCAGCGGTTCCGAGGGGATTGCCGCGCGGATCCTCCGGCAAGCCGCAAGTCCCACCAATGCCGCAGTGGGAATCCGCCGCTCTTCAATCAGCCGGCAGGCGGAGGGAACCTGCGCTTTTAACAAAAAACCAATGCGGTCCCAGTCCGGTGTAATCCAAGCCGAAGCCTGCAATTCCGCCAACGCCTCAGGTTCACGGAGCATCCAGGGTGAAGCCGCCGCGCAACCCCCTTCCTGACGCGTGAATAGGCGCGCCCAGAGTTGATGGCGTCGGGCATCTCCGATAACCATGGCCGATACCGCGACCGACTCGGCCAGGAATGCCGCTGCCATGGCTTCCGCACTGCTGACGCCATAAACAGAACGCCGATCCGGCAGGGCCAACCCCATCACCGTGGCAACCGCCATGCGCAATCCCGTATAGGAACCTGGACCCAGACCCACGGCAAAACAATCAACCTGGCTCAAGGCAAGGGATGTCCGTTCCAGCAAAGCCGGCAACCGATCAAACAACTGTTGACGATGGCAGCGGCTGTCCGTCCAGCTCATTTCACCAAGAACGTGCTCGTCTTGGAGCAGAGCCAAACTGCCGCAATCGGTTGATTGATCCATGGCTAAGATCAACATGTCATGAGTTTTCAACATGCATCACTGAAAATCACTTTTCTTTCCGGTCATTTTATCTGCAAGCGAATCGTTTTGATCTCAAATGGCCTGAATGATAATTTAATTTTGCCGGCGCGGGCATCGAGTTTGCCTTGTGTTTTTCGTTCGAGCATGTCGGTCACAATCGCCGATTTGAACGGCAGGGAAGTCTCCAAGACACACCGGGTGGCGGAACGCATGGTCTCATATAGCCGCACGATGATATGCGGCGAACCATCCTCCGCCGGCTTGATGGTTTCGATCATGATGTTCGGAGCGTCAATCCTGAAGAGGGATTGCGCGCCGGCTTTTCCAGGCACGCTGAACACGGGAACATTCAACTCATAGGCTTCCCGGACCACCCGTGATTCCATCAGGCCTCCGTTCCAGGCATAGAAAGCATAGGTGAATTCCTGCCGCCCCTTGTCGGCCGTCATGTCCGGCGCCAGCGGCGAACGCAGGAGCGTCAGGTTGATGCTATTATCGCTCACATCCACGCCGTATTTACAGTCATTAAGAATGGCGATGCCCTGATTTTCCTCGCAAAGGGCCGACCATTTCTGACAAGCCACTTCAAAGCGATCGGCATCGAACGGACGCGATCCATGCGTTGGGCGGCGGATATGTCCAAATTGGATTTCATGCAACGCTTCATGGCTATGAATGTTGACCGGGAACGCCGCCTTCAGCAGATGATGGCTTTCTTTCCAGTCAACGATCGTATGGAATTCAACACAACGACTGTTCCGACGCAGGCGGATTTCCTGTTCCATCATTGATGATTTCAAGCGCCGGGTCACATGGAGCACGGCATACAACGGGCCGCGAGCCGTAACCTTGATCCGCGCCTGGTCAGTCAGAGGCACCGGCGTGTCTTTGTACATGCTGTCAATATCCCAGGCATCCCAGTTCGATGGAACATCCTTGTACATTTTCAAGCTATTGCAGAGACCGGCGGCCAGTTCACGGCCGGTTTCCTTGTCAAAAATACTGGTGATCTCGCCCTGAGCATTGAAGATGATCCGGATCACTTCGTTTTCCAGCCGACGATCGGTAGCCTGCATGGCGTTGGCCGGCATTAAGGGCGTCGTTTGCGGGTGGATCGTTGTCCAGCCGCAGGAGGGAACCGTGACTTCGGTCCACGCGATTCCATTCATATCTTGAACAGGCAGGGGATCGCCGGCCTCGTTACGCGCACCCCGGATGCCCCTGGGCAAAGGCACCAGCGCGCTGCGGTTCCATGCCAGAGAATTGAAGACGACAACACCGCGCCCCCGGCCACTCAAACGCGCGACCGCCTGCCGCGTTGTATTGGAGGCAAACCGGATAACTTCAGCATAGGCCTGGTTGGCTTCAACGTAAACGCGCCGGATGGATGACCCTGGAATGATATCATGGAATTGGTTCAAGAGCACTTTCTTCCACATCGTGTCCAACGAGGCCAGCGGGATTTTGAATCCATGCAGTGCCCGGGCAACGACCGACCAGAGTTCGGCTTCACGGAGCGCAAACTCGCTCTTGCGGTTGCCGCGCTTGGTCCTGGCCTGGGACGTGTAAGTGCCGCGATGACACTGGAAGTACAGCTCGCCGACATAGCGCGCTTCAGGTGTCCCCCGCTTCTCCAGATCCCTGAAGAATTCAAGGGGCGAGGCCATGCGCGTCTTTGGCAGTCCTTCCAGATTCCTTGCCCGCCGGAGGTATTCCAAGTGATCCCGAGTGGGTCCTCCCCCGCCATCGCCATAGCCGAAGGGCAGTAAGCGGGCATTGATGCCGCCCTTCTGCACCCGCTCATTCCAGCGTTTCTGAAGGCTTTCCGGATCGACGCACGAACTATAGTCGGTGCAGAAGTGGGCCAGCACTTCGGAACCGTCAATGCCTTCCCAAATAAAGGTATTAAAAGGAAAAGGTTCGCCACCGTAGTAGTTCCAGAATATCTTGGCGGTGGAGAAATACTTAATGCCGCAGCCGCGCATGAGCTGGGGCATGTTGCCCGAATAACCGAAGACATCGGGGAGCCAGAGTAATTCGCTGTTAATTCCAAACTCGTCCCGGAAAAACCGCTTGCCGTGGATGAATTGACGGATCAGGCTTTCACCGCCCGAGATATTGGTATCGGCCTCTACCCACATTCCGCCTTCGGGGATGAACTGTCCGCGCCGCACGGCATTCCGGAGCCGGGCATAAACCTCGGGATAGAGGCGCTTGGTCATCCCATAGAGATGCGGCTGGCTCTGAAGGAACTTGAACTCCGGGTATTGCGTCATGAGCGCCAATTGGGTGCCGATGGTCCGGGCGCATTTGCGCTCCGTCTCAGCCAGCGGCCACAGCCAGGCCACGTCAATATGGGAATGGCCAAAAGCATACAGCAGGGGAGCCGTAGACCCGTTGATGCAATTCAGGAGCGGTTTCAGCCGCTTGCGGGCGGCCCGTATTCCGTTGAGCATCTCAACATAAGGAGCTTCAAGATCAACCAAAAGGGTAAACTCCCGCAGACCGGTATCGATTTCATCCACGCGCAGGAGATTATGGTCGAGACTGGACCTCAAGCCATACAGCGTCTCCACGTCGCACCAGAGTTGATAGACATCTTCCTCCCAGATGCCGAATGTGCATTGGCCCATCGCCGCCTGGGTCGAAGGCGGCTCAGGCACGGTGATCCGGCCAGGGGGTGTGGCCGGACCGACGCTGCAAACATGAGGACCATGGCCGGCATAAGCCTCGACCAGAATTTTGAAGCGTTGACCGGTTTTACCACGCCCGGTCAGGGGGAGACTTTCATGCCAAGGGTCGCGGCCGCCGGCTTCGCTGCCGTTGACCAATATCCGGCTTTCAGCCCCGACGTCCATTTTTAATTCTATGCGGCGATTCAACGCCCCCGCGGGAAGAACCACGGTTGTCTTGAACCAGCCATATTCCCATTTTGCGCCCCACCGCGCGCCAGGCTTGATCGGCTTGAAGGTTCCGGATAAGGCTTGGCGCGCAGTCAACTGATCCAGGGTAGTAAACCCCGCCACGTCTAACAACCCAAGCGACCGATAGAAGTTTTCCTTTAATCCTGCTCGCCAGCGCTTGATTCTTGCTTCCCATTCCAGTGTCAATGCCATGGTAATCATCCTCTCCTTGATATGCAACCCCGGGTATCTCTGTTCGGGCCGCGCTGCTATTTTGCCATTGACTTCATGCGTCAATTGGATTACAAATACCTTCTTTTTTGACGACTGTTAGTCGCTGTTTTCACTTCTTCATTTTTCGATGAAAAGATTGTCGCTTCGACTAATCTGTGCGTTGTAAGATAATGCCAACGCTTGGTTACAATCAGTGCCGCGATAGAAATAGTTAATCATAAACGACCGCGATATTCCAATGTTAAAACGCTATCTATTGTCGGAAAGCAAAGTTGTCGAAACCGAGGACCAGCAGGGCCAGATCCTTGTCTTCATCAATCCGGACGAAGCCGAGCGCAAACACCTGCTGGATGATTACCGCCTCGACGAGCACACCTTGAATTCGGCGCTGGATCCCGATGAATTATCGCGGCTCGAATTCGAGCCGGAACATATCGCCATGATTTTCAAGCGCCCGAAGAATTATTCCTCCAAGGACCAGTTCTTGTTCAAAGTGGCGTCGGTGGGCGTGTTCCTGTTTAAGGATCGGGTTATCGTACTGTTGTCCGAGGATGTTCCCATCTTTACCGGAAAGCTTTTCCAGAAGATAGCATCTCTGCCGGACCTCTGCTTGCGCATGATCGGCCGCACGATTTACCATTACCTGGAGCATCTGAAAGTCATCAATATGATCACGGACTCCCTGGAGCAGAAAATCAACACCGCCATGGAAAATAAATACCTGCTCAACCTGTTCACCCTGGAAAAAAGCCTGGTGTATTATCTGAGCGCCATTAACTCCAACGCCATGCTTATTGGAAAAATAAAAAACAACGCCGCCAAGCTGAGCCTGACGCAGGACAACATGGATCTGCTCGACGACATTACCATCGAGAACGCCCAGTGCAACAAGCAGGCTGAAATCTACTCGAACATTCTGGCCAGCCTGATGGACGCCCGGGCCTCCATTGTGGGAAACAACCTCAATATTTTGATGAAGACCCTGAACGTCATTGTCATCGGAATCATGGTGCCCACCTTTGTTGTTAGCGCATTTTCCATGAATGTAAAAATGCCGTTCAACAAAGATCACCCCCTCATGTTCTGGTTGATCATGTTCCTGGCGATCATTTCGGTGGCCGTCTTCATGATGTTCTGGAAACGCAAGAGCGGTCATTCTTCGGCCCATCATTGATAGATTCTACTGCGTAGAATTTATTTTCCTTGCCGGTTCTGCGGCAAGTAAGCATAGTGCCATATATGGTCACTCCTCCGTCCATTCCCGAATGGCTGGATCCATCTCCCTGGCTCCCGAGAGCTCGAAACGCCGGCGGCCGGATGGTCAGCAACGCGCTGGCCACGGAATCAGCGACGCCGGCGGATTTTGCCGCCCTGCTGTCCCCCGTCGCGCCGACGCTGCTTGAGTCCATGGCCCGGCAAGCCCAGTCCCTGACCCGGCGCCATTTCGGACGGACGATTTCATTGTATGCCCCCCTGTATCTCTCCGATTATTGCGGGAGCGGCTGTGCTTATTGCGGGTTTGCCGCCGACCGGCCCCGGCGCCGGCGCCGGCTGGAAACGGACGAGATGATCGCCGAAATGGATACGATGAAGGCCATGGGATTCGATGAAATACTGCTGTTGACGGGTGAGCGCAATCCCAAGGCAGATTTTGATTATCTGCGCCAGGCCGTGGCCCTGGCCGCCGAACGGTTTCATCTTGTCACCATCGAGACCTTTCCCATGACGGTTGAAGAATACCGGGAGCTGGCTCAAATCGGATGCACGGGACTGACGTTGTACCAGGAAACCTACGATCCTGAAGTGTATGCCCGCCTGCATCGCTGGGGTCCAAAACAGAATTACATGGATCGCGTTGAATCGCCCGCCCGGGCGCTCTCAGGCGGCCTGCGTACTGCCGGGCTGGGGATATTGCTGGGATTAGCCGATCCTGTCGCCGACGCCATCGCCTTGTACCGGCACATTGATTACTTGCGCAAAAACTTCTGGCAGGCCGGGATATCCGTGTCATTCCCTCGAATCCGTCCCCAGCAAGGCGGATTCATGCCCGCTTTTACTGTGGATGACCGATTCCTGGCCCAGTTGATCTTCGCGTTCCGCCTTTGTATGCCCGATGTCACCCTTACCTTATCCACCCGGGAAAGCGCCGCCTTTCGCGACGGCATGGCAGGAATCGGCATCTGCAAGATGAGCATTGCCAGCAAAACCACCGTGGGCGGTTACCATTATGAAAGCCTGGCGGAAAACGGTCAATTCATCATCAGCGATAACCGCGACATGGCCACTTTTTGCGCCATGCTGCATCGCCTGGGGTTCGAACCGGTATTGAAGAACTGGGATTCTGTGTTTCGATGATGCCATCATTATGAGTATCCACGAGCAACGCATGGCGCGGTTTTGCCGGGCCGGCCTGTACCTGGTCACCTCCCAGGAACTATCCCGCGGACGATCAACGCTGGACATCATCAAGGCGGCACTGGCTGGCGGCGTCCGCCTGATCCAACTGCGGGAAAAAAACATGCCCTTGCCCGATTTCGTCCGGCTGGCGGAACAAGTGCGCCGGCTGACGGCAGAAACCGACGATCTCCTGATCATTAACGATCGGCTTGACGTGGCAATGGGCATTGGCGCCGACGGCGTTCACCTGGGGCAGACCGATTTCCCGGTGGCCATGGCGCGCAAGCTGGCGCCGGATCTTATTATCGGCGCCTCAACGCACAACGCGGCGGAAGTCGAAGTCGCCCAGACCGCCGGAGCGTCATATATCAACATCGGACCTCTGTTTCCGACGCAGACCAAATCGTGGTCCGGCGAATTTCTCGGACTGGAAGGATTGCGAATCCTTGCGAAGGCCGCCAGGGTTCCCTTCACCGTCATGGGCGGGATCAAACGCGAGCATATTCCCGATTTGCTCCAGGCCGGAGCGCGGACCATTGCCGTCGTTACCGCAGTCACCGCCGCCGCCAATCCCGAAGCCGCCGCCCGGGAAATGCTGAGCCTGATCCAAGGCCACGACGGGCAAAGAACTCTAGTGTAGTGTTTCATGCAAAAGTTTATTTATCTTTTTGTGACTTATTATCTTGGTAGCACTGGCTTTTCCGCCGGAGGCGGATCCGCCTATGGCGGAAAACCCGGCTCTACCTCACAAAATACACGTTCATAAGAAAATGCAATTATGACACACTACACCAGGTTCTTGATTAACGGAGATTCGCATGTCAGAAGATATCGCGGCTTTTGTGGACCCGTTTCTGGGCAACTTCGAAACAACCGTTGAGAAGCGGCCGGCTGGTACACTGGCGGCCTCATGGCAGTGGCTGAAAGCCTGGCCGGGCAATACGCATCCCGGGGCCTGCCGGCCGTTCGGAATGGTGTCGGCCTGCGCCTATACCGGCGGATATCCCAGCGGCTACGGCCCTTACGAAACCAACTATAACGGGCGTCCCAGACGGCTCCTGGATCGCATCCAGTGCCTGGGCTTCACGCACTTCCAGCATAGCGGGACCGGCATGATCGCGGAATATTACAACTACCTGCTGGTAACCCCCTTGGCAAGCGCATGGCCGGGTGGTACTCCCGTTTGGGACCTGGTCGACGAGCAGGCCTCGGCCGGCTATTATGCCGTAACGCTCGGACATGGTGGTGTCCGCGCCGAAGTCACCGTCACCCCGCACGGCGTCATGTACCGTTTCCGGTATCCGACCGGATTGCTCCCCCGTCTGCGCCTGGACCTGCCGTTCAACTACCGAGAAGACCCGCGATTCCTTGACCAGCCGGGACGTCGTGGCTTGGGGTCCAAGGTTTTAAGTTCCTCCGCCAGCGCAGTCGTTCGCGCCATCGACGGCGCGAGCATCGAGGGAACCATCCAGACGCCAACCAGCCTGCCACTGCACTTCTTCTGCGTCATCGAGCCCTCTACCAAGGGACGATGGGCGCACGATGACGGGCGCGATATCCCTGTTTGTTCCCCGGCGGCGGCCGGCGGCGTTCAGTTCGCCGGTCCCGGCTCACACACGCTGGAGTTAAAGATCGGGTTCTCACTGCACAGTGTGCACAAAGCGGCCGAACACTACCGCAACGAGTTTTTTGGCAAACACTTCGACCAAGCCGCCGCCGAAGCGCGCGACGTATGGAACGGTTGTCTGTCGCGCATCCGGATCGACGCCCCCGCGGTCGGAGCAAGACAGATATTCTACAGCGCCCTCTATCACAGCCTGATCAAGCCGATTGATGCCACCGGCGAAAATCCATCGTGGAATGAAGATCGAGCGCTATTCCTCGACTTCGCGACATTGTGGGACCAAGGTAAGACCCAGCTTCCGTTGGTGATGGCATTGTATCCGAATCGGGCACGCGACATGATTAATGGGCTTTTGAACGTGTACGAGGAAGTCCGTCGCCCGGCCAACATGATCCTGGTCCGGCCGCTGAACAGCCTGCTGGCCCAGGACTGTCAGGGACTGGCTCTCTCATTTCCCATCATCGGCCATGCGGCCAGCATCGGCCTGAAGGGAATCAACTGGCGGCGGGCGCTGAAGATACTCCAGGACATTTTCCCAGCCGCCAATCCGCCTGAAGGCAAGCCCGGGATCGATTACGCCCTGGCGGCCTTCAGCATCGCTCAAGTCGCATGTGCCGCGGGCGAACCGGGCACGGCTAAGCAATGGACCGAGCGGGTAAACCATTGGAGACAACAGTATTCCCGGCCGGGCGGGAAGATATGCAAAGGCTCTTTCTATGAAGGCGAAAGCTGGAATTATTCATTTACCGTCTGGCATGACGTGCCCGCACTCATCGAGTATAATGGAGGCAGGGAAAATCTCATCGCCGATTTGGACGCGTTCTTCGGATATCCGCAGGCCCGTCTGCGCCCGGTGCATGTCGCGACCTTCGGCAGTGATACCCTGCCGGAAAAGTACCGATTCGAGGGCCTGAATAACGAGTCGGACATGGAAGTCCCTTACGTTTACGCTTACCTTGGACGGCACGACCGGGTGTGCGATGTGGTGCGCACGGTCATGAAGCATCGGTATACCACCGGCCGGGGCGGCCTGCCGGGCAATGATGATTCAGGCGGGTTGTCATCGTGGTATGTCTGGAGCGCGCTGGGGCTTTTCCCGGCCATTGCCCAGGGCTTGTACCTGATCGGGAGCCCGCTCTTTACCAGCGCGGAACTGGATGTGGCCGGTGGAACGTTCATCATCCAGGCCGCCAATAATGATGAGACTAACATCTACGTCCAGTCAGCCAGGCTGAACGGGCAAGCGATAGACCGTCCCTACCTGCGATCGTCGGAACTGCTGAACGGCGGCATTCTGGAGCTTCAGATGGGAGCACGGCCAACAGGCTGGGGCCAGGACCTGCCGCCGGCGCCGTGGACGGTTGGCAGTCAAATAGTCTGAAAGCCATAAAGATGGAAATATGCGATCATCCGCCCTACGTTCTTGCGGTATCTTGAATTGCCCGGTACACGTCAGCAACCAATTTGACCAATACCTCCTTGCCAATAATCAGCGGCGGCATGAGATACAACACCGACCCCAGGGGACGAACCAATATACCTTGGGCCAGCAAATGATGACAAACAGCCTGCGCCCGGCCTGGGGAAGGCCGGTTCGTTCCATCGTCCAGCTCCAGGGCGGCAATCATCCCCAGGCGCCGTACCCGCTTGACACCCGGCAGATCCTTGAATCGCTCCATCTCCCGGGCCAGTACGGCGCCCATCCGTTCCGTCCGCGCGACAATGCCTTCCTCCCGATAGATGCTCAACACTTCCAGCGCGACGGCCGCGGCGATGGGATTACCCGCGAACGTATGACCGTGATAAAAGGTATGATCTTCGGGCTGATCGTGAAATGTCTTGTAGATGGATGCTTTCACCACGGTGGCGCTGATCGGCTGATAGCCGCCGGATAGTCCTTTCCCCAGGCAGACGATATCCGGCCGGATGCCGGCATGCTCGAACGCGAACATCCGGCCGGTGCGTCCGAAGCCCATGGCTATTTCATCGACGATCAGCAACACCTGATACCGGTGACAGAGTTCAGCGAGCTTCGCCAGATATGCCGGCGCGTACATGCGCATGCCGGCGGCGCCCTGGCAAAGTGGCTCGACGATTACGGCGGCAATTTCATCGGCATGCCGGGTGAGGATCGACTCCATGGACGCGAAACATTCGATTCGGCAAGTTGGGGGCGTCAGATTCCAGCGACAGCCGGCGCAAAATGGGGCTTCGGCACGATATGCCGGAAACAGCAGCGGCTGGACCGGCTGATGAAAGCCATCGAGATAACCGACGGACACGGCGCCCAACGTGTCGCCGTGATAGGAATTTTCCAGCGAAACGAAACGATGCCGCTCCGGACGGCCCAGGTTATACCAGTACTGGACGGCGATTTTCAGAGCCGCCTCCACTGCGCTGGCGCCATCGCCGGCAAAAAAAACACGCGTCGCTTCCCCCCCGAACAGCGCCGTGATCGCGGCGGCCAGTTCAATGGCCCTGGGATGCGACATATTACCGAGAATGCTGTGCTGGAGTTGGGAGGCCTGGCACTGGATAGCTTGAACAAGACGCGGATGAGTATGCCCCAAGTTGCACGCCCACCATGAGGAAATGGCGTCCAGATACCGGTTCCCGTCCGTATCGATCAGGGACACACCTTCTCCCCGCACGATGACAGGAAATGGCTTTTCCATCGCGGACTGTGCGGTATAGGGATGCCAGAGCGCCTGCCGATCCTGCTCACGATATTGATGCGTGTCCACTGCTCTGTTTCCTTTTGTTTGAAAGATAGGGACGCGATTCCTCGCGACCGAATGAGTTCAGCCACGGAATCATGGGATGCAAATGCCGTTCGCAGAAGGATCGGAATGAAGGCGATTCCCAATCCGAAATGAACGGAAGCCGGCCCAGAATCCGCACCCGGCCCCGCCGCGCAATAACGGCCATATTATCCCGCTCGATCAGTCCCCATCCCCTTTTCTTCGTTTCGTTAAAAATCACCCCGGCCACCGGAAGACCGGCCCAGCGCAGCTCGCCAAGCGAAAGCAGGGTATGATTGATAGTCCCCAATCCCGGCCGGGCCACAAGGATCACGGGAAGCGCCAGCGCCTTCATCAAATCAAGCATGGTATTCCGCTCGTTCAACGGGACCAGAAGACCTCCCGCACCTTCCACAATCATCAGGTCATGACGGCGCCGTAAGATACGGAATGAATTTTGAATGGAACTGATCCCAATCCGCCTGTGTTCCAACGCGGCGGCCAGATGGGGAGAACAGGCTTTCTTGAAGCCATAGGGCATCATCAGCCGTTTCTCCGCCTGAGATACTTTTAATCCGGCCATGCGAAGGCAGAATTCCAAGTCCGGGGCCGTCCACTCCTTCCCGTGCCGAAGGCATCCGGTCTGAACCGGTTTCATGGGAAACGCGTCAATCCCCCGGACCCGGAGGAGCGATACCACGGCCGCGCTGATCACGGTTTTGCCGACGCCCGTATCCGTTCCCGTTATGAACAAGCCTGATCCGCTCCCTGCCATCAGCCCCCACTCTTTCTGGCCACGAAATAAGCAACATGATAACTGGCGACCACGCCGGCGCCGGCGGGATATGAAGCCTGGTAGGTCTTGATTACCTCCAGGAGTTCCCGCCGATTCAAAGGAAGGCAGGATGTTGACACCGCCCCTCCGGTGAGTCCCTGGTCATGAATATGGCGGAGAAACAGTTCCGCCGACGGATACTCAATCCGGCGGATTTCCTTTCGATCATCCAACACAGTCAGTCCGGCATATCGCAATCCGTGGCGCACCTGCCGCAAGGTCGGCAGGCTTCCCGCCGGTGTTTTATGCGGCGCCACGCGCAGGCGGCATTTCCGGAGTTCACCGAGCGTCCCATGAGTCATCAGTGAAAACACCACCCGGCCTCCGGGTTCCAGCAAGGCCGCCATCTTGGCAAGCCCTTCTTCCAACGGATTGATCCAATGCAAAGACGAACTGCTGACGATCAGGGGATACAATCGGGTTGTCGGAACATGGCGCAAATCCACGACCCGGCAACGAATCCGGTTATCGAACCCCATCCTGGTTCTCGCTTGGGCAATCATGCGCGCGGAAACATCAACCACATCAATCCAGAGCCCGGGATATCGGCGGCGCACAATCGCGGTCAACACGCCGGTCCCGCATCCGATTTCAAGAATATGCGCCGTCGGCGGCACATCCGGAAAAAAACGCCCCAGGGACTCGGCCACGTTCCGTTGGACGGCGGCTGCTTCATGATACGTGCCGGAGGCCGCCGAGAACCGCGCGGCTATGGCCATCGTATTTTTCGACGGATTAATACTACTAGCCGGCATCTTTTTATTTTCCTGAGGTCATCCAATTTTGGTGGCGGCCTTCGTCCGTACTAGGACAAAAACCCGCGAATATCCTCTGCCAATCTCTCCGGTTCCCGAAGCGGAAGATCATGCCCGACGGCATCATACAGGCACAACCGGCTGTCAGGCAATGCGCGACTTGCGGTAGCGGCGGCCTGCCAGGGTATTACGTGATCCTCCCTCCCATGGAGCATCAGCACCGGACTATGAATCCGATGCAGATCCTCGCGAAGGTCGGTATTCATCAGATAATGAAGTCCGCCCGCCAGTTCATCGATCCATCCGGACACCTGATTCCACTGATCCCGGATCGCCGGCAACGGTTCCTTGAAAGGCTCAGCCGCCAGCCGATAAAATCCTGTCATGGTTTTATGAAATTCCCGCTTTAACCCCAAATTCATGGCCCGGATATTCTGAACCGGAATACCAAATGAATAGCCCTCGCCGGAGCAGAATCGCGGCGTAGCGGACACCAGCACCAGCCGGCTGACCCGTTCGGGCCAATTGCAGGCTGTTTCCAAGGCCACAAGACCGCCCAGCGACCAGCCGATTACCATGGACGATCCGCCCTTTTCCTCAATCAGCGATAAGAGCCCCTCGGCATAAGACGACATACCGTCAGTTAGTTTATCCCTTCGGCAACTTTGCCGTTCTAACGAGCGGTCGCTACAATCCGTCGGCTGACGGATAGATGCGGTTCGACAGAACCGCGGATTGCCGTTCGCACGAACGGCCGCTACAATCCGTCGGCTGACGGATAGCGGCGGTTCGATGGCGCGCCGCACGCCAGAGAACTGCAATGGATTATTCGTTGGAGACGGAGAATTCCCATTCACGGCCAGATCATGGATTGAAACAGCACTGACATCGGAACCGGATGCCAGAGCGTCAGACAGTCCGTTCATCGTTTCGGCGGTATGCCCCCAGCCTGCAATCATAATAATTGGATTCATAAATATACCCAGCCGTCACAGGATCCCCTCGTCGCGGGCATCCCGAACCAGGATATCCGCCGCTTGTTCCAGGTCTTCCGGAGAATGATCCAGAGTCACGGACAGCCGGAGGCGGGCCGTGCCCGGCGGCACGGTCGGCGGGCGGATGGCCACGGTCAGAATACCATGCTTTTGGAGCCGCTGAGCGAACCGCAGGGTCTTGTGATTATCACCCACGATCAACGGAATAATCTGGCTGGCAGAACCGCCGGTCTGGAATCCGGCCGCATGAAGCCTGGCCCGGAAACGGGCGGACCGATCCAGCAGCATCGCTCCCAGCGACGGATGCGTTTCGAGATATTGCAGAGCTCCCAAAGCGGCGCCAATTACTGCCGGCGGGAGGCTGGTGCTAAAAATAAGAGATCGCGCACGGTTAACCAGGATGCTCCTTAACGTTTCCGAACAGGCCACAAACCCGCCATAACTGCCCAGCGCCTTGCTGAGTGTGCCCATGGCAATGGCCACACAACTTTCGAGATTCAATTCCCGCACAAGTCCCCCGCCGCCAGGCCCGAAAATTCCGGTGGCATGGGCTTCATCCACCATCAGCAGCGCTTCGTGCCGCTGGGCAACGTCCGCAATGGCCTTCAGCGGTGCCAGATCACCATCCATGCTGAACACCGATTCCGTGACGATGAGGCATTTCACGGCGGAAGGTTTTTTCCCGAGAATCGCATCCAAATGCACGGCGTCATTATGCTGAAAGCGATGGAGTACCGCCCGGCTTAATATGGCGGCGTCAATCAGGCTGGCATGCGCCAGACGATCCACGACAATCCAATCGGTGCGTTCCAGCAGGGCGGGAATGATCCCGACATTGGCCAGGAAGCCGCTCCCGAAAACCAGCGCCGCCGGATACCCCTTGCAAACCGCCAGCCGTTGATCGAGTTCGTCATGACAGGGCAATGACCCGGTTACCAGGCGGGAGGCGCCACTGCCGGCACCCCAGCGGCGCAGAGCAGATTCGGAGGAAGCCATCACGTCGGGATTTCGAGCCAGGCCCAGGTAGTCGTTGCTGGAAAAATTCAGAAGCAGCCGGTCATCAACCCGGATTTTTCCGCCGGCTTCCGGATATTGCCTGATCTGCCGTTCCAATCCCCGATCGCGAAGCTGTTGCAATTCCGCGATCCACGCATCCTCCCTTGCCGCCATTCTCCGCTCCTGTTCTTCTGCAGCGGCGGACTCTGGCCGCCGTTCTTCGTCATAAACGGATCCTTACGGTGATGAATCTGGTCCGGCTATTTCTGATACGCTTCCGGGACATAGGCCGGACACTTTTTCTCCGCGAAGACCGGGCGAAACCTGGCGAAACGCTGGATCCCTTTTGCCAGCGGGATCCTGGCCCACTTCGTGCCGATCAATGGCCGGGCATAATCCAGAAATGCATCCGTAACGTCAATTTTGCTGGAGCTCAGCCATTGCAAGGGAAACGACCGTTCACTATTGGCCACAAGCTCCAATGAAACCTTATCGTAACGGACCGCGTATTTCTTTCCCGGCTGACGCAGAATCGTGGCCATCCAGCCGTTGCCGTCTTTCCGGGCAATCGCCACGGCCTGACGCCCCACCTGATAGGCTTCCTCCAAGTCAACCGTGGACGCATACGCGGTGGTGTCCCGCTGATCCGTGCCCGCTACATGGCCCCGGGCATCCCCGCGCGCGGCCAGTCCCTTGGAATTCAAATAAGAAACCACGACCTGCTGGGCCGTCATCTTGCTGGCGCCGAACTCGACATGACCAAAAGCGTCCTTCGCCGCGCCAATTTCGCCGACATCAAAACCTTCGCTGAGCGCCACCAGGCACCGGCCGCTCCGTTTCAGCTCGTCATTGACGTTATCCGCAAGCTGGTCGATTGTCAGCCCCGATTCCGGCATGTAAATCTGGAGGGGCATTTCCCGACGGGGATCCGCCAGGCGGGCGGCGGCGGGAATGTAGCCGATCTTCCGCCCCATCATTTGCATGACCAGGACCGGGTCGGCGGGACAGGATCCGGCGTTTTCCTCGTTGGCATTCTGGATACAGCAGGCCCAGTACCGGGCCACAGAACCATAACCGGGCGTATGATCGATCAGCTTGAATTCCGAATCGCCGACGTCGTTATCGATCGTCTTGGGGACGCCGGTGGCGATCAGATCAAGTCCCTGTTCGCGGGCGATCCGGCTGATCTTGTGGGCCGTGTCCATGGAATCATTACCGCCAATGTAAAAGAAATAGCCGATATCATGCGCCTTCATCACATCTACGACCCGGGCGAAATCACGGACCTGCTTTTCCTTGAGCTTGTAGCGGCAGGTGCCGATGGCGCCGGCGGCCGGAGTGGTTGCCAGCAGGGCTATTTCCTTGAGATCCTGGACGGAGATATCCAGCAGTTCCTCTTTCAGAACACCTTCAATACCGTGCCAGGCGCCGTAAATCCGGCCAAACTCTTCGGGGTATGCCAGGCAAGCGTCAATCACACCGCGCAACGAATTATTGATTACCGGTGACGGTCCGCCCGATTGAGCCACAATCACGTTTTTCGACATCGTTATCCCTTTCATTTGACGAACGATTAGTCTAATAGTAGTAAAAAGCTTCAGAACAGGTATTCCCTACCATAACAAAAGCGGAGAATTCAAGATGAATATTCCCCGGCCCATCCAATGACCCGCTATTTCGCTGGTGACGACCGGGCATCGCCACCTTCTGCGAGGCCTGCCGGGAATTCGGAGCGCTGGGCTAACTCGCATTGAATCCTGCCCGTGCTTGCGCTATATTGAATCAAAGGAATCTGCCCATGCCCGAACTGCCTGAAGTCGAAACCGTGGTCCGCGACCTCCGGAAGGCCGGATTGGAAGGCCGTTGCATCCGGGACGTCCGTGTGCGCTGGTCCCGGCTCATCGCCGGGTGTTCGCCCAAGTCATTCGCAGCGCGGATAAAATATCAAACCATCCAGGAAATCACCCGGCGCGGCAAGTACATCATATTCCAGCTTTCCGGCGGGGAAACCATCCTGGTCCATTTGCGTATGACGGGGCAATTCACACTGAAAGCGCCCGCAACTACCCGGGAACGCCATGAGCACCTGGTCTTGAGCCTGGATAATGGGCAGGAACTTCGGTACCGAGATACGCGTAAATTCGGCCGCTGGCATCTGACGCGGCATCCCGAACAAATCCTTCAAAAGTTGGGACCTGAACCGCTAGGCCGCGCCTTCCGGTTATCTCAATTTACGGCTCACCTGGCAACACACCGGCGTTTATTGAAGCCGCTCCTGCTGGATCAGGCGTTCCTGGCGGGACTAGGCAACATCTACACGGATGAGGCGCTGTGGGAAGCCCGGCTCCATCCCCGGCGCCGGGCGGAGACGTTGAATCAGGCCGAAGCCCGATCCCTATTCCTGGCAATCCGGAAAATATTAAAGCGTGGCATTCGCTATGCGGGCACATCGCTGGGTTCGGGAAAATCCAATTTCTCAGGCCTGAAAGGCCGGCGCGGACGCCATCAGGAGTTCCTGCGCGTCTACCAGCAAACCGGAGAACCCTGTTCCCGCTGCGGCTCCCTCATCCGGCGACTGAAGATCGGCCAACGGAGCACGCATATCTGTCCAACCTGCCAGATGGATAGATGAATCGATCAGGCCTTCAAGAAAACCTTTTCCACCTTCTTGAAAGTCGCTGCGGCATCGGCCACATCGCGCGCATTCCAGCTCTCGTGAATCTGCAGGTTGAACTGGTATTCGGTCGCCTCGATTGCGTTCGGACATGGGAATTGCCGATCCGGATTGCCTTTATAGGACGGTGAGGTCCAGGGATATCCGCTGGCGCCGAAGACCCGGCGTTTTACAAACCATTCCGACGTATGCGGCATATGGCGGTAACTGGAGTTGACGGGAAGCCCCTCGGCGCTCAAGGCCTTGCATAACGTGTTTTTATCGCACGTCACGGCCTCCGGATGAAACTGCATGCGTAAAAACCAGTAGCTCGGCTTGGCGCCGGGAATTGGAACGGGAATGGACACGGATTTCAGCCCGCGAATTCCACGGGCCAACCCGGCGACCACCTGGCGGCGGCGGCGGATGATTCCGGGCAATTTCTTCAACTGAATCCGGCCGATAGTCGCCGATAAATCGTTGAGATTATAATTCAGCGAGGCGATACTGTTGGTTGAGCCTGGCGGCAGACCGAAGGGCTTACCCCGATCGGACGCCCTGCGGGCCGCCCAGTACAGATCCTCGCACCGGGTAAAGACGACTCCGCCCTGCCCGCCCGTGCAATGGTGTTTGCCGAACATGGTCGAAAAGGCGGCCACCTCGCCGAACGTCCCCACCATCCGGCCGTCGATCGTAGCGCCGTGCGCCTGGGCGCAATCTTCCACCACCGGGATTCGCCGTTTTTTGGCCAAGGCCATAATACCCGCCATGTCCGCCGGTTCGCCGGCAATATGTGCCACGACAATCGCGCTCGTCAGCGGCGTGATCATCTTCGCGATCTGTTCCGGGCCAGTATTATAACAGCCGGGAGCGGTATCCGGCACCACCGGAATGCAATTCAGCAAGGGGATCGGCATCATCCCGCCCGGATCCGTGATCGGGCCGACGATAATTTCCGTAAACGGCTCCAGATCCAGTGTGCGCAGAGCCACGTACAGCGCCGTGGTACCCGAATTGACCGCATCGGCATAGCCGCCGCCCATAAACCGGGCAAATTCCCGGCAATAGGCTTCCTCCTCGACGCCATTGTATCCAAAGGCATCTCCGGAATCGATCGCCTTGTCAAAAAGAGCCATGACCGCCGCTTTTTCTTCGCGACCGATCAAGCCCCGTTTCGGAAAACATCTCGGTCTGATTTTTGATTCGTTGCTACTTGCCATCTTATTTCCGCTTCGCTTTATCTGGCTCACGATTCACCTCAATACTGTTGTTCGTTGCGCGGTCATGGGTAACCTCGATTTCATTCGAAATCAAGCGCTTCGATACTGTAGCGAAAAACAAAATGCACTCAAGCTGTATTTGATCCGGTTTCGCGAAGCACAACTGGCCATCATGCCGGCTGTCATCATGCCGACTTGTCAAGCGCGCCCGTTCATGTTACACATCAATCCATTTATGACAACTCACGATTGGATAGCGGTCCTGGATTTCGGGTCTCAATACACGCAGTTGATCACGCGGCGCGTGCGGGAACAGCACGTCTATTCTGAAATCCTTTCGTTTCAAACATCCGCGCCCGACCTCGCGCGCCGGAAGCCTTCCGGAATCATCCTCTCGGGCGGACCCTCCAGCGTTTTTGACCCCCGCGCCCCCGCCTGCGATCCGGCCCTGTTTGACCTGGGCATCCCAATCCTCGGAATCTGCTACGGCATGCAGTTGACGGCTAAACTGCTGGGAGGCAAGGTCAAGCCGGGGCAGTCCCGTGAATATGGTCCGGCGCAAATCGTGGTAACCGATTCCGGTTCTCTCTTTAATGGTCTGCCCGATCGGATGGATGTCTGGATGAGCCATGGCGACCAGGTGGAAAGCATGCCGGACGGCTTCATCTGCCTGGCCCAGACCGACACCTGCCCGAACGCAGCCATGGCGCACCCCGCGCGAAAAATCTTTGGCCTGCAATTTCATCCTGAAGTCGTCCATACACCCCGCGGCGCCGACATCCTCCGCCAGTTCATTTTCGCGGCCTGCGCCTGCCGGGAAAACTGGCAGATGACAGGATTCATCCAGGAGAGCATCGAGACAGTTCGCCGCCAAGTCGGAAAAGAACATGTCGTCTGCGGACTGAGCGGCGGGGTGGATTCCTCCGTCGTGGCCGTTCTGCTTCAGAAAGCCATTGGCCGGCAATTACACTGCATCTTTGTTGATAACGGACTGCTACGCGCCGGGGAAGCCGAGCAGGTCAAGACCACTTTCGGCGGGGCCTTCGGGATCGACCTGCATCCGGTCGATGCCGGCACCCAATTTCTGACCGACTTGAAAGGGATTGTCGATCCCGAGCAGAAGCGAAAAATCATTGGCAAGCGTTTCATTGATATCTTCGCCGCTGAAGCCCGCCGGCTGGGCAACATCAAGTTCCTGGCCCAGGGCACCCTCTATCCGGACGTCATTGAGAGCGCGTCGCCGCTGGGCGGCCCGTCCGCAACCATCAAGAGCCACCATAACGTGGGCGGCCTGCCGCCGGACCTGAAATTCGAGCTGATTGAACCCTTGCGCGAATTATTCAAGGATGAAGTCCGAGCCCTGGGCCGCGAACTAGGGCTGCCGGATGCCATCATCAACCGTCAGCCTTTTCCGGGCCCCGGCCTGGCCGTGCGCATAGTCGGGGAAGTCAACGCCGAACGCGTCGCTTTACTCCAGCAGGCCGATCTCCGCGTCCAGGAAGAACTGGAGCGCTACGACCGGCGCCACGAACTGTGGCAATGGTTTACCGTACTTCTGCCGGTTTTCAGCGTCGGCGTCATGGGTGACGGCCGCACCTATGAAAACACGGCGGTCCTGCGTGCCGTGACCAGCCAGGACGGCATGACCGCCGACTGGGCCCGCCTGCCATCGGATCTGCTGGCGCGTATTTCGAATCGGATCATCAACGAGGTCAGAGGCATTAACCGCGTGGTCTATGACATCAGTTCCAAGCCCCCGGCCACGATCGAGTGGGAATAAATTTTACTCCGCAAAATTTAACCACTTGAATATTATGCGATAATTGCGCAATATTTAAGCCATACATCGCCGAGAGACGCCATGAACGCCTGGAAAAAAGAATACCTTAAAACCGTGGCCAGGTAGGGGGGGGGATGTCAATGGAAGAAATCCTGAAATTGTTCAATTGTCACAAGGTCCGCTACTTGCTATTGAATTTCTAGTGGAAAACCTGAAGGCCCAGTCAGAGAACGTGTAAATTATCCCGGTTGCTTGGACGATGCTTTCATGCCCTATCGGATTGAAATCGGATTGAAGCGCGGCGCGCATGATGCCCGGGGGCATGGCGTGAAGGCTAAAGCCCGGCAAATCCTTAACTTGCCGATCCGGTCGGTGCAAACACGCACCGTCTATAAAGTTGATGCCCCCATGGCCCGGTCCGAATTGAAGGCCGTTCGGCAGGCGTTCACGGATCCGGTCATCGAAACTTCGGCGGCCGGCCGTCTGCGTCCGCCCCGGTTCGACTGGCTGATCGAGGTGGGTTTCAAGCCCGGAGTCACCGACAACGTCGGACGCACCGCCCGGGTTGCCCTGAGCGATGTACTCGACCGAGCTCTGGATCCCGGCGAAGACGTTTACACCTCTCTCCAGTATTTCATCCGGGCTCCCGAGATGTCGCGGGAGCAGGCCCGACAACTGGGCACGGATCTGCTGGCCAATCCGCTGATTCATTCCCTCCAGGTGTTTTCAGCGGACGAATGGCGCACCCATCCGGCGGATGACTCCGTGCCGGCCATTCACGATAAGCCGGAACCCGAAGCGCAACCATTCGATCTTCAAGGGACCGACGCCGATCTGGTCCGGATCAGCCGCGAGCATATTCTATCGCTCAACATCGAGGAAATGCGGACCATTCGCGATTATTTCAATTCCCCGGACGTCCGGGCCGCCCGGCAGGCGCTCCACCTTCCGGAACAGCCCACCGACGTCGAGGTGGAATGCGTGGCGCAATCATGGTCGGAACATTGCTGTCATAAAATCTTTGCCGCGCGGATCCGCTACGTGGATGAACAGGGCCGGGAACAGATAATTAATTCCCTCTTCGATACGTTTGTGAAAGGCGCCACGCGCAAAATCGCCGAATCCGTTCCCTGGCTGGTTTCCGTCTTCACGGACAACGCCGGCATCATCCGGTTCAATGAACGCCTGAATCTCGTGTACAAGGTGGAAACCCACAACAGCCCCTCCGCCCTGGATCCGTATGGCGGGGCGATGACGGGTATTGTCGGCGTCAATCGCGATCCCATGGGCACGGGCATGGGCGCGGCCCTGCTCTGCAATGTCTGGGGTTATTGCCTTGGATCTCCTTTCTATAAAGGCCATTTACCGGAAGGCCTGATGCATCCGCGCCGGATCCGGGATGGTGTCCACCTGGGAGTCATCGAAGGCGGCAATCAGAGCGGCATTCCCTGGGCACGGGGCTGGGAAGTGTTTGCCGACCGGTTTATCGGCAAACCCCTGGTGTTTTGCGGAACCGTCGGCACGCTTCCCGTCAAGGTCAACGGTCGGCCCTCGGAAGAGAAGGTCGTGCTTCCCGGCGACGCCATGGTCATGGTCGGCGGCCGAATCGGCAAGGACGGCATTCACGGCGCGACGTTTTCATCGGAGGAGCTTCGGACGGAATCGCCGGTACAGGCCGTTCAGATCGGCGATCCGATCACCCAGCGCAAGATGTACGAATTCCTCCTGGAAGCCCGCGATCTCGGCCTGTACCGGTGCATCACCGATAACGGCGCCGGCGGCCTGAGCTGTTCGATCGGTGAAATGGGACGCATGAGCGGCGGCGCCGACTTGGATCTGGCGCGCGCCCCGCTGAAATACCAGGGACTGAAGCCCTGGGAAATCCTTCTCTCCGAAGCCCAGGAACGTATGACCCTGGCCGTGGCGCCCGACAACGTCAAAGATTTTCTCACTCTGGCACAACGCAGGGATGTGGACGCCAATGTCCTGGGCACCTTTACCGATTCGGGCGTGTTTCTTATCCGTTATGGCGAGCGCGTCGTCGGCCGGCTGGACATGAATTTCCTCTACAAGGGATGCCCGGTCATGGACTTGGAGGCCCGGTGGACCCCTCCCGATATTCCCGGGCCGGCTCCGATGCGCGGCGGAAACCGGACCCGCGCGCTTCGCAACCTGCTGGGAAGCTTGAATGTATGCTCTAAAGAGTTCAAAAGCCGCCAGTACGACGGTGAAGTCAAAGGCTTGAGCGTGGTCAAACCCTACGGAGGCGTCTTCAGCGACATGCCCAGCGACGCCACCATTCTCCGGATTGATTATGCCGGCCAGGAAGGCATTCTGCTCGCCGAGGGCATCAACCCGTTTTATTCCGATATCGACACTTATTGGATGATGGCCTCCGTGATCGACGAAGCGGTGCGTCGAATCATCAGCGCCGGCGGAACCCTCGGACTGATCGCCGGCTTGGACAACTTCTGCTGGCCCGATCCCGTGGAGTCCGAGAAAACGCCGGATGGCCAATACAAGCTGGCCCAGCTCGTCAGGGCCAACCAGGCGCTCTATGATATCACCACCGCTTATCGGGTTCCCTGCATTTCCGGCAAAGACAGCTGTAAAAACGATTCAACCCGCGGCGGACGGAAGATTTCCATTCCGCCCACCGTCTTGTTTTCCACGATCGCGCCGATGGGTGATATCCGGCAGGCTGTCACCATGGACATGAAACGGGCCGGCGACCTGATTTACGTCATCGGGTTGACCCGGAACGAACTGGGCGCCTCCGCGTTTCACCGGATGGCGGCAGAACAACAAGGCACCCCCGAGCGATACGGAGGAATCGTGCCGCACTTGGATGCTCCCGGGGCACTGGCCCTCTACACGGCCATGAACCTGGCAATCGCCCGCGGCCTGCTCCGGTCATCGCACACACCGACCCGCGGCGGGCTGGCAGTCGCTATTACCCTGAGCGCGCTGGGCGGCAACCTGGGCGCGCACATCGATCTGACGCTAGTTCCCGCCGCCGGCGCGTTGACCGATGATGCCCTTCTCTTTTCCGAATCCAACAGCCGTTTCGTTGTGACCGTGGCGCCTGAAAACGCCGGAGATTTTGAAACGTTATTCGCTAATTTACCTTGCGCCCGTGTCGGCGAAACGACCCCTGACGCGCAGTTGATCATCACGGGACAGAAAGGCCATACCCTGATTCAATCGGAGCTGAATTCGTTGCGCAAGGTATTCAAAGGAACTCTGCATGGGATCTAAGCCTTCAGTTTTAATCATCACCGGCTATGGGGTCAATTGCGAAGCCGAGTCCCGGGTCGCCTGGGAACTGGCCGGCGCCGAGGTGCAACTGGTGCACCTCCACGACCTGCTGGACGCCCCGGACCGCCTGCGCGATTTCAAGGCGCTGATGTTCATCGGCGGCTTCTCCTTCGGCGATCACATGGGTTCCGGGCATGTCCTGGCATTGCGCATCCGGCATCACCTGCGCGAGGAATTGGAGCGGTTCATTGCCGGCGGCCATTTGATCCTGGGCGTCTGTAACGGTTTCCAGGTCATGGTCAAGCTCGGCCTCCTGCCCGGCCTGGACAACCAATATTTTACCCAGACCGTAGCCCTGATGCAGAACGACTGCGGAACGTTTCAGAACTTCTGGGTCACGCTGGGATTTGAGCCGCAATCCCCCTGCATATTCACCCGCGGCCTGACCCGGATGCCTTTGCCGATCCGGCATGGAGAAGGCAAGATTTTCACCCGCGACAAGAGCCTGCTGGAAAGGATCGAAGCCGGACACGGGGTGGCCTGCCGTTATGGGGATCCTGCAACGGGAGCGCCGGTCATGACATTTCCCGACAATCCCAACGGATCGCTGAACGCCATTGCCGGCCTCTGCGATCCGACCGGCCGTATCTTCGGGCTGATGCCCCACCCCGAAGCCTACCTCTTCCCGGAAAACCACCCCCAGTGGCAACGGCAAAAACTGGACGGCACCCTGCCTGAGGAGGGACTGGGATTAAAACTATTCCGCAATGCAGTGGGCTATCTAGACAATCATTAGTATCAGCCACGAAGGCTCCAAGACACAAAGTATTTGACAGGATTGTTCTTTGGAAGATTCAGGTATTTAAAGGCGAAAGTGCAATTGCCTTTGACTATCAATGTTGTCCTATTAATTCTGTTCGGACTTGAGGAAATGACATATGGAACTTGAATACATGCTCCCTTTCGTACAGGAAATATCACGTTACGTCTCCCAAGGCGATGCTTCCGGAGTCCATTACAGCCAAGACCATCAGTGAGGACTCACGCATTGTGACCCCATGTCGGGCTCGCAAACGGAAAGCGCCTACGTTCGGTGAAAGACAGAAAAGGATGAAAGATGGAAAAATGACCACTGATAGCTGACTAGCGGCTACCTGCAAGAAACGATTTACCAATCGTCGTTTTCACGCTAGTATTATGGTATGAATGAGACATTTCACCGGATCCCGGATCGTTGATCTGGCTCGGAAAGGGGAAATCAGAATATCGGAACATGGCTATGATGAACTAGCCGAAGAGCGCCTGTTTGTCAGGGATATCGTGTCGGATGTGTCAAACGGCAGAGTTGCGGAAGATTATCCGGAGTTTCCGAAAGGGCCGTGCGTGCTTGTCCTGCAAAGGGACAGGGATGGGAACCCGATTCATGTGGTATGGGGTATTCCAAAAGGACAGGTATCTCCGGCTGTGGTTGTGACAGCCTACCGGCCAGATCCAAAACGATGGACAAGCGATTCCATGAGGAGAAAGAAATGAATACAAGGCATCACACAAAACTCGTTCACGAGGGACAGTATGCGGCAGAGGTTGATGTCGAATTGATTGAAACGGAAAACGACTGGTCGCCCTGCTTGTCGCTGGATGACGCCTACAAACTGGATGATGTCCGTGCGGCCCTACGGCATGGTGATATTCAACGAGCATCCCGGTTGGCCCGCGTCTTCAGTTTAACCCCTGTTCCAGCATAAGAAGTCTGTCGGCAAATCACAATAATCCGTGTCGAAACGCGACTCCGGGAGTAGTGGCCTACGGGGCAACCCGGTAAGACGCCATGGACTACAGAGGCCATGCATCGCCGCGCTCCATATCAAGAGCTGGCATAGCAAGGACGGGATCATGATATGATCGCGATCGTCAATTACAAAGCGGGCAATCTGACCAGCGTCCAGTTGGCCTTTGACCATCTTAAGGTGCCGTGTGAAATCACCTCGGATCCGGCCCGGATCCTTGCGGCGGATCGCGTGGTATTCCCCGGCGTGGGATCGGCGGGCGCCGCCATGCAAAGCATTCGCGCCCTGGGCCTGGACGAGACCCTGCGAACGGTCGTTCAGAAAGGCATGCCGTTTCTCGGTATCTGCCTCGGCACCCAGATCATTTTCGATTCGCTTGAAGAGGACGGCGGCGTCCAGGGCTTGGGCATCATTCCGGGCACGGTCAGGCGTTTCATGCCGGACAATCCCCGCGACAAGGTGCCCCAGATCGGATGGAACACCGTGACGTGGTCCCGCCCCCACCCGCTCTTTGAAGGCATTGCGAAGGGGAGTGAATTCTATTTCGTGCACAGCTATTATCCGGCGCCGGCATCCGGCGCGGTTATCCTGGGCGAAACCGAGTACGCCGGCGTCCGGTTTGCCTCCGTGGTGGGCTTGAACAATCTGGCGGCAACCCAGTTCCACCCGGAAAAATCGGGGCGGATCGGCCTCCGGCTGTTGGAAAACTTTTGCCGGTGGAAACCCATCTGATTTTAGATTTTACACACAGCGATACAAGTAATACAGCATGTTTAACCGTTTGTCATTCCGATCCCGCACCTGCGGGAGAGGAAGTTCAAGGACGTTCAGCCAGGTCGAGATCCTTCTCCCGCCACGGCGGGATAAGGATGACCGAATGTCGCAATACGTATGTCGTCATATATAGATTTGGGTGTAAAGAGCCATGAATTAACAGAAAATCAAGGATGGCACAAAATCATTTGCCGTAGGAATTATCAATCATGTTAACCAAGCGCATCATTCCCTGCCTGGATGTCCGTGACGGTAAAGTCACCAAGGGCGTCCGGTTCCAGAACAATGTCGAGTTGGGCGATCCGGTCGAGATGGCCGCCGCCTACAGCGCCGGCGGCTGCGATGAACTGGTATTTTATGACATCACGGCCTCTACCGAATGTCGGCCGATAGATATCGGCCTGGTTCAAGCCGTGGCCCGGGCCATTCACATCCCATTTGCCGTCGGCGGCGGCATCACCGGACTCGATGATATGTCACGGGTGCTGGCGGCGGGCGCCGAAAAGATATCGGTCAACTCGCTGGCCGTCAAAACCCCGGCAATCATCGCCGAGGGCGCCCGGGCGTTCGGTTCCCAATGTATTGTCCTGGGCATGGACCCCGTCCGGGCAAATGACCCCGTCCGTTTTCCCAGCGGCTATGAAGTTACTATCCGGGGTTTTAGGGAACACACGGGACTGGATGCCCTGGCATGGGCAATCAAGTCGCAGGATCTGGGCGCTGGCGAGATCGTGGTCAACTCGGTGGACGCCGATGGCACACGGGACGGGTATGAAATCAACTTGACCCGGCTGATCGCCACCAGGGTCCGCATTCCGGTTGTGGCATCCGGCGGCGCCGGGAAGCCGGAGCACCTGGTCCAGGTATTTACCGAAGGCTGTGCCGACGCCGCTATTATCGCCAGTATGACCCATACCGGGGAATATACCATCCGCCGGATCAAGGACTCACTTGCCGCCGCCGGCATCCCGGTCCGAAAAAAATGGTAATTATTTATCAACGGCAACTATTAAGGTAGCCATGAGTTCCGACGGCCGCATAGTCCGTCGGCTGACGGACGGTAAACAAACGATATGGAGTGCGGGAGCCTGCGCTCCCGCTTTGCTTTCCGCGAATCCATCGCTTCGCGGTCAGTGCCATGTACACAAAAAACAATTTGAAACAGCATTTAGCGGAGATGGGGATTCAGCCCGCCGATACGCTTCTCGTCCATTCCTCGGTTAAGAAGATCGGGGAGACGGAGGGTCGCGCGGACGGGATCCTCGACGCGCTGATGGAATATCTCCGCGAAGGGCTCCTGGTGTTTCCCATGCTTTCCTACGCCGAGATCAAGACTGGGAATCCCCGGTTCAGCGTCCGGAACACGCCCAGTTGCGTGGGGATTCTCTCCGAATTGTTTCGCCAACGTCCGGGCGTATTTCGATCTTTACATCCCACGCACAGCGTGGCCGCGTTCGGGCGCGATGCTGAAACGTTTATCGCGGGTCATGAAACCTTCAATACCCCGTGCGCCCGGGAGTCCCCTTGGGGACGGATCGTACAACGGAACGGGAAGATCCTGTTCATAGGCACCGGAATCGGATGCAACACGCTGTTGCACGGCGTGGAGGAATGGTTTGGAGTTCCGGGCATGCTTTCGGTTGAGGAACAACCCTTGGAGGTGGTAACCGCCGATGGACGGGTGATCCCCGTGCCCTCGCGTCGCCACGAGGGAAATCGTTCACGTAATTACGCCAAATTGGAGCCGCTGTTCCTTCAACACGGGGTGATGCGGATCGTTTCTTTTGGGAACGCGAAGTGTCACTTGGCCGACAGTCGGCTTATGGCAAATTTTGTAACGCGCCTCTTGGAACAAGACCCGAGTTTGTTCGGTCATGAGCGTGTGCCCGTCCTGAATGGCCCTTGCCCATGATTGAATGTAATTGAATTTTCGGATCAATCCGCTAGGGTATCCTGACAAGGGTTATCTCATGATGCGAAACACACAGAATCCATTGCGCGAGGGATTGCGGCTCCAGCGCACACCGGAGCCGTGTTCGATCGTCATCTTCGGAGCCTCCGGCGATCTGACCAAGCGCAAACTGGTACCCGCTTTATATAACCTGGGGCTGGAACGACTGTTGCCGAATAGTTTTGCCATTATCGGCTTTGCGCGCCGCCCGATTCCCACGGACGATTTCCGCCGGCAGATGCGGGAAGGAATCAACGACTTCTCGCGGAAACGCCCCTTGGATCCGGCGGTCTGGGATGATTTCAGCCGGCATATTGACTACTGTCCCGGCAACTTCGATGAGCCGGACGCCTATCGCCGGCTGGGCGCATTCCTGGATCGACTGGATGCCGAGCGCGGCACGGCCGGCAACCGCCTGTTCTACCTGGCCACTGCACCCGATTTCTTTCCCGTCATCCTGGAACAACTGGGCGCGGCCGGACTGAACCGGAGCCAACCCGGAGGCTGGGTCCGGATTGTCATTGAGAAGCCGTTTGGTCACGATCTCACTACGGCCCGGCAATTGAATCATGCGGCTCATGCCGTCTTTCACGAGGATCAAATTTATCGCATCGATCACTATCTCGGCAAGGAGACGGTTCAGAATATCCTGGTCTTCCGGTTTGCCAACGGCATCTTTGAACCGCTCTGGAACCGCAACTTCATCGATCATGTCCAGATCACGGTCGCGGAATCGGTCGGGGTTGAACGGCGCGGCGAATATTATGAAACCGCCGGCGTCATCCGCGATATGATCCAGAACCACATGATGCAGTTGCTCAGCCTGGTGGCCATGGAGCCGCCGGCGTCCATGGACGCCGACGCCGTGCGTGATGAAAAAGTCAAAGTCCTGGGTTCCCTGCGCGTCATTGCGCCGCAGGAAACCGGCGCCTTCACCGTGCGCGGGCAATACGGCCTGGGAACAATCGCCGGCAAGTTCGTGCCGGCATACCGCAATGAGATCAACGTATCCAAGGCCTCGACGACTGAAACATTTGCCGCCATCAAATGGCATATCGACAACTGGCGCTGGGCAGGCGTCCCGTTTTACCTGCGTTCGGGAAAACGGCTGGGGAAACGGATCACGGAAATCGCCATTCAATTCCGGCTGGCGCCGCTTGCCCTGTTCGGCAACGCACAGGAGGGCATGGATCCCAACCGGCTGGTCCTTCGGATTCAGCCTGACGAAAGTATATCAATCAAGTTCAGCTCCAAGGCGCCGGGCCAAGCCATTAACATCCGGCCGGTGAAGATGGAATTCGATTACGGGACAGCCTTCGGCATGGAACCGCCGGAAGCTTATGAACGCCTCCTGCTCGACGGCATGCTTGGCGACGCCACCCTGTTTACCCGCGCTGACGAGGTGGAAACGTCTTGGTCGCGCATCATGCCGATTCTTGAAGGCTGGACGGCTGCGCCCCCCACGGATTTCCCCAATTACGAGGCCGGAATCTGGGGCCCAGCCAGCGCCGATGACTTGATGACCCGCGACGGACGAAGCTGGAGGCGGTTATGAGCGTCACCATGGCGGCCGGACCGAAACGCGTCGACCCCGCGGCCATCGAACGCGAACTGGAAAGTTTATGGATATCCCTGCCGCCGGCCGGAGGATCCTCGGCCACCCCCATGTCCATGCGGGCCATCGTGGCCAACCTGATTGCACTCCGCGATTCAGAACGCGCCACCGACGAAGCGCTGGGCGTGATCGGGAACATCATCGGCAACAATCCCTGCCGGGTGATCCTGATCACATCGGAACCCGATATTGATCCGCCGGAACTCATGGCGGATATCGCCATCATCTGCCAGAAATCCGAAACCTGCCGGCGCTGTGTCTGCTGTGATTATATCCGCCTGGCCGGCCGCGGCATCATGGCGGACAACCTGCCGAGCATGGCCGCTACGCTGGTTGTCTCCGATCTGCCGGTGGCCGTCTGGTGGCCGAAACCGCCGTTTGATCGTAAAGATTTCATCGTCTTCGCCGGACAGGCAAACCGGGTCATCGTGGATTCGGCCGCCTATTCCCGCGATGATATGAAACAACTGGCCCGCTTCGTGGAACAAACACGCCGGATGGGAACCGCCGTCAGCGACCTTAACTGGGCCCGGCTGACGCCCTACCGCCAGATATTCGCCCAATTCTTCGACTCGCCGGAATGCCGGGATCACCTGGCCCGCATCCAATCTGTCCGGATCGAAGCGGACACTTCCACGGGTTTGCTGATAGCCGGATGGTTGAAAGCGCAGCTGGATAAAAGCGGCTATCCGCTGGCCCGCGAATGGATCGCCCTGGTTCCCGCCGCCGGCGCTGTTGTTTCGTTCCAATCGCTGGCCATGACCTGCGCCGCGGGTAAAAAATCGTTCACCGTCACCCGCCGGAACGAAAGCACCATCGAAGCCCGGTCTGTCCTCGACGCCCAGACGATGAACCGCGTGGTCAAGGCCGTGCTTCCGCCGGAAGACAAACTGCTGGGCGACGAATTGACGTTTTCGGGCCGGGACGCCATTTTCGAGACAGCCCTGGCCTCCGCCGCGGCGCTGGAGGATTGACCGGATGGAGGACGTAAAGACCGAAGACATCAAGCAGAAGAGGTCTGGTTAGTAGGTAAACAGTCCCTCCAGGGAATACGCTTTACCCGTAGATTTATTCAACGCATCGCGAAGTTTGTATTGGACGTTATGTGTCAACCTTCTGCCTTTGCATGCCCGAGATACCATCTTGTGTGTGATCTGCTTAGTTGAGCTGGCGACAAGGTCTCGCGCCTTTAGACCATGGTCCGCCATGATTCCTGCGATGGGTTGCTCTCCAAGGTTACGTTCAATCTCAATATTCATTTCAGCAAGCTTCCTTCAAGACGAACATGTATTAGTTATCAATTTTACTATTCCCATATACCAATGCGGGCTATGCCCGCAACCCAATTATGTTTCTCCCCCGGCAGTGTGGCGAGTCGAGTAGACCGGAGGAATCTCACCCCCAGTCCCTCACGGAACCGTACTTGAGCCTCTCGACTCATACGGCTCTTATTGTTTAAT